>DATFTG010000198.1:0-22837 GCA_035262265.1 Gemmatimonadales bacterium
AGAAAGGCCAGTTCCTTCTCCAGATCGATCCGACGATCTATCAGGCGGAGCTCGAGCGGGCCCAGGCGACCTACGCGTCGGCCCAGGCGGCGAGCGTCCAGGCGAATGCCAGCCGGGACCAGGCGCGCCGCGCCTGGGACCGCGCCAAACAGCTGAAGCAGCAGAACCCGAACCTGATCTCCGACGAGCAATACGATCAGGCGCAGACGGCGGCCAACGTCGCCGAGGCCGTCGCCAACTCGGCCACACACCAGGTCGACCAGGCCCGCGCCGGCGTTCAGTCCGCACGCGACCAGCTCTCCAAGACGCGCATCGTCGCGCCGATGACCGGACGCATCACGCGCCTCGCCGTGGAGGAGGGCGAAGTGGCGGTGCCCGGCACCTTCTCGAAGGACGTGGGGCTGCTGCTCACCGTTTCCGACCTCTCGGTGATCCAGACCAAGGTCAACGTCGACGAAACCGACGTGGTGCGGGTGAAGCTCGGCGACTCGGTCGAGGTGTCGATCGACGCCTTCCCCGATACGGTATTCATCGGCCGCGTGACGAAGATCGCCAACAGCGCGCTGCTGGCGCAGGCGGCCGCGTCCGCGGCGACGGGCACGAACGACCGCGCGGTCGACTACGAGGTGGAGATCACGCTCACCAACCCGCCGCCCGACGTGCGGCCCGACCTGTCGGCGACGGCGCGGATCGTCACCGACACGCGCAAAGAGGCGCTGGCGATTCCGATCATCGCGCTCACGGTGCGCGAGAACACGCCGGTGACGCCGGAAACGCGGCGCGACACCTCCAAGGTGGGCAAGAAGAAGGACACCGAGGGCGTGTTCATCGTGGCCAACGGAAAAGCGACGTTCCGGCCGGTACAGGTCGGCATCGCGGGCGACGAGTACTTCGAAGTGCTCGGCGGCGTGAAGGAAGGCGAGCAGATCGTGGCCGGGCCGTACCAGGCGATCCGCGACCTGCGGGACGGGTCGGCGGTGCGCGCGATGAAGGCCCCGGCGGACAGCGCCAAGAAGGCGTCGTCGTGAGCCGGCCCCAGGACTTCCGGACCGGCGACACACCGCTCCCCGACATCGTCATCCTCACGCACAAGCTGGCGCGTGAGTACGACATGGGGTCGGAAGTGGTGCGCGCGCTGCGCGGCGTCGATCTCCAGATCCGCCGCAACGAGTACGTGGCGGTGATGGGCCCGTCGGGCTCGGGCAAATCGACGCTGATGAACCTGATCGGGTGCCTCGACACCCCGACGTCGGGGGAGTACTGGCTCAACGGCCAGAAGGTCTCCGATCTGGCGGACGACGACCTGGCGCGCATCCGCAACAAGGAGATCGGGTTCGTGTTCCAGACGTTCAACCTGCTGCCGCGCGCCTCGGCGCTGCACAACGTCGAGCTGCCGTTGATCTACGCCGGGCTGTCGTCGCGCGAGCGCCGCGACAAGGCGGCGCAGGCGCTCAGGCGCGTCGGCCTGGCGGACCGCATGGACCACAAGCCCAACGAGCTGTCGGGCGGCCAGCGGCAGCGCGTCGCGATCGCCCGCGCGCTCGTCAACGCGCCGAGCATTCTGCTGGCTGACGAGCCGACGGGCAACCTCGACTCGACGACGAGCCAGGAGATCATGAGCGTGTTCGGCGACCTGCACCGCCAGGGCCAGACGGTCGTGATGGTGACGCACGAGGCCGATATCGCGGCCCACGCGGCGCGCGTCGTGACGCTGCGCGACGGGCTCATCGCCACCGACCAGCGCAAGGCCGCGTAGCGTGCGGTTCTTCGAAGCGGTGCGCCTCGCCTTCGGGCAGCTGCGGGCGCAGAAGCTGAAGAGCGGCTTCGCGCTGATCGGCGTGTTCATCGGCGTGGCGTTCCTGATCGGCGCCTGGTCGATCGTGAACGGCGTGAACGCCTATATGACCGACAAGTTCGCGGGCACCCTGGTGGGCGTGAACACGTTCCACCTGCGCAAGCGTCCCAACTTCACGCCCAACGTCACCGACTCGACGTGGCGGGCCTGGGCGCGACGCCCGCGCATCACTTTCGAAGACGCCAATGCCGTCACCGCGGCGATGACCCTGCCGGTGCAGACCGCCTGGTGGTCGGAAGACCGCGGCGACGTGCAGTACGGTCTCAAGAAGGTGAGCCAGGTATCGCTCAACGGCGCGACGACGCAATACTTCGACATCCGCAACATCAGGATCGAGGAAGGACGGCCGTTCACCGCGCAGGAAGACAAAGGGGGCGTGTCCGTCGTCGTGCTGGGTCACGACCTGGCGGATCGCCTGTTCGAGGGCGTCGATCCCCTGGGGAAGTTCATCCACGTCAAAGGGCTTCCTTACCGGGTGGTCGGGGTGGCGGAGCGGCGCGGCAATCTGCTGGGCATCTCGCTCGACAAGTTCGTCGTCGCCCCGGCGCTCTCGCCGATCCAGCGCGAGGTGAACCCGCCCGGGGTCATCGACGCGCTCATGGTCAAGGCCAACTCCGAGCCCGAGATGCGCCAGGCGATGGACGAGGCCGAAGCGGTGATGCGCAGCCGCCGCCACCTGCATCCCCGCCAGGACGACAACTTCGCGCTCGAGACCTCGGAGGGCGTGCTGAGCTTCTGGGGCAAGATCGAACGCTACCTGATGATCTTCGGCCCCGGCCTGGTGGCGATCGCGCTCGTCGTGGGCGGCATCGTGATCATGAACATCATGCTGATGGCCGTGGCGGAGCGCACCCGCGAGATCGGGATCCGCAAGTCGCTCGGCGCGCGGCGGCGCGACATCCGGCGCCAGTTCCTCGCCGAGTCGGTGACGATCGCCGTGATCGGCGCGGCGCTCGGCATCGGCGCGGGCATCCTCATCTCGGTCGTTCTCAACGTGGCGACGCCGCTCCCCGCGACCGTCGCGCCATCGTCGATCCTGCTGGGCATCGTGGTCGGCGGCGGCGTGGGGGTCGTGGCCGGCGTCTACCCCGCGATGCGCGCCGCCCGACTCGACCCCATCGCCGCTCTGCGGCACGAGTGACCCCATGACCCCGCTCCTGGAAGGCGTCGGCATCGCCCTCGACTCGCTGCGCTCGAACAAGGTGCGGGCGGCGCTCACGATTCTCGGCGTCGCGATCGGGGTGATGGTCGTGATGGTGATCGGCGCGCTCATCGCCGGGTTCGACAAGGGGCTGAGCGACGAGCTTGCGACGCTGGGGCCGAAGACGTTCTACGTGGGGCGGTTCTACTCGGGCGGCATCGAGATCTGCGACGACACTGACGAGCATTGCCCCTGGCGCCACAATCCCCCCATGTCGATGGCGGACGCGCGCGTGATCAAGGCGCTGCCCAGCGTGCAGTTCGTCGCGTTGGACGAAGGGACAGGCGGGATCGAAGTGTCGAACGGCGACCGCCGCACGTCGTCGGTGAGCGTCCATGGCCGCAGCGCGGACTGGGTCAACGTGGGCGGCGGCGATGTCTTCCCGGGCCGCTCCTATACGCCGGCGGAAGACGAAGCGGGCGCGCAGGTCGTCGTGATCAACCAGAAGCTCTCCGACTGGCTGTTCGGCGGGCTCGATCCGCTCGATCGCACGATCAAGATCGGGGCGATGCCGTACCAGGTCATCGGCGTGTTCAATCCGCCGCCCCAGCTGTTCGGCGGGGACGACGGGTTCGAGGTCTACATCCCGCACGGCGCGCTGGTGAAGTACATCAACTACTGGAAGGGATGGATGGATTTGCTGGTCGGGCCGACCGAAAACGCCTCGACGCAGAAGGCGATGGAAGACGTCACCGAGGCGTTGCGCGTCGCGCGCGGCCTGCGGCCGGGCCAGCCGAACAACTTCGCCGTCGTGTCGCAGGAGCAGTACCTCGCCGACATCGGCAAGACGACGATCATGCTGAAGGTGTTGATGATCGTGTTGTCGATGGTCGGCCTGATGGTCGGCGGCGTCGGTGTGGTCGCGATCATGATGATCTCGGTCACCGAGCGCACACGCGAGATCGGCGTGCGCAAGGCGCTCGGTGCCACGCGGCACGAGATCTTGTGGCAGTTCCTCGTCGAAGCGGCGACGCTGACGCTCGCCGGCGGCGTGTGCGGCATGATCGGCGGCGGCCTGATCTCCTTCCTGCTCAAGGTGGGGCTGCACTTCCCCGCTCACGTGCCGGTGGGCTCCGTCGTCGTCGCCCTGCTGATGGCGGCGTTCACGGGAGTGCTGTTCGGGATTTATCCGGCGAGCAGGGCGGCGCGGCTGGATCCGGTGGAGGCGTTGCGATATGAATGATGAATGCAGAATGATGAATGCAGAATTCCGCATTCTCCATTCTGCATTCTGCATTTAGCGGTCTCACCATGCCCTTCTTCGAGGCCATCCGCCTCGCCCTGCAGACGCTCCGCGCCCAGAAGCTCAAGAGCACCTTTTCCATCATCGGCGTGTTCATCGGCGTCATGTTCCTGATCGCCGTCGTCTCGGTGGTCCAGGGCATGAACCGCTACATGACCGACCGCTTCGCCGGCACCATCCTCGGCATCAACACTTTCCGGCTGCGGCAATTCCCCGACGTGCAGCTCGGCAACGTCACCGACAGCACCTGGCGCGTGTGGCGGCGCCGGCCGCACATCACCTACGACGACGCGACGGCGGTGGCCCGGGGGCTCACCGTCGCGGTCACGACCGCCTGGGAATCGACCACCTTCACGACGCTGTTCGCGGGCGCGAAGCACGTGACCGGGGTGTCGGTCAGCGCCGTGACGGAGAATTACTTCGCGATCCGCTCGCTCACGATCGCGCACGGACGGCCGTTCACCGCGCAGGAGGTGGAAGCCGGCGCTCCGGTCGCGGTGATCGGGTGGGAGCTGGCGGACAAGCTGTTCGGCGGCGTCGATCCCGTGGGGCGCGAGGTCAAGCTGTTCTCGATTCCCTACCGCGTCATCGGCGTGGTCGAGAAGCAGGGCAATCTGTTCGGGCTGTCGCTTGACAAGTTCGCCGTGGTTCCGGCGACGTCGGATCTGAAGCGGTACGTCAACGCCCCGCACGTGGTGGACGCGCTGGCCGTGAAGGCCAATTCCCAGGATGACATGCGCGTGGCGCTCGCCCAAGCGGAGGGCATCATGCGCAGCCGCCACCACCTGCGCCCGCGGGCGGACGATGACTTCGCCCTCGAGACGGCGGACGAGGTGCTGGACTTCTGGAGCAAGATCAGCCGCATCCTGTTCCTCGCGCTGCCGGGGCTCGTCGGGGTGTCGCTCGTGGTGGGCGGCATCGTGATCATGAACATCATGCTGATGGCGGTGAGCGAGCGCACGCGCGAGATCGGGATCCGCAAGTCGCTCGGCGCCCGGCGCCGCGACATCCTGCGGCAGTTTCTCGTCGAAGCGACGACGCTGGCCACCGTCGGCGCGGCGGGCGGGGTGGCGACGGGGCTCGGCCTCGCGAAGCTCGTGGCGGCGATCTCGCCGCTGCCCGCGGCCGTCGCGCCGTGGTCGATCGTCGTCGGAGTGCTGCTCGGGGCCGGCGTCGGCATCCTCGCCGGGGTGTACCCGGCGAGCCGGGCGTCGCGGCTCGATCCGATCGCCGCGCTGCGGCAGGAAACATGACGCCGGTCCTCGAAGGCGTCGGCATCGCGCTCGACTCGCTGCGCGCCAACAAGGCCCGCGCCGCGCTGACGATCCTCGGCGTCGCGATCGGCGTCATGGTCGTGATGGTGATCGCGGCGATGATCAGCGGCATCAACCAGGGCGTCGCCGAGACGTTCGAGCAGATCGCGCCGCGCACCTTTCTCGTGTGGCGCGTCTTCCAGGCGGGCATCAACGTCTCGGACGGCTCCGACGAGAACTCGCCGTGGCGCCGCAACCCGCCGATCAACGACGCCGAAGCCGACCGCATCACGCTGCTGCCGAGCGTCCGCTACGTGACGCGGCGCGAGGAAACGCAGGGGATCGTCGAATTCGGGGATCTGCGTCTCCAGTCGATCACCGTGTCGGGGCTGTCGTCGCAGTGGGTGGAGGTCAACGGCGGCGACGTCTATCCCGGGCGCACCTTCACGCGCCTAGAAGACGCGGCGAACGAGCAGGTGGTCGTGATCAATCAGAAGCTGGCCGACCAGCTGTTCCGGGGCCGCGACCCGATCGGGCTGCAGCTGAAGGTCGACGGCGTGCCGTTCACCGTGATCGGGGTGTATCGCGATCCCCCGAACATCTTCGGCGGCGCGACGCAGCCGTGGGCCGGCGTGCCGCACGGCGCGTTCGCGAAGACGTTGCCCTACTTCAAGGGGTGGATGCGCCTCGCCGTCGCGCCGGCGCCCGGCTACACGCAGGAGCAGGCGATGGACGAGGTCACCGCCACACTGCGCTCGCTGCGCGGGCTCAAGCCCGGCCAGGAAAACACCTTCGCCCTGGTCACGCAGGACAAGCTGCTCGATTCGTGGCACAAGGTCACGGGGATGTTCTTCTTCGTGATGCTGGTGCTGTCGTCGATCGGGCTGATGGTGGGCGGGGTCGGCGTCGTGGCGATCATGATGATTTCCGTCACCGAGCGCACGCGCGAGATCGGCGTGCGCAAGGCGCTCGGCGCCACGCGCGGCGCGATCCTGTGGCAGTTCCTGGTAGAGGCCTCGACGCTGACGCTGGTGGGCGGAGTCGCCGGGATGCTGGTCGGCGGGCTGGTCGCGTTCGCGCTGGCGCAGCTGACGCCGATCCCGGCCCACGTGCCGCTGTGGTCGATCGTCGTCGCGCTGGTGGCGTCGGCGTTCACCGGCGTCGGGTTCGGACTCTACCCCGCCAGTCGCGCCGCGCGGCTCGATCCAGTGGAAGCGTTGCGCTATGAATGAGAAGGAATGCAGAATGAAGAAGTATGAATGCAGAATGTTCCTTTCGTCATTCTGCATTCTGCATTCTCCATTCTGCATTTAAGTTTCCCCCATGCGTCTCTCCGAAGCCATCGTGATGGCGCTGCAGGCCGTGTGGAGCCACAAGCTCCGCTCCTTCTTCACGCTGCTCGGCGTGATCGTCTCCGTCGGCTTTCTCGTCGCCGTGGTCGCGGTGATCCAGGGGATGAACGCCTATGTGCGCGACCGGCTCGCCGGAGCCATCGTCGGGGTCAACGCGTTCCAGATCCGGCGCGACCCGATCCAGTTCGGGTTCATCGATGACGAGGAATGGAAGCGCATCCAGCGCCGGCCGATCATCGCCCCCGAGGACATCCCCTACGTGGAGCGCGCCCTCCCCGACGCGCAGGCGATCTCGCTGCAGTCGGGGTGGCCGACGCCGCTGGCCGACGTGCAGTGGCGCGACAAGAGCGTCGCCGATGCCTACATCTTCGGCGTGACGCCGCAGTTCGTCATCGTCGAGGACTACGGCTTCGCCGCCGGCGAGCCGCTCTCCGAGGTGGACGAGCAGCAGCGCCGCCCGGTCGCGGTGCTGGGCTACGACGTCGCCGACAAGTTGTTCGGGTCCGCGGCGTTCGCCGTCGGCCACGTGGTGCGCATCCACGGGGAGCAGCTGAGCGTGAAAGGCGTGGTCGCCCGCAAAGGCACGGTGCTGGGCCAGTCGCAGGACGCGTTCGTGATGCTGCCGCTGTCGATGTTCGAAGCGATGTACGGCCGCCGCCAGACGACGGTGATTTCGGTGAAGATGTCGGCCGCCGACCGCGTCGCCGACGGCATGCAGCGCGCCGAGGAGGCGATGCGCATCGCGCACCGGCTGCGCCCGGAGGCGGAAGACGATTTCACGATCGACACGGGCGAAGGCCTGGTCGCGTTCTGGGGCAAGCTCACCAAGGTGATCTTCACCGTGGTCCCGGCGGTGGTGGTGATCGGCATCGTGGTGGGCGGCATCGTGATCATGAACATCATGCTGATGAGCGTGACGGAGCGGACGCGCGAGATCGGGATCCGCAAGTCGCTCGGCGCTTCACGCAAGGACATCCGGCGCCAGTTCCTGGCGGAGTCGATGACGCTGTCGCTGCTCGGCGGCTTCGCCGGCATGCTCGCGGGCATGGCGCTCGCAGGACTGGTCCAGCTCGCATCGCCCCTGCCGGCCCGGGTCACGCTGTGGTCGGTGGGCGTGGCGCTCGGGCTCGGACTCACCGTGGGAGTGGTGTTCGGGGTGTTTCCGGCGGTCCGTGCCGCGCGCCTCGACCCGATCGAAGCGCTGCGGCAGGAATAGATGCGGCTCCACTCCGTCCGCGAAGGCTGGTTCATCGCCGTCGACCAGCTGCAGGCCAACAAGCTGCGCTCGGCGCTCACCATTCTCGGGGTCGTCATCGGGATCGCGACGGTGATGGCGATGGCCTCGATCGTCGCCGGCTTCCGCGAGCAGATCGTCAATACCCTCGAGGTCGTGGGCCCGACGACGTTCCGCGTGCTGCGCTTCTTCTCCTCCACCGGCGTCAACCCCGATGCGGTGCCGCGCGAGGTCCGCATCCGGCCGAAGCTGGTCCCGGCGGAAGCGGAGGCGATCGCGCGGCTGCCGGAGATCCACTACGCGGCGATCTGGACGCAGCTGTTCCAGCGCTTCGACGTCGGCGGAGAGCGGACCCAGGCGCTCAGCATCTTCGGCGCCGACGACCGTTTCATGGAGATCCTGGGCGGCGAGCTGGTGCGCGGCCGGACGTTCATCCAGTCGGAGCTGCGCAGCGGCGAGGCGGTGGTCGTGCTGGAGCAGCGCAGCGTCGATCGCCTGTTCGGGTCGATCTCGCCGCTGGGCCGCGTCGTCCGCATCGGCGGGCACCCGTTCCGGATCATCGGCGTGTGGCAGCGGCCGACCAACATCTTCGAGGTCCCCGGCACGCCCCAGATCGCGGCGGTGTGCCCGTTCGAGGCGGCGCAGCGCAACTTCAAGATCGACGAGTTCAACAGCCTCATCATCCTCGTCAAGCCGAAGCCCGGCGTGCCGATCAGCCGGGCCATGGACGCGGCGACGCTGCAGCTGCGACGCATGCGCGGCCTGCGCGCCGGGGACCCCAACAGCTTCGACCTGCTCACCTCCGATCAGGTGCTGAGCATCTTCGACAGCCTCACCGGCGCGTTCTTCCTCGTGATGCTGGTGCTGTCGAGCATCGCGCTCATGGTCGGCGGCATCGGGGTCATGGCGATCATGATGGTGTCGGTCACGAGCCGCACGCGCGAGATCGGGCTGCGCAAGGCGCTGGGCGCCACGCGCCGCGCCATCCTGTGGCAATTCCTGGTCGAAGCGGCGACGCTGACCCTCCTGGGGGGCATGATCGGGATCGTCCTCGGGCTGGGCACCGGCGAGGTGCTCAAGCGGCTGCTCGATTTCTCGACGCACGTGCCGCTGTGGAGCGCGGTGATCGCGTGTCTCGTGTCGGTGATGATCGGCCTGGTGTTCGGCGTGATCCCGGCGACGCGGGCGGCGCGGTTGGATCCCATAGAAGCGTTGAGGTACGAGTGAGACGAATGCAGAATGATGAATGCAGAATGAAGAATGAACTGCGCCTGGAGAGAGTGAGACGAATGCAGAATGATGAATGCAGAATGCAGAATGAACTGGATCTCGAGGGACAGCATATGCCAGCCCTGACAATTCTGTATTCATCATTCTGCATTCTGCATTGTCGCGTCCGGAGCACCTCATGACTCCCCCGGTAGATGTTCTCGCCATCGCCGCCCACCGGGACGACGTCGAATTGACGTGTGGGGGAACCCTCGCCAAAGCCGCCAAGGCCGGGCAGCGTGTCGGGATTCTCGACCTCACGCAGGGCGAGATGGGGACACGGGGCTCGGCCGAGCTGCGCGCCGCGGAAGCGGAGCGGGCCGCGAAGACGCTGGGCGTGGCGGTGCGGAAGAACGCGGGACTCGAGGACGCGCACCTCGCCAACGACGACGCGTCGCGCATCGTCATCGTCCGCATACTCCGCGAGCTGCGCCCGCGGGTCGTCATCCTCCCCTACCCGGTCGGCCGCCATCCCGATCACCGCATCGCCTCGGAGCTGGGACGCGACGCCTGCTATCTCGCGGGGCTCGCGAAGTACGCCCCCGTCGCGGGGGAAGAGCCGCATCGGCCGTTCAAGATCCTGTACGCCCTCGCCTACCGCGAAGATCCGGTGAAGCCGACGTTCGTGGTCGACATCTCCGACACTTTCGAAACGAAGATGGCGGCGATCCGTTGCTACGCGTCGCAGTTCGACGGCGCGCGCGCGGCGGGTGAGATCTTCCCCACCGGCCAGGACCTGTACGAGCTGATCCGCGTCCAGTCCGCTCACTACGGCTCGTTGATCCGCAGACCCTACGGGGAGCCGTTCTTTACGCACGAGACGGTCGCGGTGGACGACATCGTTGCGCTGGGGGTGCAGTCCTTGTAGGCGGACAGGCGGTCGGGCGGTCGGGCGGTCGGTGAATCGGCGGTCAAAACAGCGAGCGACCGCCGATTTATCGTCCGCCGCTTCACTGACCGCCGCCTCATCGACCGCCCGATAGATTAGATTCCATCCCCCATGCCTCCCCGTACTACCTATCTCGACCATGCCGCCACCACCCCGGTCCGGCCCGAGGTGCTCGAGGCGATGCTGCCCTACCTCGGCGCGGAGACGTTCGGCAACCCGTCGTCGGCGCACCGCTTCGGGCGCGCGGCGAAGGCGGGGATCGAGACCGCCAAGCGCGCCGTCGCCCAGGCGGTAGGCGCCGAGCCGAACCAGGTCATCTTCACCTCCGGGGGCACGGAAGCGGATAACCTCGCGGTGATCGGCGCCGCCCTCGCCGCGCGGGCGCGCGGGGCGCCGTTCCGCGTCGCCGTGGCGGCGAGCGAGCACAAGGCGATTCTCGCCGCGGCGCACGCCGTCGCCCACCTCGGCGGCGAGGAGATCCTGCTCCCCGTGGACGCCGCCGGCCGGGTCGACGGCGCCGCCTTCGAGGACGCGGTGCGCCGCCAGGCGGCGGTGATCAGCGTGATGTGGGTGAACAACGAAGTGGGAACGGTGCAGCCGGTGCGCGACATGGCGCTGCGATGTCGCGAGTCGGGCATTGCCTTCCACTCCGACGCCGTGCAGGCGTTCGGCAAGCTCCCCGTGTCATTCGGCGACGTTCCCGCGACCCTGCTCACCATTTCCGGCCACAAGATCGGCGCTCCCAAGGGCATCGGCGCGCTGGTGGTGCGCGATCGTCAGGCCGTCGAGGCGATCATCCACGGCGGGGGCCAGCAGTTCGGCCTCAGGCCGGGGACGGAGAACGTCCCCGGGATCATTGCTCTGGGGCGCGCGGCGGAGCTGGCCGCGGCGGAGCAGGCGGAGCTGGTGCAGCGCCTGACGACGCTGCGCGACGCGCTGGAGCAGCGGCTCGCGGCGCAGTTCCCCGACGCGCATATCAACGGACGGGAGGGCGAGCGCGCGCCGCACGTGGTCAACGTCTCGATCCCCGGCACCGAGTCGGAGGCGATGCTGATGCACCTCGATCTCGCCGGCATCGCGTGCTCGGCGGGATCGGCGTGCAGCACCGGGTCGCCCGAGCCGTCGCACGTGCTGACGGCGATGGGCGTGCCGGCGGAGCTGGGCGTCGCGTCGTTGCGGTTCTCGTTCGGCCGCTCGACGGAGATGGCGGACATCGAGACACTGTGCGCGGCCCTTCCCAAGATCGTGGAAAAGGTGAGGGGATTGCAGGCGGTGTTGAACAGATGAATGAATGCAGAATGATGAATGCCGAATGCAGAATGATGAGGGTGAGAACGAGCCGCAATCCGACCGCGGTCCTCGTACCTGGCCGAGCAATTCTGCACTCATCATTCTGCATTCTGCATTGGGGTAGGGTTTCCCCATGACCCCTCGCGTGCTCGTCGCCATGTCGGGTGGCGTCGACTCTTCCGTTGCAGCGGCGCTGTTGGTGGAGGAAGGGTACGACGTCATCGGCGCCACGCTGAAGCTGTTCTGCTACGGCGACGACGTCCCCGACCGCCCCTGCTGCTCGCTCGACTCGATCACCGACGCGAAGCTCGTCGCCCACCGGCTCGGCATCCCGCACTACGTGCTGCATCTCGAGGACCGCTTCGGGCACGACGTGATCGACGACTTCGTGCGCGAGTACGCGCGCGGCCGCACGCCGATCCCGTGCGTGCGCTGCAACTCGTTCACCAAGTTCCGCGACCTGCTGCAGCACGCCAACGCCCTCGACTGCGATTATCTCGCTACCGGTCACTACGCCGTGGCGCGCGACGGTGCGCTGTACCGCGGCCGCGATGCGCAGAAGGACCAGTCGTACTTCCTCTGGGGCATCGACCGCGCCGTGCTGCCGCGCCTCAAGACCCCGGTCGGCGAGCTGACGAAAGCCGACACGCGCGCCGTGGCGCGCCGGCTCGGGCTCGTCACCGCCGACAAGCAGGAATCGGTCGAGATCTGCTTCGTGCCTGACGGCGACTACGTGAAGGTGCTGGAGCGCCGCCTCCCCGCCGACGCGCCCGCGCTCACCCCCGGTCCGCTCGTCACCGTCGGGGGCGACGTGGTGGGCGAGCACGCCGGGTTCGCGCGCTACACCATCGGCCAGCGGCGCGGGCTGCCGGGCGGCAGCGCGCAGCCGATGTACGTCGTCGACATCCGCCCCGACACGCGCGAAGTCGTCATCGGAACGGGCGACGACCTCTTCGGTCACGCCGTCACACTCGCCGAGGTGAACTGGCTCGCCCCTGCGCTCGCCCCCGGCGATGCCGTCTGGGTGCAGTGCCGTTACCGGGCCCGCGCCGTCCCCGGCACCGTCGAGGAGTGTGACGGTGACCGGCTTGCGCTGCGGCTGGCCGAGCCGGTGCGCGCGATCACGCCGGGCCAGTCGGGCGCGCTGTATGACGAGGGGGGACGGCTGCTGGGCGGCGGCGTGATCGCCTAGGGAGAATCGTCGCGGTGATGCGGCCACTGCGGGAGGGTGTGCTGCGTCACGGCGGGAATCGCTGTCGGCTATCAGCTATCAGCTATCGGCTGGTTCGACGACAATCCGGATATCACTTGCGGGAGGTACTCGATGCGGATCACGACGTTCCTACGGCTGTCGCCCTGCGCGGCGCTGGTGCTGGCCGCGGCCTGCAGCAGCGACACCACCGCTCCCGTGACCCTCTCGAATCCGCAGGCGACGATCGCGGCGGTCGCGGCACTCGACAGCACCTTCAATACCTCGGCGCTCGCGAGCTTCGGGGCGTTGAGCGGCGCCATCGGCTCGACGGCGGCGACGGCGGCCCTGGCGCGCGCGGGCACGATCGTGCGGTCGACGCTGCCGCGTCCCACGACGCCCGGCGTGGCTGCCGGGGCGGCGGCGGTGCGCCAGATGTCGGGACTGCGGGCGCTCAATCTCTCCCCCGCGAGCCCGCAGGGGCCGGTCATCAACGACACGCTGTACGGCTCGATCTACACCTACGACACGACCTTCCAGGCCTACGTCCGCTCGGCGACGACGGGCGGGCCCACCAACGGCGTTCGCTTCATCCTGTACGCGATCAACCCGCTCACCGGCGGCCTGGCGAGTCCGCTCTCGCCGGTCGGCCAGGCCGACCTGCTGGATGAGAGCGTCGGCGCCACGGCCCAGCTGCACATCATCGTGGCGGGCAACGGCGGCACGCCGACCTACCTCGACTACACCGCCGCGCTGACGTTCAGCCAGACGTCGCTCGTGGCGACGCTCAGCGGCACGCTCACGAACGCGCTGGCCGGCGGCGCCAACAAGACGCTGCAATTCAGCGCGACCGCCAACTTCACGATCACCACGATCTCGCTGACCGGAACGTACACGCTCAACAACCCCGCCGTGACGATCACGCTCAACGCCTCCGACAAGCAGGTGGTGACGACGGATTCGGTCACGCTGTCGTTCGGCTTCACCCGGCAGGGCGAGGCGATCACGTTCGCGGGCCAGCTCGTGACCACGAGCGACGTCGTCGACACCGTCGACGCGGCGATCCACGTGAACGGCCAGCCGTATGCGTCGGTCAAAGGCAACAACCTCGCCGTGAAGTTCTACGACGCTCACGGCGTCGAGATCACCGACACGACGCAGCAGCACGACGTCCTGGTGGCGCTGGAGGGCATTCAGTTCGCGGTCGTGCTGGTGATCAGCTTCACGGCGGCGCTGTTCGCGCCGATCGTGAATCTGCTGAACAGCTAGCCGCTCGCCGGCCCGATTCCCGCACGCCCCCGCCCTTACCCGGCGGGGGCGTTTGCGCTAAATCCCCTGCGAACCCTGAGCGAGGAGTGGGCGTTGTGAGCTCGCGCCGTCGATTTCTCGGATCGCTGTTCTCCAGCGCGGCGACCGTCCCCGCGCTGAAGAACGACTGGCTGCACCACATCACCCGAACGGTCGGCCCCGTAGCCTCGCGGGCCCCCGCCGAGCTGGCGCAGGATGAAGACTTCTGGCGCGAGATCCAGAACGCCTTCACCCTCGACCGCACCCTCATCAATCTCAACAACGGCGGCGTGTCCCCGTCGCCCCGGGTGGTACAGGACGCGATGGCGCGCTACCTCGCCATCTCGAACACCGCGCCGGTGATCACGATGTGGGCGTGGCTCGAGCCCGAGATCGAGAGCGTGCGGCGCCGCCTGGCGGCCGACTTCGGCTGCGACGTCGAGGAGATGGCGATCACGCGCGGCGCGTCCGAGGCGCTCGAGAACGTGCAGCTCGGCATTCCGCTGCAGAAGGGCGACGAGGTCCTGACGACGACGCAGGACTACCCGCGCATGATCACGACGTGGAAGCAGCGCGAGCGCCGCGACGGCATCGTGCTGAAGCAGATCACCTTCCCCGTGCCGCCGCCGTCCCAGGATGACCTGGCACGCCGCTTCGAGGCGGCGATCACCCCGCGTACCAAGGTCCTGCACGTCTGTCACATCACGAACCTCACGGGCCAGATCTTCCCGATCAAGACGATCGTGCAGCTGGCACGGGCGCGCGGGATCGAGACGATCGTGGACGGGGCGCACGCCTACGCCCATTTTCCGTTCACGCGCGACGAGCTGGACTGCGACTACTACGGGACCAGCCTGCACAAGTGGCTGTTGTCGCCGCACGGCACGGGGTTCCTGTACGTGCGCAAGGAGAAGATCCCCACGATCTGGCCGCTGATGGCGGCGCCGCCCGAGATGAACGCCAACATCCGGAAGTTCGAAGAGATCGGCACGCACCCGGCGGCGAACCACAACGCGATCGCCGAGGCGCTGACGTTCCATCAGGGGATCGGGGCGGAGCGCAAGGCGACGCGGCTGCGCTATCTGCGGGATCGCTGGGCGCGGCGGCTCGAGCAGGTGCCGGGGGTGAAGATCCTGACCTCGTACGATCCGAAGCAGTCGTGCGGGCTGGCGTCGTTCACGCCGGGAGCGCTCGACGTCGGCAAGCTCGTCACCTACCTCTGGGACAAGCACAAGATCATCGTCACGCCGATCGTGCATCCCGAGTTCAGCTGCATCCGCGTGACGCCGAACGTGTATACGCTGGCGGACGAGGTGGACCGGTTTGCGGAGGTAGTGGAGGATACGGTGAGAAAGGGGATTCCGGTCTAGCGATCAGCCATCAGCTATCAGCGAGGCATGCCATGAAAGAGTTTGCAGCAGTAGCCGGCCTGGCCCTGCTCGTAGCCTGCGGAGGTGGAGGGCAGAGCAATGCCAATAAGGTCAATCGCGACACGCTGACCGAGCGGCAGAAGGACTCGATCCTCGCCAAGTCATCGATTCCGGGGGCGAGCGCCGTGGGCCGCGCGATGAATGCCGCCGATTCGACGAGCGCGCGGGTGACGGCAAGCGACTCAGTGCACTAGGCGTCGGCCGTTGACCATCTCGATCGTTTCCGGCGCCAATTGGTAGCGTGCCATGGCTTCGCTACCCCAGGCGCGGCCCGCCCGGCGAATGTCCCAGGCGACTGCGGGCATTGTCCGAGTCCTATTCTGAAGCGGCTGCCCCGAACACGCCGCCCAGGTCGATGGCGCCGCCCGCTCCACCAGGCAGCGACCAGGCGAGTGTGCCCGAGACGATTTCAGGCCGCTCATCCCCGGGCTTCCAGCGTTCGACCAGCCGGGCGTCGAGATCGACAATCCAGTACTCCGTAACACCGGCTCGCTGATAGATGTGGCGTTTGACTCCGCGATCCCGTGCAGCTGTGGACGGCGACAGGATCTCGATCGCGACTAACGGAACGCCGGCATCCTGCCACCGCTCGATCCGTCGACCACCCGGTCGCGCGACGATGAAGATGTCCGGCTGCACCAGGGTCCTGGGTCCCAGGATGATGTCGGCCGGCGAGGCGAATACGCTCACATCGACGCGGCTTTTGAGGGTCATCTTGAGGGCGACGAACAGCTCACCGAACACATCCTGGTGAGCAGGTCGCGGTGCCGGGCTCACGACGTGCACGCCGTCGAGCAGCTCGTGGCGCAATCCGTCGTCCGGGAGGGAGAGAAGTTCTTCGATCGTCGTGATCGGCGCGGGAGTGACCGGCATGCTCGAAAGGTGAGCAGGCTCGGGCCTGGGATGCAAGAGCACACCGGACAACATGGGGTGCGTCTGCAGAGGAACCGGTATCAAAAAACTGCGGTATTGGCGAAAACGTTCATGGACGAACCGCACCAATGAGCAGCGCCAGCCCCGAACGGCCCAACGACCGCGCGCTCGCCGGGCTGCGCATCGCCGTCGGCGCCTTCTTCCTCATCTTCGGCAGCTACAAGGTGCTGTGGACGGAGTTCACCCTGCACGGCGGCTTCCAGCGCTGGATCACCGGCTGGCTCGCCGACGGCTCGGCGTACCCGTTCATGGTGCCGGTGCTGCGCGACTTCGTGTTGCCGCACGGCACCGCGATCGCGTTCCTCGTCGCTTACGGCGAGACGGCAATCGGGATCTCGCTCCTCATCGGGGTGCTGTCGCGGCCGGCGAGCGCGGCGGGATTCCTCTACATGCTGGTGCTGCTGTTCGCGAGCAACTACCCCGGCGCGCACGCGGCACCGTGGCAGTACTTCGGGGCGTCGCTCTCGCACTCGGTGTTCGCCTGCTGCTTCCTGGCGTTCGTGCTCGGGAATCCCGAGGAGGTGTGGGCCTGGCCGCGGAGGAAATACCAGGGATAGCTGCCCCTATCCCTTTGCGCTCATACTGAGTATGATAGAGTATGAGCAAACTGGTACGTATCACGATCACCCTCCCCAAGGACCTGCTCGATGCCGCCGACACCCGGGCCCGACGGCTCGACCGCTCGCGCAGCTGGGTGGTAGCGGAGAGTCTGCGCCAATTGGTGTCCGGTATCGCCGGCGTGGTGCGAGAGCCTGCGGTCGCCTACGGCGCTCGAGAAGTCGCGGAGGCGCGCCGCTTCCATGCAGCGTCCGACCTCCGCCTCTCCCCTGCCGAGCGACTGCGACGCGCCGAAGAGCTGGGAAGGCTGGGACGGACCGCCCAGCGCCGCGCTCGGCGGCAGCAGGTGATCGCTTTTGACAGCTATGAGGACTATTACGAATGGAAGAAGGCACGCCTCGTCGGGGCGTGACGCCCAAGGCGATCGCCGCGCAAGTGTGTGAGGCGCTGAACCGGTCCAGGGCAAAGTACCTGGTGATCGGTGGCGTCGCATGCGTATTGCACGGCTACGTGCGCGCTACCACGGACGTGGACATCTTGATCGAACGCACGCCGGAGAATGCCGAGCGCGTGCTCGGTGCGCTCTCGACGATCGGCTATGGATTCGCCCGCGAGTGGACTCCTGGTGAACTTCTCAAACGGCCGGTGACCGTGATCGGGGACGATCCGGCGGTTGATGTGTTCACTGTCGCTTGGAAGGTGAAGTATGAGCAGGCGGCGAAGCGGTCATCGTCCGTGGACATTGATGGTGTATCCATTCCGCTGATTTCAATAGATGACCTGATCGAAACCAAACGAACCGGACGAGCGCTCGACGCCGCGGACATCGAGGCTCTGGAGGAGATCAAGCGACTGCGTCGATGAAACCTATCCTGCTCGCTTCTCTCGCTCTGCCGCTGCTCAGCGTCGCCTGTGGTCCCTCCTCTCCCTGCCGCTCGGGCGCCATCATCCACCCCCTCGCCAACCTGTCCCGCCCCTACGCCGGCCACTGGACCGTCGCCCGCGGCGACACCCTCACGATCCCCGACCCCAGCCTCGGCGACCACTTCAAGCTCACCGACATCGCGCTCGACACCGATACCGTGTCGATCGGCAAGCAGTGCCTCTACCGCGGGTCGATCGTGTTCAGCGTTCCCAAAGCCGAAACGCTCGCCGTCACCTGGTTCGGCGTCCCCGAGCACGTGACGGTGTTCGGGTGGCCCGCCGAGCTGGGACCGTTCGCGGGGCTGAACGCCAGCTGGTGGGGACGCGATTCGCTGCAGGGCGCCATTCTCTACGACGAGCGTTTCGGCGTGCGGGCCCGCCCCGGCGCCACGGCGCAGTTCTGGGCCGGCCGACGAAGCGTCGGCGCGCCCGCCCCGCGCTGAATCCAGCGTCGATTAACTTCCACACGGGAGCCGTCGCAACGCGCCTCACGAATCGACACGCTAAAGCGTGCGCCTCGAAATTCACTGTGCTATAGCACAGTGTCTTGTGAGGCACACCCTTTAGGGTGTCGAACGCACCGCTGGGCGACACAATGCACTGTTACGGACCATTCACACGGGACACCTCCTATGACCCTCTCCCGCAGTGAACGCGACGCTCTCATCGACCGCTACGCTCGTGGCCCCGCGCTTCTCAAGGCCGCCCTCGCCAAGGTGCCGAAAGACGCGATGCAGTGGCGCCCCGGGCCCGGCAAATGGTCGGCCCACGAAGTGATCGTCCATTGCGGCGATTCCGAAACGAACGCGGCGGCGCGGATCCGCTATCTCGTCGCCGAGGAAAAACCGCCGGTGATCCAGGGCTACGACCAGGCGCGCTGGGCCGACGTGCTCGACTATCACACCCTCCCCTGGGAGCCCGCGCTGGCCACGGTCGAAGCCGTCCGCGCCAACACGACGGCGCTGCTGCGGCGCATGACGGACGAGCAGTGGGCCAGGATGGGGTCGCACACCGAAGTCGGGACGTACGGCGCGCTCGATTGGCTGCACACCTACGCCGAGCATCTCGAGAAGCACGCCGGCCAGCTGGAGCGCAACAGCGCGGCCTGGGCGGCGCGGCGATGAGAGGCTTCGTCACCCGCGTCATCATCACCGCCGCCGGCCTGCTCATCGCCCGCGCGCTGATCCCCGGCATCGTCATCGTCAGCTGGGGCAAGCTGCTGCTCGCCGCGCTGCTGCTCGGTCTCGTGAACGCCATCGTGCGCCCGATCCTCTTCATCCTCACGCTGCCGTTCACGATTCTGACGCTCGGCCTGTTCCTGCTGGTGCTGAACGGCATCTCACTCGAGATCGTGGCGTACCTGATCCCGGGCGTGAGCGTGAGCAGTCTCTGGGCGGCGACGCTCGGCGCCCTCATCGTGTCGCTGACGAGCTGGTTCGCCAACGGCTTCATCGGCCACTCCGGCAAGCTGGAGCGCTACCGGCGCAATATCGAGGTGACGGGACGGCGGATCGATTGACGAGCGCCCGCCGCCCCCGGGCAGTCTGGGCCTTCGTCGTCCTGTTCGCCGTCTATGGCGTCGTCGTCGTTCTCCTCGGTGTCCGCAAGGGCGACGACATCGTCGCCGAAATCTCCGAAGCGCAGCGGCTGCTCGGCGCGCAGATGCTCAACACCGCGCCGCCGACGCAGGGGTTGTGGTGGCCGCCCTTCGGCACACTGCTCGTCACGCCGTTCGCCGCCCTCGCCCGCCTCTCCCTGCCCCTCGCCAAAGCCGCCTGGGGCGTATGCAGCGTGGCGGCTCTCGGCTGGGCGATCTCCAAGACGTGGAGGGAGTGGGGGTGGCGACCGGCGCTGATCGCGCTCGCGGTCGTGATTTTTCCGACTCACAACAATTTCCACCACCTCAACATCGAGACGATCCTGCTGGCGCTCGCCGTGGCGACGGCGGCCGATCTCTCGCACGGACGCCCGGGCCGCGCCGGCGTGTGGGCGGGACTCGCTGCGGCGCTGAAGGTCTTCCCCGGCCTCTTGCTCGTGTACTTCCTGGTGCGCCGGCAATGGCGCGCGCTGGGGGCCGGGATTGCAGCGGGCGCAGCGGCGACGCTCGTCGCGCTGCTGCCGCTCGGTCCCCGGGGCATCGTGCAGGCGCTCGAGAACTGGGCGACGCTGGCGCTGCACGGACAGAGCCATCTCGGCGAGACCGTCGCGGCGCTGCACATGCAGAAGCTCGGGCGGCTGGGCTACGCGCTGGGCGGCGCGCCGGCGTCGATCATTGTGCTGCACCTCCTCGCGGTCGGCCTCGTCGCCGTGATCCTGGCCGCCCGCCCCAGAGACGACGACCCGCCGCTCGAGGTGGGGAGTGTGCTGTTGCTCGCCGTGCTCGTGACCCCGATCGCGTGGCTGCACACCTTCACCCTCGGCTACCTCGCCTGGGTCGCCGTCTTCGCGTACGTTCCGGCGGAGGGTGTGGGTGCGAGCCGCGCCTGGCGCGTGACCCGCATCGTGGGTGCGATCTACGCGTCGACGGCGCTGTCGGAGCTGAATCTGCACGGAGCGCTGGCGCTGCTCACCTTCAACAACGACACGATCGGCGCCCTCGTGGCGCTGGCACTGCTCGCCTGGCTGCGGATCGCCCGGATGGGAGGGGACGGTAGGGGACGGTAGGGGACGGTAGGAGACGGTAGGAGACGGTAGGAGACGGTAGGAGACGGTAGACAGTAGGAGAGTATATCCCACGTCACATTCCGCTCGGAGCTCGCAAATCGTATGATCGCAGCCCATGCCGTCCTGGTCGTTGCCGCGCTGCTCCAGACACCGACCGCCCCGACCGCCTCGCCCGCCCGACCGCTCGGCACGCTACGCCAGCAGGCGGCGCTGCAGCAGGAGTGGCTGCGCTACCGGCTCGACTCGGTGCTGCCGCCGCTGATGCGCCAGTACGGCGTGAAGATGTGGATCATCCCGATGCGCGAGTACAACGAGGACCCGGTGTTCTCCGCGCTCGTCTCGGCGACGACGTTCTTCGCCCGGCGCCGCACCATCTACGTGTTCACCGACCTCGGCGCGGGCAAGCCGATCGAGCGGCTGGCGCTGGGCGGAACGTCCCAGGGCGGATTGTATCAAGCACAGTTCGCGGGAGGCGCGATCGATCCCACGACGCGGCGCCGGCCGGAGCTCGTCGGCCAGGGACAGTGGGACCTGCTGCGCCGCGTGGTCGAGGAGCGCGATCCCGAGACGATCGCGGTCGACATCTCGCACACCCATGCCTTCTCCGACGGCCTGTCGGTGGGCGAGTGGGAGGAGCTGCAGGCGGCGCTCCCGCCCCCCTACCTCGGCCGCGTGACGCGGGCCGAAGAGCTGCCGCTCGACTACCAGTCGATCCGCGCCCCAGGGATGCTGCCGGTCTACCAGCAGCTGATGCAGGTCGTGTGGGGGATCATCGACACCGCGTTCTCGAACGTCGTGATCACCCCGGGGAAGACACGCACCAACGACGTCGAATGGTGGATGCGGCAGCGGGTCAACGACCTCGGCTTCGGCACCTGGTTCATGACCGACGTCGACGTGCAGCGCCGCGGCGTCGACCTGTCGGACTCGTCGAGCGTCGTGATCCAGAAGGGCGACGTGCTGCACTGCGACTTCGGCATCACCGCGATGGGCCTGAACACCGACACGCAGCACATGGGCTACGTGCTGAACGATGGTGAAAAGACGGTGCCCGCGGGACTCGTCCGGGCGCTCGCCAACTCGAACAGGCTGCAGGACCTGCTGCTCGCCGAGATGAAGCCGGGACGCAGCGGCAACGAGGTGCTGGCGGCGGCGCAGGCCGCGATGCGGGCGGCGGGGATCAACGGCACGATCTACACCCATCCGATCGGCGACCGCGGGCACGGCGCGGGACCGCTGATCGGCCTGTGGGACCACCAGGAAGGCGTCCCGGGCCGCGGCGAGGTGGCGCTGCATACGAACACCTGGTTCGCGATCGAGCTGCAGGCGACGACGCCGGTCCCCGAGTGGCACGACCAGCCGGTGATCTCGGCGCAAGAAGAAGACGCGGAGCTGGGCGCGGATGGGGCGATGCACTGGATCTTGAGAAGGCAAACGGAATGGCATGTGGTGAAGTAGTGTGCTTTAGCACGGCGATTCTCGAGGCGCACTGCTTCGGAGGGTCGCAAAGACGAGGCGATGGCATCGTGTGAATCGACACGCTGAAGGGGGCGCCTGGACCTCAAGTCGACACGCTGAAGCGTGCGCCTGAACCTCAAGTCGACACGCTGAAGCGTGCGCCTTGTACTACACTGTGCTTACGCACAGGAGTCTCCGATCGACTAGGAGATTCGTTCCATCGGATGACGGTCGTTCTGTTTCCGGAGATACTGAACGGCCTCGGGGAGAATGCGAGGGCTGACGGTAGTGGCGGAGTATTCGCGGGTCCAGCGCAAGCCGAGCTTGTTACCAGGCACCCTGCTCCCGGCATAACTGCTGCCGCCTTTCATCATTTGAACGAGACGCGACAAGTCGATGCGAGGAGTGGTCCGGATCACGATATGCACATGAGTCGCGAGTATGGTCAGTTCGATGACCTCCACCCGTTCTCGGATCGCAGTGCGTCGCAGGAAACCTTCAAGGAAACCACGAGTCGGGGCGTCGATCATCGGTCGGCGCTCGAATGTGCTCCAGGTGAGATGGAAGAAGAGTTGATGAGCAGCCAAGCCACCCGCCAAGTGGGAGTCCGAGCGAACATACACCTAGGCGTTCAACGAATCATCAATCTCGCGATGGTCGACACGCTGAAGCGTGCGCCCCAAACTGCGCTGTGCTATAGCACAACGACTTGCGGGGCGCACTCATTAGAGTGTCGACCCGGAGGGGCCTGAGTGACCTCTCTGTCCATGGGCACCGGGGCCCTCAAAGACATCGAGACCCCCGCCCT
>DATFTG010000199.1:0-8686 GCA_035262265.1 Gemmatimonadales bacterium
GATGAACCGCGCGATCGTGCGCGAGGCGGTCTGGATGGTACCGCGGCTGCGTCTGATGGCCTGGTTCGGCCGCATCTGATCGGCCTGCCGGTCTACAAGATGACGGGGTCGGGGAACGACTTCGTCATGGTGGACGGCCGGCTCACGAGTCCCGAGCAATGGACCCCAGAAGACATCCGGAGTGTCTGTGCCCGGGGCGTCGGCATCGGCGCCGACGGCCTCGTCGTCGTCGCTCCGGGGAGTACCGCGGACTCCGCCCGCATGACCTACTTCAACAGCGACGGGTCGCGGGCCGCCATGTGCGGCAACGCCGCGCTCTGTAGCACGCGCCTGGCGGCGCTCCTGGGGCTCGCTCCCGAGCGGATGCGCCTCGAGACCGATGCCGGGACCTACGACAGCCGGGCCCTGGGGGGAGCAGATCGCGCGCAGCTGCATCTCGCCACGGTGCCCGCACCTTCCACGCCCCGGATCACCCCTGCGGCGGGTGAATCGCGCATCGGGTTCGCCACCGTAGGCGTGCCGCACCTCGTGGTCGTCGTCGAGGATCTCGACGCCGTGGATCTGTTACGCCGCGGTCGGGCGCTGCGCCACGACGCGGCGTTGGGCGCCGCCGGTGCCAACGTCAACTTCATCGCACCAGCCGACGCCCGAGGAGCTTGGGAGATGCGGACATACGAGCGCGGCATCGAAGCCGAGACGCTGGCGTGCGGCACGGGGGCCGTGGCTGCCGCCTGCATGCTGCGGGAATGGCGCCTGGCGGAGCTGCCGGCGACGATCATGACGCGGACCGGCCTGCCGCTGGTCGTACGGGCCGAACGGGCGCGGGACGGCAGCTACGGCGACGTGTGGCTGGAGGGGCAGGCACGGCTGGTGTTCAGGGGGGTGCTGGCTGGGTGACGCCGTTTTCCACACCTTTTCACATCTTAACTTAACATAACATCTATTATACGAAGTTAAACTAACCGCAAACAGGCGAACTACTTGGTCGCGGTCCCGAGCTCCCCGAGGCGCACTTTCGCCTCGAACGCCACCGACGTGGAGTCCAGCTTGGTGACGATCTCCTGGTACGCTGCCCTTGCACGCGACGTATCGCCGACGGCCAGCCAGCCGCGGCCGGCATCCGAGAGAAACTGGCCCTTCAGGAATGGCATTTCCGCCGCGTCGGCCGCCTGTTGGTAGGCCCCGGCCGCCTCTCTCGGGTGGCCGAGGTTCTCATACGCCGCCCCCAGGAGCCCGAAGGCCTGCGCCTTGTACTCCGACGGCGCCCCTGACGCATAATCCTTGAGCACCTCGATCGCCTGCTGCGCCTGCCCCTGGGCGAGACGCGTCTGGGCAAGGAGGATCGTTGCCTCATTCGCCGACCGGGTGCCGGAGTAATTCGCCGAGATGCGGGACAGCTCGCTCGCGGCGAGCGGATAGTTCTTGCTGTCCAGGGCCAGGCGCGCGGAATTGAGCTGCTGGCTTGCCACACGCTCACCCTGGCGGTTCGAGATCTGGCGCCAGCCCAGCAGGCCAATGCCGACGAGCACGGTCACCACGGTCCAGATAACCCCGTTCCTGTGCCGCGCCACCCATCCGAACAACGCCTCGGCGCGCTCTTCGCGGCCTGCCGCCGCCGCGTCTCCGGCTCTCACCGATGTCGTCACAATCCTCGCTCGCTCCTGTTTACTATGCTCCGGCCGCCACCAAGTGCCCCTGGGGCGACTCGAACGCCCGGCCAACGGTTTAGGAAACCGCTGCTCTATCCATGCTGAGCTACAGGGGCGTAAGCGGCGAAATTTAGCGGACTTATGAGACTGTAATCAAGTGCCGTCTTCAGTAACGAATCAGCGCCTCGACCCGCAGAGGATCGAGGCGCTCGCGCCCCGACAGGTAGCCCAGCTCAATCAGAAAGCTGAACCCGGCGACGGCCGCCCCTTGGTTCCCGACCAACCGGCCGGCTGCTTGTGCGGTGCCCCCTGTCGCGAGGACGTCGTCGACAATCAGGACCCGGTCCTGCGCGGCGATCGCGTCGGCGTGCATCTCAAGAGCGTCAGTGCCGTACTCGAGATCGTACTGCACTCGCTGCCGGGCCGAGGGGAGCTTGCCCGGTTTGCGCACCGGAACGAGTCCCACTCCGAGCCGCTGCGCGATCGGGGCCCCAAAGAGAAAACCTCGTGACTCGACAGCCACCACCCGCGTGACCCCGGCTCCCGCAAACGGAGCTGCCATCGCCTCGGTGGCCATCCTGAACAGCTCGGGATCGAGCAACACCGGAGTGATGTCCTTGAAAATGATGCCCGGCTTCGGGAAATCGGGGACATCCCGCACCGCACCTTGCAGCCGCTCGATATCGTTCATGGTCGTAGAGATTGACTCCCGGTGTAGTTACATGATCTCAAACGGCTTAGCTAAGCCGATCTGGTGTGAAAGATCCAACTTGTCAACATGCTGAACTCGCGCCGCTGGTGGCCCATGGCGCAGCGCCGACTCGAGTGATGCGAGCGCGGCCGCGGAACCCTGCACGACCACTTCGACCGAACCGTCCGGCAGGTTCTGCACATACCCCGCGAGGTCGAGTCGTGTCGCCTCACGCATGACGAACCAGCGAAATCCCACCCCCTGCACCCGCCCGCTCACGACATAGCGAACGGCGCTCACTCAAGCCCTGCGGCGACGCTGCGCGACGATGTACGTCCCGACGCCCACGACGATGATCGGGATGAGGACGAGGAGCACGCGCGACACGTAACGCTGTACCTCCTCGTTGCGCAGCACGTCCTCGTTGCGCCCAAGAAAGTACCCGATCCCGGTCAGGACGGCGCACCACGCCAATGCACCGATGGCGGTATAGGTCACGAAGCGCGACAGCGGCATGCGCGCGATCCCCGCCGGAATCGATATCAGGTGGCGGATCACCGGCAGCAGCCGTCCGACGAGCGTGCTGATCTCCCCATGGGCGGCGAAATACCCCTCGGCGCGCTCCAGGGACCGTTCCGACAGCAGGACGTAGCGCCCGAAGCGCCGCACGAAGGCTCGCCCGAGGAGCTGGGCCACCCAGTAATTCGCCAGTGCTCCGATCACACTCCCCGCCGTGCCGCACAGCAGCACGATCGGTAGGCTCATCTTCCCCTTCGCGACCCAATACCCCGCCGGCGGCATCACCAGCTCCGAGGGGAGCGGCAGGATCGAGCTTTCGATCGCCATCAGCACGACGATCCCCGGATAGCCGAGGGTGAGGAGCGACGCCAGGAGCCAGGTGATGAGGCGCTCAACCATCGAATCCATGCTCCCCGAGAAGTGGAACGAACAACGCGTCACCCAGGGCGGTCGTGCGCACGCCGTCCGCCGTGTGTTCGACCAGCGTCAGCGTTTGCTGGCCGCGCTCCCCTACGGGAATCAGGAGTCGTCCGCCAGGGGCAAGCTGCTCGACCAGCGGCGACGGCACGCTGGGTCCCCCCGCAGTCACGAGGATGGCGTTGTAGGGCGCATAGCCCGCCCATCCCAGTGTTCCGTCCCCGAGGAGTACCGAGACGTTGCGGGCCTCTGCTTCCCGCAGCGCGCGCTGGGCGCGTTCCGCGAGAGCCTGGACCCGCTCCACCGTGAACACCTGAGCCACCAGCCTCGACAACAGGGCCGTCTGGTACCCCGAGCCGGTGCCGATCTCGAGCACGCGCTCCCCACCCTGCAGGTGCAGCGTCTCGAGATACCGGGCCTGCGTGAATGGCTGGGAGATGGTCTGGCCCGCCCCGATCGGCAGCGCGCTGTTCTCGTACGCCCGGTGCCGTACCGCAGCGGGAACGAAGAGATGGCGCGGCGTCTCGGAGAAGGCGCGCAACACGGCGAGGTCTTTGATCCCCTGCTCGCGTAGCTGCTCCACGAGACGGGTGCGGTAGCCGCCGAATGTGTCGGCGCTGGCGCCGCCTAGCCGCCCAGGCTCCATCCGCGCGCCACCTCGAGCAGATCGTAGTTCGTCATGTCGACGTGCAGCGGAGTGACGGAAATGAACCCCTCGCCCACCGCCCGGAAATCGGAGTCGGCGCCTCCCGACCACGTCACATGCCCGCCGCCGATCCAGTAAATGTCCCGTCCCCAGGGGTCCTTCATCCGGGCCACCTCCTCGTGGAACACGCGGCTCCCGAGGTGCGTGACCTTCACCCCCTTCACCTGATCGCCGGGGATCGGCGGCAGATTCACATTGAGAAGCGTGTCACGGGGGAACGACTCCACCGCGACGATGCCCTGCAGCAGGCGCGTGAGGCCGGCGCGGTGGCTCTCGAGGTGCTCGAGATCGAAGCTTCCGTAGGAGATGGCGACGCTCGGAATCCCGGCGGCCAGTCCCTCCATCGCCGCGGCGACGGTGCCCGAATACAGCACGTCCTCACCCATGTTGGGACCGTGGTTCACCCCGGAGAAGACGAAGTCGGGCTTCTCCGGCATCAGAGCGTCCAGCGCGAGCAGCACGCAGTCGGTGGGCGTCCCGTCGACCTGATACGCGCCGTCGGCGCGGCGCGTCGCCCGGATCGGCCGGTGCAGCGTGAGCGAGTGCGACGTGGCGCTCTGCTCGCGATCGGGAGCGACCACCGTGACCCGCCCCAGGTCCCCCGCCGCTTCCCCGAGGAGTGACAGGCCGCGTGCCAGAATACCGTCGTCGTTGCTGATCAGGATGTTCATGACGCTCCGAGCAGATACCGCGCGAATACCCGGGCTACGCGCCACCCATCGGCGACACTCCTGAAGTAGCTCGGCTGGCCGTCATAGATAGTCGGGATCGTCACGGAACGCACCCCGTAACCCGCTCGCAGCGACGCCAGCAGAAACGCGGCTTCGTAGTCGTACCGGGTGTAGCGGCCGATCCGGAGGGTGACGTCCGCCGCCAGCCGGCTGGTAAACGCGCGCAGCCCCGTCTGCGCGTCGGGAATCGGCGCCCCTGCGACCCGGCTGGCGATCGTCGCCGACATCCAATTGGTGATCCTCCGCGGGACGGGCATCGCGCCGCTGCGCTCCCGTGCCCCGAGCACCAGATCGACGCCGGCCTCGGCGAGCGGCGCGAGCAGCGGCGGTAGAGCCTCGGGAGGGTGCTGGCCGTCGGCATCGAGGGTGAGGATCGCCCCGGCTCCATCCGCCAGGGCGCGCGCGATCCCGGTGGCGAGCGCGGCTCCCTTCCCGGCGTTGCGCTCGTGCCGGATGACGAGGGCACCAGCCCGGGCGGCAATGGACCCCGTCTCATCCGTGGAGCCGTCGTCGACCACCGTGACACCGGCATCGGGCATAACGGCCCGCGAACGGCCGATCACCGTGGCGAGGGTGGCTGCCGCCTGGAACGCCGGGATGACGACGACTACGCGCGTGGCGGGGCGGCCCCGTCGAGCAGCGCGAGCACGGCTTTCAGCTCGGTGCGCAGATCCTTGATCGTCTCGGAGGCGAGGGCCCGCCGCGCTTCCGGCTTGAGCTCTCCCGAGCGGCGGTATTGCTCGATCTTGGTGCGGGCGCCTTCGATGGTGTACTTCTCGGTATACAGCAGGTGTTTCACGAGCATGATCAACTCGATCTCGCGACGCTGATAGACGCGGTTCCCCGAGCGGTTCTTCGCCGGATTGAGAAAGCGGAACTGACTCTCCCAGTAGCGCAGCACGTGCGGCTTCAGATCGGTGAGCTGGCAGACCTCACCGATCGAGAAGAATTCCTGCACGGGATGCGGAACGCTCATCGCCATAGCTCCGGCTTGGGGGCCCGCTCCATCAGGTCGGCGATTGCCTGGCGCGGCGCCTTGCCGTCGAAGACGATGGCGCTCACCTCGCTGGCGATCGGTAGCTCGACCCCGTGGCGCTGCCCCAGCAGCACCGCCGTGCGCGCCGTCGAGACGCCCTCGGCAACCGTCTTCCGGCTCGACAGAATATCCTCCAGACGGCGTCCCTGCCCGAGCTCGACGCCGAGCGTACGGTTGCGGGACAGGGCGCCGGTGGCGGTGAGCACCAGGTCGCCGAGCCCGGTGAGGCCGGCGAACGTGAGCGGATCGGCCCCCAGCGCCTGGCCCAGGCGCGTCAGCTCGGCGAGCCCGCGGGTGATCAGCGCCGCCCGCGGGTTGTGGCCGAGGCCCAGCCCTTCCACGATGCCGGCCGCGACCGCGATGACGTTCTTCAGGGCTCCGCCGAGCTCTACCCCTACGACGTCGGTATGGGAGTACACGCGAAACGTCGCGGTCGCAAACACCTGCTGGACCTGCTGCGCCACGTCGTGATCGGTGGCCGCCGCGACGACGGCGGTCGGCTGCCGCTCGTAGACTTCACGCGCGAACGACGGGCCCGACAGCACGGCGACCGGCACACCGAGCCCGAAGACCTCCTGAAGTACACAGGAGAGCCGCTCCTGACGCTCCGGCTCCAGTCCTTTGGACACGCTGACGACGAGGGGGCGGTCGCGCACCGCGGCCGCCGCCTCCGTCATGACGGCCCGCACCGCGTGCGACGGCGTCGCGCACACGATCACCGCGGCGTCGCGCACCGCCTCGGCAACCTCTCCGGTCGCGCCCAGCGTGGGCGCGAGCGGGGCGTCGGCGAGGAAAATGGCGTTCACATGGTCCCGGTTGATGCCGGCCACGACCTCGGGCTCGCGGGCCCAGATGGTCACGGCGGCTCCCTTGCGGGCGAGCAGGTCGGCGAGGGTCGTGCCCCACGCCCCTGCCCCGACGACCGCGACCTTCGGAGCGCCCGGGCTCACGGCAACCCCCGTCGCGTGTGGAAGCGGTTCTCCGTTCCGGCGAGCAGGCGCTGCACGTTGGCGCGGTGCGAGAACACGATCAGCACCGCCAGCGCGAGGCTGGCCCAGAACGCCGACACCGCGCCGGGTGCGGTGAGCTTCACCCACACCGGGAAGGACGCCGCGGCGACGAGCGACGAGAGCGAGACGTAGCCGGTGAGCCAGAGGCTGCCACCCCACACCGGCACCGCGATCAGCACGGCGACAGGCGCCAGAGCAAGGAAGACTCCGAGCGCCGTGGCGACTCCCTTGCCGCCCTTGAAGCGCATGTAGGGCGAAAAGACGTGTCCCAGCACCGCCGCGATCCCTAGTCCCACGGCCACCCAGGGGCCCGCCGCCGCCCAGCGGCCGAACAGCGCAACCGGGATTGCTCCCTTGGCGATGTCGATCAACGCCACGGGAATCGCCCAGCGCCACCCCAGCACGCGATAGACATTCGTCGCGCCGAGGTTCTTGCTGCCGTGCTGGCGCAGATCGATGCCGCGCGCCAGGCGGCCCGCGAGATAGGCGGTCGGCGTGGCGCCCAGGAGATACGACGCGACGACCCACAGCGCGATCGTCACCGGCGCTCCCGTTTCTTGCGGCGAAACTTGACGTTGACCGGTGCGCCGGTGAACGCCCACGCCTCGCGGAACCCGTTCACCAGATACCGAGCGTACGACTCCGGAATCGCCTCGGGGTGGCTCGCAACGATGGCGAAACGCGGCGGCGCGGTGCCGATCTGTGAAGCGTAGAGGAGACGCACCGATTCACCCACCGGCTGCGGCGGCTGCTGCTTGTTCACCAGCTGCTCGAGGACGCGATTGACCTCGGCCGTAGGGACGCGCTTGTCGCGCTCCAGGGCGACCGTCACGATCAAGTCGAGCAGCTTCGAAACGCGCTGGCCGGTCTTCGCCGACACGTAGAGGAACGGGATGAACTTGAGAAACGGCGCGCGCTCGGCGAGCTCTCTTTCCCCCCGTATCGCCGTGTTCGAGTCCTTCTCTTCGATCAGGTCCCATTTGTTCACCGCGACGATCACACCGGCGCCGCGCTCCCAGGCGTCGCCGATGATGCGCAGGTCCTGCGCGTGCAATCCATCGGAAGCGTCGACCACCAGTACGCACACGTCGGCACGCTCGATGGCGCGCGCGGTCCGCAGCGTCGCGTAGAACTCGAGGTCGTCCTGGACTTTGCTGCGTTTCCGCAACCCGGCGGTATCGATGAACACCAGCTGCCGCCCACCGTGCTCCAGGGTCGCGTCCACCGCATCGCGCGTGGTCCCGGGCTCGTCCGCCACGACCATCCGCTCGCTTCCCAGCAGCCGGTTGACGAGACTCGACTTGCCTACGTTGGGACGGCCGACAATGGCGACGGGGATGGTGTTCTCGTCCTCCCCGCCGTCGCCCGCCGGCAGCAGGTCTACGACGCGATCGAGCAGATCGCCGCTGCTCTTCCCTACCGCCGCCGACACCGGGAACGGGTCGCCCAGGCCCAGCTCGTAGAACGCGAGGTGGCGCTGGTCCTGCGGCAGCTGATCGGCCTTGTTGGCCACGAGCAGGACGCGACGGCGCACCGTACGCAGGTATTGCGCGATCTCGAGGTCGGCGGGATGCACGCCGGCCTCGACGTCTACGACGAAGAGCAGCACGTCGCTCTCCGCGACCGCCGCCTCGACCTGCGCCCGGATCGCACGATTGAGAGCGTCCAGGGCGCCGGGAACGAGGCCGCCGGTATCGACCAGCCAGAAACGCCGGCCGTTCCATTCGGCGGTCGCGAAGTTGCGGTCCCGCGTAACGCCGGGGCGTGGATCCACGATCGCCTCGCGCCGACCGATCAGCCGGTTGAACAACGTCGACTTGCCGACGTTGGGACGGCCGATGATGGCGACGGTGGGGGCCCCCGCCCTCATCTCCCCTCCCCGGCGGATCGGCGGATGGGCGGATAGGCGGGTACAACTGCGGGCTCG
>DATFTG010000200.1:0-17982 GCA_035262265.1 Gemmatimonadales bacterium
TGGATGAACTTGGCGCGGATGTCCGCCGATTTCATCCGGTCAAATATAGTAGCTCCTCCACGACCTTCCGCGTTTCCGCCCCGCGGTATCCTCGCCGGGCGAGATAGGCAAGGAGCCGGCGCCGCTTGGCGGTCGGCGGCAGCGCGTTGAGCTGGCGGGCGCGGCGCTCGGCGACCTGGCGCAGGACCGCGGCTTCGTCGATGCCTTCCGCGGCCAGCGACGCCGCCACCGCCGCTTCCGCGATCCGCTGGTCCACGCCCTGCCGCCGCAGATCCTGTAGCAGCCGCACCGCTCCCCGTCCCTGTTGCGCGCGAGTCGCGACGAAATGCTCGGCGAAGCGCCGGTCGTCGAGCAGATCCTGCGCCGCGAGCCGCTCCAGCGCCGCGTCGACGGCCGCGCCGGGGTGCTGTTTCTTCATCAGCCGGCGCCGCAATTCGGCGCGGGCATGGGGGCGACGCGTCTGGGCCCGCACGGCGGCCCGGTACGCCGCTTCGATGTCGGCCAGCTGCTGCAGCACGCCGAAGGTGGGGGCATCGACGACGGCGCCGCGCGAGATTCCGAGCGGCACAAGCGCCGCCGCCGGGAGCGACGCAAAACGCCCCCGATCCACTTCGACCACCTGGTAACCAGGCTGGCGTGGATCGAGGGCGAGATTGGTCACGACCGGCACGTCACTCCTCGCCGCTGGACGACTCCTCTTCGGCCGACGCGGCGGGCTTCACACCGAGATGCTCCTTCACCTTGCCTTCGATCTCGAGCGCCAGGTCGGCGTGGTCTTTGAGGTAGAGCTTGGCGTTTTCCCTGCCCTGGCCAATGCGGTCTTTCCCGTACGTGTACCAGGCGCCGGACTTGTCGATGATGCCCGCTTCGGCGGCGATGTCGACGAGCAGCGACTCGCGGCTGATCCCCTCGTCGAACATGATGTCGAACTCCGCCTGCCGGAACGGCGGCGCGACCTTGTTCTTCACGACCTTCACGCGGACATGGTTGCCGATCACCGCCTCGCGCTCCTTGACGGGCGCGATACGCCGCATGTCGAGCCGCACCGAAGAGTAGAACTTGAGCGCCCGGCCGCCGGTGGTTGTTTCGGGGTTGCCGAACATCACACCGATTTTTTCCCGCAGCTGGTTGATGAAGATCACGGAGGTGCGGGAGCGGTTGATCGCGCCGGCGAGCTTGCGCAGCGCCTGACTCATGAGACGGGCTTGCAGGCCCACGTGGGAGTCGCCCATTTCGCCTTCGATCTCGGCTTTCGGCACGAGCGCCGCGACCGAATCGACGACGACGATGTCCACCGCCCCGGAGCGCACCAGGATTTCGGTGATCTCGAGTCCCTGCTCGCCCGTGTCGGGCTGCGAGACGAGGAGATTGTCGATGTCGACGCCGAGCTTCTTGGCATACTCGACGTCGAGGGCGTGTTCGGCGTCGATGTAGGCCGCCGCGCCCCCCGCGCGCTGCGCGTTGGCGACGACCGACAACGCCAGGGTTGTCTTACCGCTCGATTCGGGGCCGAAAATCTCGGTGACCCGGCCGCGCGGGATGCCGCCGACGCCGATCGCCGCATCGAGATTGATCGCCCCCGTCGAGATCGCGTCCACCCGCACCCGCGGCGACTCCGATCCCATGCGCATGATCGAACCCTTGCCGCAGTTCTTCTCGATCTGGGCGATGGCCAGGTTGAGGGCCTTCTTGCGCTCGTCGGTGAGCTTTGCCGCCTCGCGATCTTCAGCCGCCATCGGGGTCCTCGTCATCGGTTGGGAGCCTCGCGTTGGGGTGGTGTGCGAGACCCGAATATATACCGAAACCGCTCCTACCGCCACCCCGGGCGAAACGCGTCTTCCAGGTGCTCCAGCTTTCCCTGCATGATGCCGATGCAGTCGAAGCGATAGATGTCCGACGGCAGCCCGAAGCGGTCGATCCAGGCGCGGGCCGCGCGGACGATCTCGCGCCGCTTTGCCCCGGTAACCGCTTCGAACGGGTGCCCGAACGAATCGCCGCGCCGGGCCTTCACCTCGATGAACGCCACGAGCACTCCGCGTCGCGCGACGATGTCGATTTCGATCCGGCCCACACGCCAGCGATGCGCCAGCACCAGCCAGCCGCGGCTCCCCAGGAAGCGGATCGCCTCTTCTTCAGCGGCGAGCCCCTGCTTGTGCCGCGGGTCGGTCCAATTCGACGGGTCGCTGTGGAGGCCGCGGTGCACGGGGGCAAGATATCGGGTCGCTGTCCGAGTGTGTCACCCGAAACGTGCGACCGGGGTCGAGAAAATGCGTTATGGGTCGTGGGTTGTGGGTACCGCCGCGTAGTAACCCACCACCAATGACCATGACGCCCTTTAGCCTCCGCAAATCTCATCCAGCTCCTCCAACCCCACCAGCACATCCCGCGGCTTGCTGCCGTTCGCCGGCCCGAGAATTCCCGCCATCTCGAGCTGGTCGATGATGCGCGCGGCGCGGCCGTAGCCGATGCTCATGCGGCGCTGCAGCAGCGACGTCGACCCGAGCTGGTTCTGGATGCACACCTCGGCCGCCTGGCGGAACAGCGTGTCGCGCTCACCCGAGTCTTCGCCCCCGTCGCCCCCACCGCGCTCCGCGGCTTCGGCGGCCTCGATGGCGGCGATCTGCTGCTCCATCGCCGCACGGATCGGAGCCGTACCCTCGGCGGCTTTGCGCGACCGGTACCACTCCATGATGCGCTCGGTCTCCTCGGTCGCGATGAAGGCGCCCTGCACCCGCACCGGCTCGCTCTTTCCCGGCGGCAGGAACAGCATGTCGCCGTTGCCGAGCAGCGTCTCCGCCCCATTCTGGTCGAGAATCGTGCGGCTGTCCACCTTCGCCGAGACGCGGAACGCGATACGGCACGGGAAATTCGCCTTGATCAATCCCGTGATCACGTTCACCGACGGCCGCTGCGTGGCGAGGATCAGGTGGATGCCGATGGCGCGCGCCTTCTGGGCGAGCGACGCGAGCGGCGTCTCGATCTCGCCCTGCACCGTCAGCATCAGATCGGCGAGCTCGTCGACCACGAGGACGATGTACGGCAGGATGCCGTCCTTGTAGGCGCCGTCCTCGAACGGCAGCTCCTTCTGTACTCCCGCCTGCGTGGCCAACGTCTCGCGTGGCCCGCGCAGCGGACGGCCGGTTTCGACCTTGCGATTGAAATCGGCCATGTTCCGGGCGCCGTTGGCGTGCAGCAGCTTGTAGCGCCGCTCCATTTCCGCCTGGGCCCACTTGAGCACCGTCGCCGCCTTGTGATGGCTGGTGACGACCGGCAACCGCAGGTGCGGCAGGTCCCCGTACATCGACAGCTCGACCATCTTGGGGTCGACCATCAGCATCTGCAGCTGGTCGGGCGGATGCGAATAGATCAGACTCGTGATAATGGCGTTGATGCACACCGATTTTCCCGAGCCCGTGGCGCCGGCGATCAGCAGGTGCGGCATCTTCGCGAGGTCGTCGTAGACCTCCTGCCCCTCGAGATCGCGGCCCAGCACGACCGGCAGGATGCGGTTCTGCGTGTGGAACCGGGCGTTGTCGACCAGCTCGCGGATCGTCACCATGCGGGCGCGCGGGTTCGGGACTTCGATCCCGACCCGCGCCTTCCCCGGAATCGGCGCGACGATGCGGAGGCTGCGGGCTTTCATCGCGAGGGCCAGGTCGTCGGCGAGTCCCGCGATGCGCCCCACCTTGACCCCGGGCCCGGGCTCCAGCTCGTAGCGGGTAACGACGGGGCCGACCGTCCGGTCGGCAATCGTGCCCCCCACACGGAACGTCTCCAGCGTCTGCACGAGGCGCTGGCCCATCGCATCGATCTCTTCCGTTCCGGGATCCAGCTCGTCGGTCGTCGGAGCCGTCAACAGCTCGGGGGGAGGAATCAGCGTGCCTTCGGGGAGGCGCGCGGCCGGCCGCGGCGGGGGCGGCGGCTTGGGCCTTTTCGGCCGCTCGGGGGGCGCCTTGGCGACGGGCCGTGCGTCGCGCTCCGGAACGATGACGCTCACGACCGGGCGGGCGGCGGGCAGCTCGTCTTCCTCGAACGGCTGTGCCGGCTTCGCGGTCTTGCCCCTGGCTTTCGGCTCCGCCGCCCGCTCTTCCGTTCTGGCGCGGAGAATCGCGAGCGGGTGCCACCCGATCGTGAACACGCTGAGCGCCGTGAGCGCGAACAGACCAACCAGGGCTCCGCCCGCCGTCCCCACGGTGCGCACCGCGAAGCCTGCCAACCAGCCGGGGAGCATCCCGACGAGCTGTTGCGACACAGACCAGTTCTGGTAGTCCGGCGGGACCGCCAGATTCACCCGACCGACGACGCCGATCGCGTAGGGCACGAGGAACACGAGTCCCGTGACGAACGCGGCGGTGCGGCCGGTCGACAGCGCGCCCAGCCAGCCGAACGCCGCGAGGGCCCAGCCGATGCCGAGGATCGGGATCAGCAGGGCGCCGGCTCCGAGTCCCTGGCGGATCACGGCGCCGAGCCGGTCCCCCACTCCACCCGTGAGGTGCCCGGGGAGCAGCGTCAGTCCGACGAACAACCCGAGGACGAGCGCGCCGACGCCGATCAGCTCTCCGCGGATCTTCTTGTTCACGTGATGAGCCGGTCGCTGTATGTGGGCACGAGATCGTACTTGTCGACGCCGGCGCAGAACTGCACGTCCTGCTCCATCCCGAGGGCCTGGAGCGCGCGGCCGGCGTCGGACGCCGTGAACGCGTCGACCCAGCTGCTGTAGCGCTGCGCCAGTCCGAGGGCGACGTCGGCGCTGTCGTTCAAGACGACCTTGCGCAGCCCCTTCCGGGCCGTCCGCACGATGCGACCGGCGGTATACGCGTCCTCGAGGGCGATTTGCTTTTCGCGCCCGGCGCAGATGATCACGAGGTCGCCGCGGTCGCGCAGCAGGCCCGCGGCCCGCTCCCCGACGGCCCCGAAATTGACGGCCGCGCCCACGAGCACCGGGTCCGCGCCCTGCGCCGCGACGAGCGCGGGGGTCCCGTTGGTGGTCGAGAGATAGACCGTCTTGCCGCTTACCTGATCGGGCGTCATCTCGCGCGGCGAGTTGCCGAGGGTGAATCCCGGAATCGGGAGGTACTTGCGCTCGCCGGCGAGCACGAAGCCGTCCTTCTCCAGATTGGCGGTCATCTTCACCGCCTCCTCGGAGCTGGCGGCCGGGACGACGCCGCGCGCGCCGCTGGCCAGCGCCGCGACGATCGTCGTGGTGGCGCGCAGGACATCGATGACGACCACCCCTCGGCCCGCCAGATCTCCCGCGGTGAGGCCGAGCGGCGTGAAATATACGTCAAGCCTCATGCCGGATCGGTGAGGAGCTGCGGCTCGCGTTCGAGGAACTTGGTGTCGACCTTGCCCGAGACGAAATCCTGGTTGCGCATCACGCGCCCCAGGAACGGAATCGTCGTCGTCACGCCTTCAATGATAAACGAGTCGAGGGCCTGTCGCATACGCGCGATGGCTTCGTCGCGGTCGTTGCCGTGCACGATCACCTTGGCCAGCAGCGAGTCGTAATAGGGCGGCACCGTGTAGCCGGCGTAGATGTGGGTGTCGACGCGGACCCCGGGGCCGCCCGGCGGATGGAACGCGGTGATGAGCCCGGGCGACGGCTGAAAATTGCGCGACGGGTCTTCGGCGTTCACGCGGCATTCGATCGCGTGACCGCGCAGCCGGTTTCCGTATAGCACCAGCGACAGCGGCTCCGCCGCCGCCACGCGAATCTGCTCCTTCACCAGGTCGAAATTCGTACACATTTCCGTGACCGGATGTTCGACCTGGATGCGGGTGTTCATCTCCATGAAGTAGAAGGAGCCGTCCTCGTCCAGCAGGAACTCGATCGTTCCAGCCCCCACATAGTTGATCGACTCGGCGAGCTTCACCGCGGACCCGCCGATCGCGTCGCGCAGCTCCTGGTTCAGCGCCGGGCTCGGCGCCTCCTCGATCAGCTTCTGGTGTCGCCGCTGGATCGAGCAGTCGCGCTCGCACAGGTGCATCACCTTCCCGTGTTGATCGCCCATGATCTGAATCTCGATGTGCCGCGGGCGGGCGAGATACTTCTCGATGTAGACCTGATCGGATCCGAAGGCCGCCAGTGCCTCCTGGCGCGCCAGATTGAACGCCTGCGTGAAGGCCTCGGCATCGGAAGCCACACGCATCCCCTTGCCGCCGCCGCCCGCCGCGGCCTTGATGATGACGGGAAAGCCGATGCCCTCGGCGATCGGCAGCCCGTCGTCGAGGCTCTCGACCGGTCCCGGCGAGCCCGGCACGGTCGGCACCTTGAGCGACTGGGCGCGCGAACGGGCCGCCGCCTTGTCCCCCATCTCGCGGATCTGATCCGGGGTCGGCCCGATGAAGGTGATGCCCGACGTCCGGACGATCTCGGCGAACTCGGCGTTCTCGGCGAGGAAGCCGTAGCCGGGATGGATTGCGTCGGCGCCGGTGATTTCGGCGGCGGCGATGATACGCGGGATGTTGAGGTAGCTGTCGCGGGAGGGCGGGCGGCCGATGCAGACGTCGTCATCGGCGAACCGCACGTGCAGGCACTCGCGATCCGCCTCGGAGAAAACGGCGACGGTGGCGATGCCGAGCTCTTTGCAGGCGCGAATGACCCGCAGGGCGATTTCCCCGCGGTTCGCGATCAGCACCTTCTGAAACATCAGCTCGTGAGGCCGATCGATTCGACGCCGGCCGCGGCTCCCGGTCCGCCCAGCTTGCTCCCCGACGCGTCGACGCCCGACACCTTGAGGGCGAACTCGCTCGGGTTGGTCGCGTAGAAGATCGCGCTCTCGTAGCTGATCATGCCGTTCTGATACCAGCTGAACAGCGACTGGTCGAAGCTCTGCATCCCGTACTGGATCGAGCCCTCGGCGATGAGGTCGGGGATGTTGAGCTGCTTCGACAGGTCGCGGACGTTGTCGGCCACGGCCGCCGTGTTGATGAGCACCTCGCACGCCGGCACGCGTCCCTTGGCGTCCTTGCGCGGCACGAGCCGCAGCGACACGACCGCCTGCAGCGCCGTCGACAGGAGGTGGCGGACTTCGTCGTGTTGGTGCGGCGGGAAGAACGAAATGACGCGGTTGATGGTCTGCGTGGCATCGGTCGTGTGGAGCGTCGAGAACACGAGGTGGCCGGTGTCGGCCGCCTTGAGCGCCGTGTCGAGCGTCTCCATGTCGCGGATTTCGCCGATCAGAATCACGTCGGGGTCCTGCCGCAACACGTGGCGCAGCGCCGACCCGAACGACAGCGTGTCGTTCCCGACCTCACGCTGCGAGATGTTGGCCAGATTGTCGCGGTGCAGAAACTCGATCGGGTCTTCGATCGTGATGATGTTCACGCGGCGGCTGGCGTTGATGTGGTTCAGCATCGCCGCGAGACACGTCGACTTCCCCGACCCCGTGACTCCCGTGACGAGCACCAGCCCGCGCGGCCGCAACGCGATCTCCTCCATCACCGCCGGCAGATTGAGCTCCTGAATCGTCTTCACTTCGTACGGAATCGCGCGGAATGCGAACGCCACCGTACCGCGCTGCTGGTAGACGTTGGTGCGGAAGCGACCCACCCCCGGCACCCCGATCGCGAAGTCCGCTTCCTTGTGCTCGGCGAACTCCTTCACCTGGCGCGGCGTCATGATCTGCTCGGCCAGCGACTTCAGCTCCTCGGGTTTCAGCGGCTGGGTCTCGAGGGCCACCAGATCGCCGTTGACTCGAATCGTCGCGGGACGGCCGACCTTCAACAGCAAGTCCGAGCCGTTGCGTTGGACCATCTGCGTGATCGCCGCCTTGAAGTTGAATGGCGGCAGGTTGCCCTGTGGCGCGTCAGGCATGGGGATCCACCCGGTAAAGGACCTGTCCGAACTCCACCGGCTGTGCGTTTTCCACGCACACCTCCCGAATGACACCCTGCACTTCGGACTCGATCTCGTTCATGATTTTCATCGCCTCGATGATGCAGACCACCTGTCCCGGCGCCACGCGCGTGCCGTTCTTGACGTACGGCTCGGCACCGGGCTCGGGCGACTTGTAGAACGTGCCGACCATCGGCGACTTGATCTCGAGCAACGCCGGTCCCGCCGGTGCGGCGTGCGCCGGCGCGGCACTGCCGCCTCCCGCGGCGGCGGGAATTGGAGCTGCTGCGACGGGGGCCGACGTTACCACCACCGGACCCGACGCATTCCCGGCCCCATGCCCCGCCTTGGACACCCGCACCGACGCCCACAAACCGAACAACCCCCGGCGCACTTCGATCGCGCCGAGCTCGGGGGCATCGCGCAGGATTTTGACCAGCTGCCCGATGAGATCCAGGTTCATGTCAACGGTCGCGGCACAGAGTCCAAATAGACCACCCCGGGAACAGGTCCGTCAATCCGCACCCGGAAGCTCCGGGGGCGGGCTCAGGACAACTCCAACAGGTCCGTGGCGCCGTCGGACAGCAGGACCGGACCGTCCGCCGCCAGGTGAACGTCGTCCTCCAGCCGCACCCCACCCTGCCCGGCGAGATAAATCCCCGGCTCGATCGTCACCACGGCGTCCAGCGGCAGCGGCTCGACGTTGATGCGCGAGAGCCGCGGCGCTTCATGCACCTCGAGACCCAGCCCGTGCCCCAGCGAATGGCCGAACGCTTCCCCGAAGCCGCGCGCCTCGATGAGGTCGCGCGCCAGGGCATCGGCGTCCCGCGCCGGCATCCCCGCCCGGATATGCTCGCGTGCGGCGCGCTGCGCAGTGCGCACCAGCTCGTACAGCGCACGCTGCGCGTCCGTGGCGCGCGCACCGACCAGCACGGTGCGCGTGATGTCGGCGCAATACCCGTCCACCTGGGCGCCGAAGTCTAGCAGCAGCCATTCGCCGCGCGCCACCACGCGGCCGCTGGTGCGCGCGTGCGGCCACGCCGTGCGCGGTCCCGACGCGACGATCGTCGGGAAGGGATGGTTCTCGCTCCCCAACCGCCGCAGCTGCGCCTCGAGCGCGCCGGCGATCTGCTGCTCGGTTTGACCGACACGCACGTCTGCCAGCGTCGCCGCCAGCGCCGCCGCCGCGAGCTGCGCCGCGGCGCGTATCGCTGCGACTTCGGCCGCACTCTTCCGCACCCGCAGCCGCTCGACCAGCTCCGGCGCCGCGCGCCAGTGCCAACCCTTCCCGAGCACGCCGAGCCGCTCTGCGTCCTTCGCCGACAGCGCGTGCGCCTCGAACCCGACCGTCCCGACGCTCGAACCGCCGGCTTCGCGGAACAACCGCTCCCACGCACTGGTGCGCTCCACGACCACACGCGCCGCACCGTCGACTTCCGCTTCCGCCTGTTCCTGATAGCGAAAGTCGGTGACGAGCAGCTGATCGCCGGGGTGCACCAGCAACAGCCCTGCCGACCCGCTGAAACCCGTCAGATAACGGATGTTCGGCAGCGAAGTCACTAACAGCGCATCCAGCTCCTCGGCTGCGAGCAGCGCCGCGACGCCTGCGTGCCGCGTCGGGCGCGGGTCAGGTGCCACGGGCGGGTGTCGCGCGGAGCCGGCGCACCAGTCCATCCAGCGCCAGGCGATAGCTGTCCGCGCCGAATCCGCTCACGACCCCCCACGCGATGTCGGCGAGCAGCGACTGACGGCGCGCCGGCTCCCGCGCGAAGATGTTCGACAGGTGAACCTCCACGAACGGCACCCGCACCGCGAGCAGCGCATCCCGCACCGCCAGACTGGTGTGCGTGAACGCCGCTGCGTTGACGAGCGCACCGTCCGCCGACCCCCGCAGGCGCTGGATCGCCTCCACCAGCTCCCCTTCGTGATTCGTCTGGGCCCACACCACCTCGACCCCCAGCGCTTCGGCCTCGCGCCGGGTCGCCGCCTCGATGTCGGCGAGGGTCGCGCGCCCATACAGCTCCGGCTCGCGCTCGCCCAACAGGTTGAGATTGGGGCCGTTCAGAACGGCGATGCGCACTAGGCCTTGAGGCTCTTCAGCCAGGCCTGGAACTGATCCAGGTCCTCTTCCTTCTCAGGCGCACGGGCCCGTCCCGACGGCCGCGCAGGACGGGCGTTGGGAGCCGACGTCGTATTCCCGGTGTTCGGCGACCCGGGCGAACCGAAGAAATCGTCGAACGAGAATCCTCCCTCGGGCGAAGGCGCGGCGCCGGGCTCGGGCACATTCTCCGGCGTGACCGGCGCCGAGGCCCGATTGCTTTCCTCTCCGAATACCGAATCGAGCGAGATCGCATCGCTGGCGGGACGCGTCGGGCTGCCCGGCGCGGGCTCGCCCGCGGGAGCCCTCTCCGCGGGTGCGACGTCCACCGGCTCTTCGGCGGCGGACGGCGGGACGGACGGCACGGACCGGCGCGACGCAACGGGCGGCTCGGGCTGAGCGGCAGCGGGTGCTCCGGGTCGCGCACCCAGAATCCCCCGCAGGAACGCTCCGGCGGATTGGCCACCCGGCACCGGACGGGACCGGGGCGGCGGCGCCGACAACTCGGCCACCTTGTCGCGCAACCGTGCGTCGTGCGGCCGTTGCGCCGCCAGCGCCTCGTACACACGCAGGGCGTCTTCGCGATGCCCCTGGCGCAGATACAGCTCGGCCATCGTTTCCGTGAGCACCGGCTCGGCCTGCGACAGGGCGGCCTGATCGGCCGCGCCGTCGTCGTCGTCGTGATGGCCGATCGGCGGCGGCGCCGGAACCGGCGCGGGCGTCGCGGCCGAGACGCGCGCAGTGCTCGGCGGCGGAGCGGCGGGCACCGGCGGCAGGTCCAGCTCCTCCGGCATGATCAGCGGCAGATCGGCGACCGGACTGGTGGGCCGCTCTTCGAATGGCGTGGGATCGACGCCGCCCTCGACTTTGAACATCCCGCTGCCTTCGTACTGCGTGCGAGCGAGACCCTCGACCTGTACTTCCGGATCGGGGGCAGCGGCGGGCTCTTCCTCGAGCTGCAGTCCCTCGGTCTCGGTCGGCTCGGCATCCGCGGGATTGAAGTCGACGGTTTCGAATTGCGGCTCGGGCGCCGCGACGTCCGCCTCGGGACTCGTTTCGGACGTGCGCTCCAGCACGAAGTCGGGGCGTGCCATCGAGGCCGTCGGGGCGCTGGGATCGAATGGTCCCTCCACGTTCTCGATTCCCAGCGCTCGTTGCGCCGCGCTGTAATCGACGGGCGCCGAGCTCGAGTCGAACTCGACCGCTTCGTGCTCCACCTGCACCGACGCATCTTCCGGGGGAGGCTCGGGAGGGGAAGACGGAGGGGCGTCCACGACCAGCGCCGCCACCGGGGCCGTCGCCGCCACGGTGGGGGGCGTGATCGGTTGCGTCGCCACCTTGCCGCGCACGCGCGAAAGCCCTTCAGCGGCCTCGCCGTTCATCGGATCGGCGAGCAGCAATCGGTTGAGCCACTCCATCGCCTGGTCGTAGTGGTTGTTCCGCTCGGCGACTTCGGCGAGCACCTTCAACGCCAGGATGTTTTCGGGGTCCAGCTCGAGCACTTTCCGGAACACCGCATCGGCGCCGGCGTCGTCTTTCTTGTCGACGAGACAGCGACCGTGAACGATGTGACCGCTGACGTAGTCGGGATGGAGAGCGAGCCCCGCCTGACAGAGCTCAATGGCGTTATCTATAAGCCCTGCTTTACGATACGCATCGGCCAGTGGCGCGAAGTTTCGCCCTTTGGGATTTTCCCGGTAGCGGGCTTCGAGCTTTTCGATTTCGCTGGTGTACGCCACGGCCTAAGTCTTTGTGGGAATTGATCTAACTTAGTGTTTGGCCGGGTGACCTGTCAAATACCGGCACGGCTCTCTCGCTTGAGTTTGTTCGTTGTCCCGCTTAGACTTACACCCCCTCACCCGCCCAATACGCTGGGGTTTCGAATGGCCATGCTGCGCGAGATGCGAACCATCACCAAATACGTCTTCCCGGTGCTCGCCTTGTCGTTCGTCGGCTGGCTCGCGTACGGGCAAGTACAGGAAATCCTCTCCGGCTCCCGCGACACCGTCGTCGTCGTCAATACCGCCAGCAACTGGTTTCTGCGACTGCTGCATGTCGGACGCGTCGAGATCCGTAACCCCGAATTCCAGCAGGCGCTGCAGGCGGGCATCCAGCAGTACCAGGCGAACAACGGCATCACACAGGTTCCCGCCGAGGATCGGCAGCAGATCGAGAATCAGGTCGTCGAGCAGCTAGTGCGCGCGAAACTGATCCAGCGCGAGACCCGGCGACTCGGCATCACCGTGACCGATCAGGAAATCCGGGACGCGGCGCAAACGTCCCCGCCGCCCGAGGTGATGTCGCTTCCCGATTTCCAGACCAACGGACAATTCGATCCGACGAAGTGGCGTCGCTTCCTGCAGAGCGGCCAGAACCCGGAATTCCTGCTGGCGCTGGAGGCGCGCTACCGCGATCAAATTCCGCAGGTGAAGCTGCTGCAGTACATCACCGCCGATCTCTACGTTTCCGACGCCAAGCTGTGGCGCATCTACCGCGACCAGCACGACTCCGTCGCCGCCGACCTGGTGGCGATCGGTCCCGAGCAAATCCCGGATTCGGCGGTCACCGTCTCGGAGGCCGAGGAGTCGCGCTATTACAACGCGCACCAGGACGACTTCAAGCGCCCGGGAGGCGCCTGGACGAGCTTCATCGCGCTGCCGCGCATCCCGAGCGGCGCGGACTCCGCTGCCGCTTTCGCGCGCGCGGAGAGTCTGCGAACCGAAGCCGCCGCCAGCCTGACGAAATTCGAAGACGTCGCGAAGCGTGCGTCGTCCGATACAGCCAGCGGTCGCCAGGGCGGCGATCTGGGATGGATCACGCGCAAGCAGCCGTCGTTCGACACCCTGTTCCTCGCCGGGCTGCGCGGCCTGCCGGTGGGTCAGGTCTCCAAGCCGGTCCGCTCGAGCTTCGGGTATCACCTCCTCCGGATCGACGCGCAGAAGGGCGACTCGCTGCACGTGCGACACATTCTCGTCCCGATCGAGCTGGCCGGAGCGCATCGCGATTCCGTCGAGTCGGTGGCCGACAGCCTCGATCGCATCGTCGCCGAGCGCGACAGCGCCTGGCTGCTGGACAGCGCGGCGAAGCGGATGCGCCTGCCGCTGGCCCAGGCGCCGCGGATCGTCGATGGGGATCGCCTGGTGCTGGGCCGCTACGTGATTCCCGACGTCAGCGTCTGGGCATTCGAGCACCGCGTGGGCGAAACGAGCCCACTGATCCAGGGAGAGATGGCCTATTACGTCTTCCGGCTCGACTCGGTGCAGCCGTCAGGAGTGGCACCGCTCAAGCAGGTGCGCGATCAGGTCGACTACCAGGTGCGGCTGGAAAAGAAGGGCCAGCTCTGGAAAGCCCGCACGCAGCAGCTGGCGAGCGCACTCGCCTCGAGCCCGCTCGCGTCGGCTGCCGTGGCACAGGGCGCCGCGGTCCAGCATCTCGGCACCTTCACGCGACTGCATCCCCCGCCGATTCTGCAGCTCGAGCCGAACGTGCTGGGAACGATCTTCAGGCTCGGAGTGGGACAGCACAGCGGCGCATTGATCGGGGAGCATCGCGGGTTCGTGGTTCAGCTCGTGGCACGGCACGCCGCCGATTCGGCGGCGTGGGCGGCGCAGCGCGATACGCAACGGGATGGAATCCTGCAGTCGGCGCGTCAGGCGCGCGTCGAAGCCTACATCTCGGCGCTGCGCCAGCGCGCCAAAGTGGTCGATCGCCGCAAGGAGCTGTTTCGACCGCAGAGCACCGCCGCCGGCAGCTAGCCGGCGGGGGAGCTACTCATTGAGGCGCTTCGGCTCCCCGCCCGAGGGGGGCAGGTTCGAGGCGTTATTCGACGGCGGCACGGGCGGCTGCGGTTGATCCGAGCCGACCTCCCGCAGGCTCTTCTTGAACTCCCGGATCCCCTGCCCCAACGACGATCCGATTTCGGGGATCCGCCGGGCGCCGAACACCAGCAGCGCGATGACCAGCAGGATCAGAATGTGTGTCAGCGACAGATCCATAACCCACTCCCCTAGAAAAGCGACCGGGCGATCAGGTACGCGATGACGACGCCCAGCACCGACAACAGCGACACCTCGAGGCCGATGGGCCCGAGCGTGATCGAGACCACCAGCAAATCCAGGTGAATCGGCCCGAACGTGGGCGTAACGGCGGTTGTGAAAAACTCCTTCGCCGCGCCCTGGGGCAGGAAGCGTCGCAACAGCGCCTGCAGGAAGCCCCCCAGCACAAACCCCGTGGCGAGGACGCCAAAGTAAAATAGCGGGCGCCGCGGACCGCGCGCCACGCTCAGCTCCGCCGCTCGACGGCGTAGGCGATGCTGTCCCGCAGCGCCTCGCGCGCCGTGGATGCCGGCAGCGCGGCCAGCTCCGCTTCCGCCTGCTGCGCGAGGTCGAGCGCCCGGCGCCGCGCCACCTCGAGTCCGCCGCCGGCTTCGACGAGCCGGATCACCTCGGCCACCTGCGCGTCGGGCGGATCGTCGGTCGCCATCAGGCGGGCGACGACCTGGCGCTCGTCGGTCGACAATCGCGGCAGCACGGAGATCAGCGGCAGCGTGATCTTGTGCTCCTTCAGGTCGAGTCCCGAGGGCTTGCCCGTCACCGCCTCCGGCTGCGTGTAATCGAGCAGGTCGTCGGTGATCTGGAACGCCATACCGAGCAGCATGCCGAACCGCGCCAGCGCCTCCCGCACCGGCGCGGGCGCGGAGAGCGCGCCGACCTCGCAGGCGCCGGAGAGGAGCGACGCGGTCTTGGCGCGGATCAGCATGTCGTACTGGGACTCGCTGTAGGCAAGCTTGTCGTGCGCCTCGAGCTGCCGCATTTCGCCGATCGTCATCTCGTTGGTCACACGCGCGAATACGCGCAACGGCTCCAGATCCCCCAACCGCACCAGCTCGATGATGGCGCGCGAGTAGAGATAGTCGCCCATGATGACGGCGACCTGATGGGAGAACAGCGCGTTGAGCGTCGGCATGCCGCGCCGCAGCGCCGAGTGATCGACCGAATCGTCGTGAACGAGGGTGGCCAGGTGGATCAGCTCCACCACCGCCGCCATCGTCACGGCACGCGGATCGGTGCCGCCGACCGCCTGGCGGCTGAGCAACAGCAGCATCGGGCGGAACAGCTTGCCCTTCATCCGCAGCAGGTGATCGTTGGCGTCGGCGATGATGGGAAAATCGGCCGCGACGATGCGGCGCAGCTCGGCGGCGACCTGGTCGAGCTCCGCCGCCACCGGGCGCTGGATGTCGCCCAGCGAAGCGCGAATCGCCTGTTCGCTCACGTCAGCGCGCGTTGGCGAGCGCTTTCACCCTCGCCCCTACGTCCATGAAGCGGATGTCGACGGCAAACACGCGGCCATACAGCTCGCGGGCTTCGGCGGCTTTCCCCTGCTCCTCGATGGCGCGGGCGAGCCAGTACAGGATGCCGAGCCGCTCCTGGTCGCCGGTCGACGGCAGCTCGAGCGCGCGCCGCAGGATCGATTCCGCCACGACCGACGCGCCCTTTTCGAAGAAGCACACGCCCAGCGCCTCGGACGTCCGCAGCTTTCCTTCGGGGGCCCGCAGCGCTTTCTGAAATTCGGAGATCGCCTCGTCGAGCAGCCCCATCTCCTTGAAGGCGACGCCGAGGTCGTAATGCGACTGGAAGTCGGTGTCTTCGATGTTCTCGTCGATGCCCTGGCGGAAGCGCGTGAGCATTTCGCGGAAATCCTGCTCTTCGTCGCCGGTCGGCTCTTCGTCTTCCACCTTCATCCGCGTATCGCGCGGCGCGTCGTCATCGAGAATCATCGCGCCGAGATCGACGAAGTCGCCGACCTCGCTCGTCTCGTCGCGCACGCGCATTTTCGCGTCCTTCGGCGCCACTCGCCCCTCCTGCTTCGGCGGCTCTGGCGCCGGCGCGAGCATCGACAACGCACCCCGCGCGCGCTCGTTCTTCGGGTCGTGCTCGACGACGCGCTCGTACACCGCGCGCGCCTTGTCGGCGAGGTCGGTGCGCAGCAGCGTGTCGGCCAGCTCGAGGTAGGCCTCGATCAGCCGGGCTTTGTCCCCGGCCTTGTATGCGAACTCGACCTGCTTCTGGCGATGCCGGACGCTGTTGGGATCGAGGCGCAGGATCTCGTCCACGAGCCCCTGCGCGTGGACGAGGTTGCCGCCGTTCTCGAACCCGGCGCTGGCGAGCTCGAGCTCCTCAATACCGCGATTCCGCTCGCCGGCCTCGATCAGACCTTCGCCGAGCGCCTGGTGCGCCTCCGCGTCGTCGGGATCGTCGGCGACCCGCGCCTCGAGCTCCTCGATCGACGGGGCTTCCACCGCAGCCTCGCCGAGCCCGCTGAACACCAGCGGCTCCCGGTCCGACTCCTTGATGACGTCGATGGAATCGTCGATCGCCAGCGGTTCGTCGTCCACCTCGTGGTGCTGCGCCGCCGTCGCCGTTTCCATGCCGTCGCCGAAATTGGACTCGAGCTCCAGCGGTGGAATCTCGACGATGGTCTTGCGCTTCGACGGCTCGACCGGCGGCACCAGCTCCTGGACCGGCAGCGAGGGCTCCTCTTCGATCTCGCTGTCGGGCACGCCGACCTCGAACGCTTCGACGAGCGGCAGATCGATCGGCTCGGGGGCTGCCTGCTCCTCGGCGGCGGGCGCCGTCGGCTCGAGACCTTCGATTGGCTCGGCATCCCCGACGAGATTCTCCTGACGGAGCGGTTCGACATCGCGCACCGATTCCCGGACCTGGTCGAAATCGGTATTGGTGATCTGCAATCCGTCGAGGTGATCCACCGGCTCGCTGACGACCTCGTCTCCCAGACTCGTCGTTTCGAGCGCACCGGCGACCGGTCGTGCGGCCGGAGGCGGGGGAGGAGGTGGAGCCGGTGGCGGCGGGGCTTTCGCTACCGGAGGAGCACTGACCGGCGGCGCCATCGTGGGTCGCACCGGGCCGCCGCTGGGGCGCCCCGGTAGCGGCGTCTTCGCCTTCGCCGGCTCATCGAGGTCGAGAAAGACGAGGCTCGTCGTCTTGCGCTTGGCGACTTTCGGCGCCGCCGGAGGCGCGCTGCCGGGCTTTGGCGCGGGCGCCGCCGCAAGTTTGGCCTGCAAGTCCGGCCCGCCATGCGCGCGCAAATGCTCTTCGAGCATCTGGCGCAGCTGCTCCCCTTCCGGCGAAAGGTCGACGAACTCCTTCAGCGCCTGGAACGCCTGCTGGATGTTGCCGGCCTTCTGCATTCGTTCCGCGTATTCGATGAAGTTCTGCCGGGCTTCTCCGGTGAATCCTTTGGCGGCGTAGAGCTTGGCGAGTTTCAGATAAGTGCTGGGACGACCCGGTGCGTTCCGCAACACCTTGTTACACATCGCGATGGCATTGTTGTGGAAGCCGAGCTCGGCGTAGCGATCGACGGCACGGTCGTAGTAGTCGGCCGCCTGCCCCGGGTCCTTCAGCTTGAGATAGAGATCGCCGATCCGGTTGAAGATGGCGAGATCGGGATTGGGATCGGACTCGTCTTCCTGGGCGTCGAGCACTTCGAGCCACGAGTCGATCGCGGCTTTGGTATCCTTGGCTTCGAGGGCCCGCGCCCGCTCCTTGAGCTTCTCAAGCTTCGACATGGATTCCCAAAGATACCGGGGGTGGCGAGAGCGGACAAGCGGAACCCGCTGTCCAGACGGCGGTTACGAGATTCGCCCCCACCCAGTACGCCAATTCCCGCCAGTCCCACACGTCGCAGGCCACGAGATCGGCGGCGAACCCTGGGGCGATCTGGCCACGGTCCCCAGCCAGGCCGAGGGCGGCGGCGGCGTTCACCGTCGCCGCCACGACCGCCTCCGCATGCCGCATGCCGAGCTGCGAGACGGCGAGACTCATCACGAGCGGCAGGCCCGGCGTGGGAGAGGACCCGGGGTTGAAGTCGGTGGCGAGCGCCACCGCCGCGTTCGCTTCGATCAAGCGCCGCGCCGGCGCCTGCCGCTGGCGGCCGAGAAAGCTCATGGTCGCCGGCAGCAGGACGGCGACGGTGTCGCTCGCGCCGAGCGCGCGAATCCCGGCGTCCGAGATGCTGGCGAGGTGGTCCG
>DATFTG010000201.1:0-17807 GCA_035262265.1 Gemmatimonadales bacterium
CCCAGTAGCGGCTGTCCCAGGAGTCGTCCCGATTATCGCCCATCACCCAGAAGCTGTCGCGCGGCACGACGATCGGCCCCCAGCTGTGCGGCGTCGGGTGGTAGTGTTGGGGGTCGGATCCCACGTAGTGCAGCAGCTGACGGCTTCGCATCTGCGCCAGTTGTTCAGGGGTCCCCTGGCTCGCGCCGTCCGCGAGATGCAGCGCGTACGGTTCTTCGAGGCGATGGCCGTTGCGAATCAGGGTGTCATTGACCATCTGCAACGTGTCGCCGCTGACCCCGAGCAGGCGTTTGACGACGTCGAGGTTGGGGGTGGAGTCTTCCATCGAACGGAAGATGACGATGCCGTCGCGCTGCGGCTCGGCATATCCCGGCAGTCGCCAGAAACGCCACCCGGTGAGCGGCACCTGGAACTGGCCGCCGTATCCCGTTTTGTCGACGAATAGGAAATCGCCGACCAGCAGGGTGTTCTCCATGCTCGGGCTGGGGATGCGGAAAGCTTCAACGATATACGAGCGCAGCACCAGCCAGATCGCGACCGCCACGACCCCGGCCCTGCCCCATCCGCGCAGCTCGTTGGAAACGCGGTCCGAGAGTTTCACGGCTTCTCGACCCAGTCCGCGATGAAGATGTTGGTCTCGTGAGGAACCGTGCCGTGACGGTTGGAGGCGAAGACCAGCTGCCTGCCGTCCGGAGAAAACATCGGAAACGCGTCGAATTCGGGGCTCGTCGTGATTTGCTCGAGCCCGGTACCGTCGAGGCTCACCAGATAAAGATCGAAGTTCCGCGAAGCGGGCTGCTTGAAGTTGGTCGCGAAGATGATCCGCTTCCCGTCGGGCGTGACGTAGGGCGCAAAGCTCGCCCCGGCGAGGTGCGTCACCTGGTGCTGATTCGAGCCGTCGGCGTTCATCACCCAGATGTCCATTTTCACCGGGCGGACGACGTTCTTCGCGATCAGCCCGCGATAGTCGGCGCTGTCGGCAGCGGTCGCGGGATGAAAGGCCCGGTACACGATCGACTTGCCGTCGGGGGACCAGAAGGGTCCGCCGTCGTACCCGAGGGTGTGCGTCAGCTGCTTCAGGCCGCTGCCGTCAGTCCGCATCGTGTAGATGTTGAGATCGCCGTCGCGCAATGACGTGAAGGCGATCGTGCTCCCGTCGGGAGACAGCGTACCCTCAGCGTCGTACCCGGGATTGTCGGTCAGCCGCTTCGCGTTCGCTCCGCTCGAATCCGCCGCGTAGATGTCGTAGTCGTACAGCGCCCACACGTAGCCCTGGGAGTAATCGGGTCGCGGCGGGCAGGCCGCGCCGAGGTGCGCGGTCGATGCGTAGAAAATCTTCGCGTCGTGTGCGAAGAAATAACCGCACGTGGTCCGGCCCTGCCCGTTCGACACGCGGTGCAGGCCGGAGCCATCGATGTTCATGACGTATTGCTGATCGCAGCCGGAATCGGCGGGAGGCGTGCGCTGAAAGATCAGCTGGCGTCCCGAGGCGGAGAAATAGGCTTCCGCGTTCTGACCACCGAACGTCAGCTGGCGGATGTTTCTGAGGTGAACTTCGCCGGACTCAGGTGCGACCGTCACCGCTTGCTGGAACGCGGCGGCGGCCAGGAGAATAGGGAGCATAGGTCTCGCAAGGTAGGCGGGGAGGTCCAGCGAAGCAACGATTCTGCCACAGCCGACAGCCGATCGCTGATGGCTGATAACGCCTTTCCGAACGTACATTTCCTCGCATGTCGGACCCCCAGTCCCATCGCCGCCATCCCCCGCTGCTCGACGGCCTCGGCAAGTTGTGCGTGGAAGGAAAGCAGGCCGCCGAGTACCTGTGGCAGGTCCCCGACGACCAGGGAGTCCGGCAGCGCATCGTCGAGATCCTCGATCAAGTGGAAACGGAGAGTCGCGGGCAGGGGCGGCGGGAGATGCCGCAGGTCGCCGAAGAGCTGAAGATCGCCGCCCGCGCGACCCCGAGTCCCCAGCAGGTCGACCTGCTGGTCAACGGTTTCGACCGGCTGCTGCATCTCTGGGAGGCGGCCAAGTCGGGCCTCTTGTGAGCGCAACCGCCGCCCCGCCCGCGACCGATCTGCTGTGCATCAACACCGTCCGCGCCCTGGCGATGGACGCGGTGCAGCAGGCGGATTCGGGCCATCCCGGCACCCCGATGGCGCTCGCGCCGCTGGCATGGGTGCTGTGGCAGCGCCACTTGCGAGTCGATCCCGCGGACCCCGCCTGGCCCGATCGCGACCGCTTCGTGCTCTCCTGCGGCCACGCGTGCATGCTGATGTACGCCGCGCTGTATCTCACGGGCTTCGATCTCTCGCTCGACGACCTGAAGCAATTTCGTCAATGGGGCAGCCGCACCCCGGGTCACGTCGAATTCGGCGTCACGCCGGGCGTCGAAGCGACGACCGGGCCGCTGGGTCAGGGCGTCGGCAATGCGGTGGGAATGGCGATCGCGGAAGCCGAGCTCGCGGCGTTGTTCAACCGGCCCGGCCACGACATCGTCGACCACCGCACCTATTTCATCTGTTCCGACGGCGACCTGATGGAGGGCATCAGCCACGAGGCGGCATCGCTGGCCGGGCATCTCAAGCTCGGCAAGTTGATCGGGTTCTACGACGACAACCACATTACGATCGACGGCTCGACCGACCTGGCGTTCACGGACGATACGGCACGTCGCTTCGAGTCGTACGGCTGGCACGTGCAGCGCGTCACCGACGGGAACGACACACAGGCGCTCGACGCCGCGACCCAGGCCGCGCAGGCCGTCACCGACCGACCCTCGCTCATCATCGTTCGCACCCACATCGCTTTCGGCAGCCCCCACAAGCAGGACAGCGCCGAAGCGCACGGGGCCCCGCTCGGCGTCGACGAAGTGAAGCTCACCAAACAGGCGCTCGGCTGGCCATCGCTCGAGCCGTTTTACGTGCCGGAGGAGTCGCTGGCGCGCTGGCGCAGCGCGAAGGAGCGCGGTGCCCGGCTCCACGCCGACTGGCAACGGCGCTGGGACGCCTACCGCGCCGCCTTCCCCGACCTGGCGCGCGAGCTGGAGCGTCGCCTCGCGGGGCGGCTGCCGGACGGCTGGGATAGCGCGCTGCCGACGTTCGGCGCCGCCGACGCGCAGGCAACGCGCGCCGCGTCGTCCAAGGTGCTCAACGCCATCGCGCCCAAACTGCCCGAGCTGATCGGCGGCTCGGCGGATCTGACCGGTTCGAACCTGACCTACATCAAGGGATCAGGCGACGCCGGCGCCGGACGCTGGAGCGAGCGCAACTTCCATTTCGGGGTGCGCGAGCACGCCATGGGCGCGGTGCTCAACGGCATCGCCTACCATCGCGGCTTCATTCCCTACGGCGGAACGTTTCTGATCTTCTCCGACTACATGCGCCCCGCGATGCGGCTCGCGGCGCTTGCGGAGCTCAAGACCATCTATGTGTTCACGCACGACTCGATCGGCCTGGGCGAGGACGGGCCGACCCACCAGCCGATCGAGCAGCTCAGCGCGCTGCGCGCGATCCCCAATCTGGTCGTGATCCGGCCCGCCGATCCCGGTGAGACCGTCGAGGCGTGGCGGGCGGCGATCGTTCATCAGCGCGGACCGGTGGCGCTGGCGCTGACGCGCCAGAAGCTGGCGGTGATCGATCGCGCGAAGTTCGGCTCGACGGCAGGCCTGCAGCGCGGCGGCTACGTGCTCGCCGATCCACCTGGAAATCCGCCGCGGGTGATTCTGCTGGCGACGGGCTCCGAGGTGGAGATCGCCCTCGCCGCCTGGGAGCGGCTCAACGGCGAGGGGATCGCGACGCGCGTCGTGAGCATGCCGTGCTTCGAGTTCTTCGCGGCGCAGCCCGCACAGTATCGCGACGAGGTGCTCCCGCCGGGCATCCCGCTGCGCATCGCGATCGAGGCCGCGGCTCCCGACTCGTGGTATCGCTGGGTGGGCGATCGCGGCGTCGTTCTGGGGATCGAGCGGTTCGGAGCATCCGCGCCGTATCAACGGATCTACAAGGAGCTGGGACTCACCGCCGATCACCTCGTGGCCGAGGCGCGGCGGTTGGTCCAGGCGGGCTGAAGCTTCCCAGGTCCGTCAGCGTTCCGTCTCGCCAGCGGACGGCGTGCAGTGTTCCATCTCGAGCGGTACTCTCGCCCAGGACGGCCTCGCCGTCGATCGCCGATGCCACGCTGAAATCGCCGCCTGGCAACGTCCCCAGGTCTTCGATGACCCCGTGGCGCCAGCGAACGGCGTGAAACGCCCCGCCGGCCGTCTCGCTCTGCCCCGCGATCGTTCCGGTCTCATCGATCGCAACGGCGGAGCTGCGGGACCCTCCCGGGAGCGTCCCGAGATCGATCATCACGCCATTCGGCGCCTGCCAGGTGGCGCGCGGAAACCCGGGCCGAGTCTCGAGAAATCCAACGCGCTCGCCGAACGCATTCACCCCATTGACCATCATCCGGATGTGCGGACTGGTTTCGACCGAATCGCTCGCGCAAGCGAGGGCAACGCAGGCAAGCATGCCAGGAAAGGGACAGCGCATGACGTGGCTCCACAAAAGGGGCCACGATGCTACAACGCCACCATCAACCCGGGCTCAACGTTCGCTACGGGAAGCGGATCCTGGTGATGCGCCCTGCCGGTCCGACGGCCCAGCCGACTCGCCGCGACGCGAAGCCGACGCTCCAGTAGGACAGGGTGTCGAGGGTCGTCCACGTCGTGCCTTCGTCAACTGAATAGGCGAGGCCCCGGGGACCAACGGCGACGACACTGCCCGCTCTGCCGGGAACCACAGCGGCTCCGTACACCGCCCCGCTGAACCCGGGCCGCCCGGCGAGCCGCCACGTGCGCCCCCCGTCACCCGTGACGGCGACGTTGTCGCTGAATTCGGCCGGACTCGCGAGCTTGCCACCGAGAACGAGTCCGTGCAGGGTGTCCCGGAACACGACGGTCGCGATGCCGGCGAAATCCCCCGCTGCGATCGGCGTCGCGGTGGCACGCCACGTGCGCCCACCGTCCTCGCTCCGGAGCACACGCGCCGTGTCCGCAGCCCCGGTCCCGATCCAGGCGAATCGTCCGGCCAGCGTGACGACGCACGTCCCGCTCGCCGCGAACCCGCCCTCGCCCTTCTGAGCGAGCGGCAGCGAATCGACCACCGGAAGATCCCAGTGCGCTCCGCCATCCGCGGTGCGGCGGATCAGCAGGTGGCCGCCCACGCCGTCGCTCAACGCCACCCCGCGGCGCGCATCCCAGAAGTCGAAGCAGTCATAGAACGCGCTCGAGTCCGGGTTCGTGAACTGGAGCTCCCAGCTTCGCCCGCCGTCGGCCGTCTTGTAGATGCGGGAACGCGGCCCCGGGCCGGCGGCGAGGAGATACGCGGTCATCGCGTCGACCGCGTAGACATCGCGAAACTGCAGCGAGTCCGCCGCCGCGCCGGGCACGACGATCGACGTCCACGTGGCCCCGCCGTCCGTCGACCGCAGCACCGCCGCCGCGTGACCGCTCACCCAGACGATTGCTTCATTGGGCGCACTGACCGCCTGCAGCAGTGCCGTCGTCGGGGCGGTGAGGGGCTCGAGCTCAGGCTTTGGCGCAGGTTGTGGGAGCTGGGATGTACAGGAGGCCACCACGCCCCAGGGCCATAGCGCCAGAGCCCTAGTGATAGCCAAGAGCTGTGTACCGCTAAGCGGCTTGGCCACTTCGCCCCTGCCTGTGTGTCCGCTCTCTCATGAGGACGTCCACTTCCCCTAGGACACCCTGACCTTGTCGATCACCGCCAGCGTGAGCAACGCCGGCAAGTACACGATCGACGCCACGAACAGCCACCACGCCCGCCGTGTGGGATCGCGCAGCATGAGAAGGCTCGCGGTGACGTACGCGAGACCGAGCAGCAAGGCTCCCGCGAAGTACACGAGGCGCGTGATCCCGAAAACCGACGGCAGCAGGCTCACCGGCACGAGCGCCACCGCGTACAGCAGCGCCATCCGCGCCGTGCGCCGGCCGTCCTCGTCCTCCACCGACAGCATCTGCAGCTGGGCGGTGCGATAGTCCTCGCGATACATCCAGGCGAGGGCGAGGAAGTGCGGCAGCTGCCACAGGAACAGGGTCCAGAACAGGGCCCAGGCGGCGGGATCGAGCTTTCCTCCCGCGCCCGTCCAGCCGCCGAGCACGGGGAGCGCGCCGGGGACCGCCCCGACCAGGGTATTCAGCGTGCTGCGCCGCTTGAGCGACGTGTAGGCCCACACGTAGCTCGCGAGGGTCAGCGCGGCGAGAGCGGCGGTCAACAGATTCACCCACCAGACGAGCACGGCGAGCCCCAGGCCCGCGGCCGCGACGGCGAACACCAGAGCCGCCCGCGGCGACACCCGGCCCGCCGGCAGGGGGCGGGAGCGGGTGCGTCGCATGCGCGCATCGATGTCGCGCTCGCGGATCATGTTCATCGCGTTCGTTCCCGCCGCCACGAGCGCCGTCCCCGCGAGCGTGGCGAGAAAGATCCCGAGGCGAAACGGTCCGCGCGACCCGAGGTAGAACCCGGCCGCGGCGGTCAGCACCACCAGCTGCGTGATGCGGGGTTTGGAAAGCTCGACGAGACCTTGCACTGGGGGAGAAATGTCGCCTAGCTTCTACGCCTCGCGCCATGCTGCAAGAGCTGAAGGACCGGCTGCAGGCGGAAGTCGAGCGCCTCAATCACGAGATCAACTTCGTTCTACCGAAGGAGATCGAGAAGGCGCGCGCCCATGGGGATTTGCGGGAGAACTCCGAATACAAGGCGGCCCTGGAGCGGCAGCAATTCGCCCAGGCGCGGGTGCACCACCTGCGGCTGCGCCTTTCGAAGCTCTCGGACGTCTCGGAAAAGGACATCCCCAAGGACCGCGTCGGCTTCGGCTCGCGGGTGACGGTGCAGGATGTCGAAACGAAGAAGCGCGAGGTCTACGCGTTGACGCTGGGCGAGTTCATCGAGGGCAACGATGCCGCGGACGAGATGCCGGTGTCCATGGCGTCGCCCCTGGGAAAGGCGCTGCTTGGCGGTAAAGTCGGTGAAAGCGTCACGATCACGCTGCCGATGGGCAAGCGGAAGCTGAAAATCGTGGAGCTGGTCACCGTGCACCAGCTCGCGTCCGAACAGTAGGGGGTCAGAGCTCCACGCGGAACACGAGCGCCCCTGTCGGAGCCCTCGACCCGGCGCGCGGCTCCACGCTCATCGCGAGCCCCGTCACCTTCCCCACTTCCGCCGGCACTTCGAGCGTCATCACCATCGGGACGTCGTGATCCATCGGCATCATCGCGGCGGGCCGCGCCGCCGATCCCGTCAGGAACCATAGCTGGTACGCCTGGCTCGGCAGGTTGGGGGTGAGGTGGTGACAGGTGACGAGCCAACGCCGCGTGAGACTGTCGGCGTACACTGTCATGGCGCCGGGCCGGCCGGCGGTCGTCACGGGAATCAGGAGGACCCGCCCCCCCGGCTGACGCAGCAGATCCAGGGTGTCGCGCGCCGCGGCGAGATTGCCTTCCAGCCGGGCGGCACGCGACCAGAACAACCCGCCGCCCGCGATCGCGCCCACGAGTGCAGCCGCTGCGAGCATCGACCAGCGCATCCGCCGCGCCGACTGCGCGCGGCGCAGCACGCGGTCTTTGAGCTCCGGCCGCGGCGCGCGCGGCGCAGCGGCCATCCCGAGCCAGTCGCTCATTCGATCCAGTCCCGCAGATGCACCAACGCGTCCTCCAGTTTGCGATGGGCCAGACGCAAGCGCGTCTTGACCGTCCCGAGGGGATCGCCCGTGCGCCGCGCGATCTCCATGTGCGAAAGTCCTTCGAAATACGCGAGCACCACCACCCGTCGTTGCTCCGGCGGCAGCTCCGCGAGGGCCTGATGCACGGCGCGGTGCACCGGCCACCCCGGCACCGCCGCCTCTGCGCCGGACCGATCGGGAACCGCCGCGACCACGTCGGCGCCGGCCAGCCACTCACGCTCCACCCGCTGTGCCTTGCGCCACCAGCGCCGCCGTCGCCGCAGCAGGTCCACCGACCGATTGCGGGCGATGGACAGTACCCACGGCACGAGGGGGCCGCGCTGCGGGTCGTGCAGATGAATGCGTGACCACACCTGCTCGAACACCGTGCCGAGCACCTCTTCGGCGTCGTCCGCATCACCGAGGATGCGGGTTGCCAGACCGAGCACCCACGGGGCGAGCAGATCGTACAACTCGCCCAGCGCGCGTTCCTCGCGCGCCAGCAGCCGCACGAGCAGCGAGCGTTCTTCCTCTTGACTGAGACGACGCGCGTGGCTCACTTAGATCTCAACCGACTCCCTTCACCGTTCCCTGGAGCACCCGATGCTGCACTCGTTCCGCCCCGCTGTCTATGCTACCCTGATCTGCTGGGGCGCGGCCGCCGGTCTGGCGGCCCAAGCCGACCCCGACCGTGCCGTCGCGGGCGGTGGCACACTGCCGCCGGGCTGGCACGCCCGGACTGACGGCAACCGACCGCTGTCCAACGTGAAATTCGACTCGATGAGCGTCGGCCACCACGTCACCCTCGGACCGGCCGCCATTTTCTGGCGCGACGCCGACAACGCCAGCGGCAGCTACACGGTCGAGGCCAAGTTCTGGCAATTTCCCTCCGACACGCACCGCGACCATCGCGAGGGGTATGGCTTGTTCATCGGCGGGAGCGCCCTGGCGGCGGCCGGGCAGCGCTACACCTACTTCCTGATCCGCGACGACGCCACGTTCCTCGTCAAGCGGCGCATGGGCGACTCGACCTGGGCGGTGACGAGCAGCTGGACCGCGAACGACGCCATCCTCAGCCGCGCGGCCAGCGCCGACACGACGAAGCCGCTCGAGAACACCCTGACGATCCGTGTGACGCCCACGAATGCCACGTTCCTCGTCAACGGGAAGATCGTGTACAACGCAAAGGCGAGTGATGTCGACGCGAGCGGGATAGTGGGGTTTAGGGTCAATCACAATCTCAATGTGCACTTGGGAGCTTTGGGAATAACAAAACAATAGGGGTTAGACGTCGAGGGAGACGCCTAGACTCGGCGTCTCGGCGTCCACGAGCGATACCGCGAGCACGAGCAAGAGGACAGCGCCCACCAGTATCGCATTCAGCGATTCAAGTACATCCCTGAGATGATTTCCTACGATCGCGGGCGCACTCAGGCTGATGCATGCCGCGCTGCCCCAGAACATCGCCCACCGCCACATACCGGCCAGCCGACCCCGTTGACGCAGCGCCCACCAGACGAACGTGGTAGGAACGATCAGGACGACATAGTGCGCCTTCCAGGCGAGCGGATCGACCACCACCATCGCGCCCAGCAGGATGGCGAGCTCGGCGGCCACGCGCGGGTCCGTCCAGTCGCGTGAATGGCGGCGGAACCGCCAGGCGAGCAACAGCGCCGCCGCGAGTGCGCACCCTACGAAGGTCATCTGCACCGCGCGCGCCGGCCAATCGGCGACGGCGTAGTGCAGCGGATCGCGCAGGCTGCCGGCTTCCGTGAGCAGCCGCTTCAGCGCCGCCGGGAACGACTGATTCATGAAGTGCGGCGTCGGGTCTGCGGTTTCTCGTCCGGCGACGGCACGCCAGGTGTGCCACGCGTCGCTGGCGCGTGTGGGGCCGAAGACCAGCACGGGCAACACGGCATTCAACACGACCAGGAAAGCGAGCGTCCAGCCCAGCTCCCGCCAGGCACGCTTGTACAGCAGGTAGGGAACGAGCAGGACCGGCACGGCTTTCGTGCTCGCCGCGACCGCGAGCGATAAGCCGCCCTGCGCCGTCCGGCCGCGGCCGAACAAACGAAACGCGAGCAGCACCAGAAACAGCACCTGCGCGTTGATCTGCGTGTGCTGCACGTGCTCCTGAAACAGGCGGGCCGTCAGCAAGAACGGCACGATCACGAGGCTGGAACCGAACGCCAGATGGTCTGCATCGCGGGGCCAGAAGGTGATCGGTCCCTCGCTGGCCGCGAACATCTCTGCCGACAAGCGGCAGCAACCCCAGATCGCGAGCACGTCGCCCACCTGCCAGAGGCCCAGCGCGAGGGTCGCCGAAACCCTGGCGAGAAGCGCCAAGGCGCCGGCGATAAAAAAGAAAAATGGCGGCCAGGTGTTGATTGCCAGGCTGTAGGGATCGCGGCCCGTCAGCACCAGGTCGCCGACCTGGACGTAGCCCTCGAAGATGACCGCATGCTGGCGGCCCAACGATCGCGCGATTTCGGCCACCGCCCAGAGCAGCACCAGCGCGTACAGCGCGAGTTGCGCGAACCGCGTGGCCCGCTCGCTCGCGAAGCGCGGCCATGGATCGCGCGGTAGCGTGAACCGCAGGCTCACGAGGCTGGGCGGATGTTGAAGTGCAGGCGGCGGTGCGCCTCGCGCACAGCGCGCTCTGCCAGCTCGGGGGTCTCGCCGCGCGCAAAGATGAAGCCCGGATAGCGGGAACCCTCGGGCCAGGGCACGAGCGTCTCCCCGCGATGAGCGGTGATGACGACATCCTCCACGCCGGGAACGCGCTTCGCGTCATCGACGCCCGTGAAGTCCTCGAGCACCCCGGCGCCCGGAACAGGGATCATCATTACGGCTGCGGCGTTTCGTTCCCGCTCGAGCGATGGCAGCGGCATGCCGACGGCATGACGCAGGACGATCTCTTCGAGCGAGATGGTGCCGTCACCGAAGCGCAGGACAGCGGAACAGCGCCCGCCGATCGGCCGCGCCGCCAGCTCGATGAGCCAGGGTCCTCGCTGGTTGTAGCGCAGCTCGGCGTGAATCGGTCCTTCGTGCAGGCCGATTGCGTGCACCGCTGCTTCCACACACTGCACCAAATCCGCCTGCTCGGCTTGCGGATGCCGGGACGGGGTGACGTAAATCGTCTCCTCAAAAAACGGTCCGTTCAGGGGGTCGGGTTTATCGAAGACGGCCAGCTCGTGGAGATGACCGGCGACCAAGAGGCCCTCGACCGCCACTTCGTACCCGGGCACGAAGTCTTCGACCAGATACTCCAGCGCGTGATGGTCCTCCGGGTCGCACGTCGACTTCAGGATCGCCTCGAGTCGGGCAACGGCTGCAACGAACTCAGCCGGCGTGTCGGCGCGAATCACACCGCGGCTCGCGCTCAGTCGTAACGGTTTGAGGACGCACGGAAAGCTGGCGCGCTGCGCGGCAGTCTCCAGGTCCTTCCCGATCATCTGCAGCCCGAATCGCGGCACCGGCACACGGCTGCTCCCGAGCAACGATCGCTGGAGCAGCTTGTCCCGGGCGGCTTGAGCCGATTCTATGGTGTTTCTCGGGCGACCGAGTGCGCGATTGATCGCCGTGGCGATGACGACGGTGTCGTCGTCGACACCCAGGGCGGCGTCGAGCCGAAAGCGCGTATCGAACACGCGGGCTTCCTGCACGGCACGATCGAGATCATGGAAATCGAGAGTGAGCAACGCGTCGGGCCGAGCCAGCTCGAATGTGCTGGGCTGCTCCGACGCGACGGTAAGGTCGACCGGCAGCCTGCGAGCCGCCTCCACGAACGCAGTGGTCCGGTAGGTGGTGGTCGGCAACAGCAGCAGGAGACGCGTCGGGACTTACTTCTTGGCGGAAGCGAAGTACGGGTTGGTGCCGGACATGTGATCGGTGATGTCGACGATCCCCTTCACTTCCGGGAGGTACTGGTTCAGCATCCCTTCGATGCCCTGGCGCAGTGTCACGCTCGCCATGCCGCAGCCCTGGCAGCCGCCGCTCATACGCAGCATCACGATCGATTCCTGCACGTCGATCAGCTCGACCCGGCCGCCGTGGCGCGCGACCATCGGGTTCACCTGCTGCTCGAAGAGATCGTTGACGCGCTCGTACAGCTCGTCGTCGGAGACCCGCGCTGCACCCGTCGCCGGCGGGCGATCGGCGATCGGCGGCGCGTCCGCGCTCAGCGCCTGCCGAATCGCGGCGCCGACCGCCTTCCCCGCCACCTGCCACGCCTCAGGCGATTCCTTCACGACCGTGATCAGGTTTCCCGACACGATCAGCTCCCGGACGCCCGGCAGCGCGAACAGCGCCTCGGCGAGCGGCGATCCCGCCGCCTCGCCGCGGTCGGCGAAGCGGCGCACGCCCTGAGACACGGGGCGGTCGACGAGGAACTTGCAGCGCTGCGCGTCGACCGGCTCGGCGGTGATCCGAATATCGGAAGCCATGCCCATAACCTAATTCCGCTCGCCAGCCCCGCGAAGCTGCTGGGCGGCCGCGACCAGATTCTTCAGCGCCGGCACGGTTTCCGCCCACCCGCGGGTCTTCAAGCCGCAATCGGGGTTGACCCAGATCTGCCGCTCGTCGAGCACTCCCCGCATCGCGGACAGCGCCGCCACGATCTCGTTTACCGTTGGGACGCGCGGTGAGTGGATGTCGTAAACCCCCGGCCCGATCTCGTTGGGATAGCGGTAGCCCTGGAAAGCACGCAACAGCTCGGACCCCGAGCGCGCATTCTCGATCGAGATGACGTCGGCGTCCATCCGGGCGATGACCTGGAGAACGTCGTTGAATTCGCTGTAGCACATGTGCGTGTGGATCTGCGTGTCGTCCGCCACGCTGCTCGTCGCCAGCCGGAAGGCGTTGACCGCCCAATCCTGGTAGGCGGCCCAGTCGGCCCGCCGCAGCGGCATCCCCTCGCGCAGCGCCGGCTCGTCGATCTGGATGATCCTGATCCCGGCGGCCTCGAGGTCCTTCACTTCGTCCCGGATCGCCAGCGCCAGCTGCCGCGCCGTCTCGGCGCGTGGCTGATCGTCCCGCACGAAGGACCACTGCAGAATCGTCACCGGACCAGTGAGCATCCCTTTCACGGGACGGCGCGTCTTCGATTGCGCGAACGCGCTCCAGCGCACCGTCATGGGGCCCGGCCGGGCCACGTCGCCGAAGATGATCGGGGGTTTGACGTAGCGCGTCCCGTAGGATTGAACCCAACCGTGCTCGGTGAAGGCGAAGCCCGCGAGCTGTTCGCCGAAGTACTCGACCATGTCGTTGCGCTCGAACTCCCCATGCACGAGGACGTCGAGGCCGATGTCTTCCTGCAGCGTCAGGGTCTTGGTGATCTGGTCCTCGATGAAGCGGTCGTACTCCGCGGGGCTCAGCTCACCGTTCAGGAAGCGCCGCCGGGCGGCGCGCACTTCGGCGGTCTGCGGGAACGAGCCGATCGTGGTCGTGGGATACGCCGGGAGATCGAGCTGGCGCTTGCGCCGCTCGGCGTAGGGCGTCGTCCGGCGCAGATCGCGCTCGCTGATCGTGTCGACCCGCTTGCGGACAACGGCGTTGAGCGTGAGCGGGGAGGACCGCCGCGCGGCGCCCGCCTGCGCACTCTGCGTCAGCGCGCCGGCCACGGCCGGAGACGAGCGCCCCTCGCGGAGCGCACGCGTCAGGGTCGCGACCTCGGTGAGCTTCTGCCTGGCGAAAGCCAGCCAGGGCAGAATCTCGGGATCGAGCTTTGTCTCCAGATCGAGGTCGAGCGGTACGTGCAGCAGCGAGCAGGACGGGGCGACCCACAGCGCGTCGGCCCCGATCTTGGCGACTGCCCGCTCCAGCAGCGTGAGCGCGGCGTCGAGATCGGTACGCCAGATGTTGCGGCCGTCCACCACGCCGAGCGACAACACGCGACCCTTGGGCCACGCTGCGAGCAGCGCGTCGAGCTGCTCCGGAGCCCGGACGAGATCGACATGCAGCCCGTGTGTGGGCAGGGCGGTCGCCACCGAGAGGTTGTCTGCAAGCCCGGCGAAGTAGGTGGCCAGCACGAGTTTCGCGCCCCCCGTCCGCTCGGCAAGGAAGCCATAGGCTTTGCGGAACGCTTCGCGCTCCGCCGCTGTGCGATCGAGGGCGAGACACGGCTCGTCGATCTGCACCCACTGGGCTCCTGCGGAAGCGAGCTGCTGGATCGCCTCGGCATACACCGGGAGCAGGCCATCGAGCAGGCCGAGTCGATCGAACCCCTCGCGCTTCGTCTTGCCGAGAAGGAGGAAGGTGACGGGGCCGATCAGCACCGGCGTGGTGGTGATCCCGAGCAGCTTCGCCTCCGTGAACTCGGCCACGGGCTTCGTCGAGCTGAGCCGGAACTGCTGGTCTTCAGCGAACTCCGGGACGATGTAGTGGTAGTTCGTATCGAACCACTTGGTCATCTCCATCGCGGTGACGTCTTTGCCGCCCCCCTGCACTCCACGCGCCATCGCGAAATACGTGTCGAGGTCGACCGTCGAGCCGGCCCAGCCGTAGCGCGCGGGGACGGCACCCACCAACGCGCAGGTGTCGAGCACGCGGTCATACAGAGAGAAATCATTCGACGGAGGGAGATCGATTCCCGCCTCGCGCTGCAGCCGCCAGTGTCGCGACCGCAGCTCGGCGCCGGTGGCAAGGAGCGTGTCCCGAGTCGTCTTGCCGCTCCAATACCCTTCCGTCGCGCGTTTCAATTCGCGCGCGGCGCCGAGCGGAGGAAAGCCGAGCGTATGGGAAGTTGGCATGGGGGGGGAAATCTACTCATGAAGCAGGACAGGTGGAGGCGGACGAGACCCCTCGCGCCCACCTCCAGCCCCGACGGCCGTGCTACTACGGTGATGCGACAACCACCTCCGTAACGACGCGCCGGAGTCGCCGATGACGGACCGTGAGGGTGCAAAATGGCCCGACACCTTCGAACTGTCCGCGACCCTGCAGACCTGCACTTCGTAGACGGAGGCGCGCCAGCTCCTCCGCTACGGAGTCACAACTCACGGCAGATGGGGGTTGCCTTTCGCTTTCCCCTTCGGCTGCACGCTCTGACCGGCGTGCGCCTGGGCGGCCCGCTCGAGCCCCGACGCCGCAGCGTCGGGGGGAACGCCGCTTGCGGCGGCGGCCTGAACCTGCGCCGGAAGGTTCGTCAGGTCCCCGAGGGGCAACCCAGATCGCACTTCCGCCCGGACGAGTCCCACCGTCTGAGCACGCGGTACACCAAGTGCCGCCAGCGCGCCGGCGACCTGCAGCACCGCCATCGTCGGGTGGCTGGCATCTGCGGTCTCGGTCAGCTGCGCGACGTCGTCCCCCGTGAGACCGGCGCCGAGGGCGAATGCCCCGGCTTCGATCTCCAGGCTGGTCGGGGCCGCGCCGGTGCTGCGCATGACACGCGCGGCGGTATTGAGCTGACCGAACACACCCTGAACGGCAAGCGCGATGCGGTCCGGCGCGACGCCCTTGGCCGCGCCTTCGAGCGCCTTATCGACGAGGGGGGCATCCGGCAGGCCGAGCGTCCGGGCGGAGTCGGACAACGTCACGACATGTTGCAGGAGGTCGGGGGAAACTCGACCCACGAGCCGCGCACGCACGTCGCCTTGCGCCGCCAAGCCGTGGGCGAGCCCCCCCACCATCACGAAGACCAACGAGAGCCGCTTCACAGGATCCGTCCGTTGTTCGTATTCACACTGACGACGCTGTTGCGCCGTCCAAAGCCATCGTCCACCGTCGGTGCGGCAGGGTCAGGCACCCAGTTCCGCCCGTCGACGATGAATCCGTATTGGTGTTGTCCGGACGGCAGGGCGACGGTCACCGTCCACATTCCATCCTTCCCGATGCGCACGAGCGGAGTGGCCGCGGGGTCCCAGCGATTGAAGGTGCCCGCGAGCGATACGCGGCTCGCGCGGGGCGCGTACAGCTCGAAGCGCACATAGACCGCTTGCGCCTGGGTCGGGCGATCGGTCTGCTGGTTGGGGCGCGTCAGCACCACGAGCAGGGCCGCGGCGGCGACCGGCACGAGCATCGCCCAGCGCGGAATCGTCGGCGCCGACAACCAGCGCCACGCCCGCGGCCAGCGGCTAACGGCCCGACTGCGCACGCGAGCCATGATCCGCGCGTCGAGCGCCGGCGACAGGGTCACCGGCTGACGGTCGATCGCCTCGAGCAGCAGCCGGCGCGCGGCCTCCGCCTCGCGCCGCAGGTCCGCCGGCAGAGACTCCAGCTCCCGCTCGCCGTCCAGCACCTGCTTGATTTGGTCATTCCATTCGCGATTCTTCACGGCGCCTCCAGCAGCTCGCGCAGACGATCGTACGCCCGATGCATCCGCATCTTCAATGCCGCGACGCTCGTCGACAGCCGCCCGGCGATCTCATCGTACGACAGTCCTTCCACGTGCTTCAGCACGAACACCTCCCGCTGCTCCGCGGTGAGGCGCAGCAACGCGCGCTGCAGACCTTCCACCGCCTCCGACCGCTCCAGCGCCGACTCTGTCTGCTCCGGCGCCGCGACCTCACCGATATTCTCGAGGTCGCTCTCCCACCGCGTTCGCCGGCGCTCGGCAAAGCACCGGTTGCGCAGGATCAGGAAGAACCAGCCGGCGAAGTTGTCCGGTTCCCGGCACTGGGCCAGGTGCGTATACGCCCGGACCATCGCGTCCTGCACCGCGTCCTCGGCCGCGTCGATCGACCCCAGCATGTGGGCCGCATAGCGGGCATAACGATCCCGGTATCGACGCACCAGCACCGAGAACTGGTCGACATCGCCCGACAGCACTGCCCGCACCACCGACCCGTCGGACGGTGCGCCAGATTGGTCCACTCGGTCTCCTTGGGTCTCGCTAGTAACCACGCGGGATGCTAGGAGGCCGAGGGCACCCCGGCAACCGTCCTGAAGATTCCCGAAGCCGGCTTTGGTAACGCGCTGCAACGGCGGGGCTTCCGAGGGCGTTACTCGGACCCCCCGTAAAGGCTCTTCACCTGCACCCTTACACTATTCGAGGGGACTTCCGCGTGACGAAGGAAACCGCCGAGCGCCGCATGACGCCGGATTCGGATCTGGTGGCGCGCATGGTGGCGAAGGACGGTGCGGCCCTGGATGAGCTATGGGCGCGACACTCGCGCACTGCCTACGCCGTGGCGATCGGCATCCTGCGGGAATCCACCCGCGCCGATCAAGCCGTATCGGAGGCGTTTCTCGAGGCCTTCTCCGTGGCCAGCCAGTTCGTTCCTGGCGAGCTCACGGTGCTGGCCTGGCTTACCCGGCTCACCCGCCGGCATGCCGAGGCGATGACCGTCCAGACGGCCTGAAGGCTCGCATTCTGGAACCGCACGAGGGGGCGCAGCAAGCTGCGCCCCCTCGTATTTTGGGGGTTCCATGCCTCCCCCAGCCGTTGCCGTCCCCGTCCTCGCGCTTGGCCTCGTCCTGGCCGCACGCGTTTCCGGCCAATCCACCGTTTCCACGCAAGCAGGGCTGGGAACGGTGCGCTTTGCGGGCGGCTCGACCAGCGGAGTTCTTTCATTATCTCCCGATTTCACCTACGCCACGCAGAGCGTTCAGTTGTCGTTTGGGGCAACCGTGGCGGCAGTGCCTCACAGCAATGGCTACGGCCAGATTCGCTTCGGAACCTGGGTCGCTCAGAACATCAGCGGGTTGTGGCGGCTCGCTGCCGATGCCGAGCTGACCGGGACCGCACCAGGGGCAGGTGGTGGAAGCGGGTCCGGTTCTATCACCGGCGAGGTCGAGTACGCCACTCCGCACGGGGGTGGCGCGATCGGTGCGGGTCCAACCTCCGGGTGGATCACCTACGTGCGTCCCGTTACCGCGCTGCACACGCGCATCCGAGGGTGGTGGAGTGATCCCTCGAATACGACGACGCTCACCGGGAGTATCGAGCCGAACCGGTTCCTTGGCGCCTGGTTCACCGACATCACGGGGAGTTGGATGCGACGCCGCGGCCGCTGGACGACGCAGCTGACGGCCATGGGCCGGGTCAGCACTACCTACGTGTCCCGAGCAGCGGCACTCTTCTCGGTCGACTACCGGCTGTCGTCATCGTGGTCGGTCAATGTGCTCGGCGGAAACGTGCTGCCCGATCCGTA
>DATFTG010000202.1:0-3690 GCA_035262265.1 Gemmatimonadales bacterium
TCTACAACTCAGGGGACCCCGAGGCGGCCAGCGACGCGTATGCGGCGGTGCTGGCGATCGATCCGAAAAACTCGCGCGCCACCTACCGTCTGGCGGACTTGCAGCGTCACGACCCCGCGCGCGCGCTGCCGCTGTTTCGCCGTTACGTGGCGCTCGAGCCGAAGGATCTCTGGGGATACCTGGCTGTCGCCGACATGCTGTCGCGACTGGGGCGGTTCGACGAGGCCCTGCGCTGGTCGGACGCGGCGCTGCGGCTCGACCCCACCGAGCGCGACGCGGTGCTCGGGAAGGCGCGCGTCCTGGCGCGGGCACGCCGCACCGACGCCGCCCTCGTCGCCTATCGCGCGTGGCTCGCGACCCAACCCAGGGACGCGGAAGGATGGCAGGAGCTGTCGCGAGAGCTGGTGCGCGCCGGTCGCCCGGGCGAAGCGGGGGCAGCGCTGGAGCGCTCGCAGGCGCTGGCTCCGGATCCGAAAGTTGGCCAGCGTCTCGCCGTGGTTCGCGGCCTCGCCGCGCCCGCGTTTACGCCACTCGTCGCCGGGAGCCACGACTCCGACGGCAATACGATCTGGCGCTTTGGCGGCGCACTCGAGCTCGCCGCCGTGGGGCCGGCGCGCTTTGGGATCGAAGGCAGTCGCTCCCACGTCGGGGACGGCGTCTCCGGCGCCGATCTCGATGCCCTCGCCCTCCGCACGACCTGGCAGCCCCTCGCGGCGCTCAAGATCGACGCGACTGCCGGCGGCACGCGCATCGATCCGCTCCGGGCGGTCGCGGGATCGAGCGCGGCACTCGAGGCGACGGGAGAGATCCGCGCACGCTGGCGCGCTCCGGCGTCGCGGCTCGGGTTCGACGTGCGGGCCGACCGTGGCGTCGTCGACGCGAGCCCGCTGCTCGTCGCCAACCACGTGATGCGGACCCAGTACAGCGCACTGCTCTCCACCCGGCTCGCCGGACCGGTCACGTTGCGCGGCATCGGGAAGCGGGCGACGCTGAGCGACTCTTTCGAAGTGAACCACAAGTCGATGCTCAGCGGTGTCCTGGCCGTCGCCGTCAACCCTTCCCTCGAGGTATCGGCGCAGCTCCATCAGATCCATTACGACACGGCGAGCGCGTCGGGATACTTCGCGCCGTGGGGGCTGCAGGTCGCGGAGGCGGGGACGTATTTCGAGATCGAGACACCGGGAGCGCTGGTGCTGGCGGTAGACGCCGGGGCCGGTGTGCAACGCGTCGCTCAACAGCTGGCCAGCCAATCCCCAGGCGGGCAACCGCCGGGCGGGGGCGGGGGCGGCCCACCGCCGCGACCACCGGCTGCCAAGCAGGCGCACGTCTACGGGCCGTGGACGGCGGCCTTCCGCCTGTACGCGATGCTCGACGTCCCGCTCGCCCCCGGTCGCGCCTTTCGACTGGAGCTCGACAGCGAGGACTCGCAAGTAGCGACGACCGCGGCGACGAGCGGTCAGTGGCGCTACGGATCGGTGATCGCGTCGCTGCGCTGGGCGTTCCCCTAGACGCGGCACTCGTCGCGGCCCATTCGTTGTAAGTTCAAAAATGCTTTCCGTCGTCCTGCTGCTCGCCGCGGCGCAGCCCGATTCGGTGGGCGCCCTTCGTTCGGCGCAACGCGCGCAGCAGGCGTTCGAATCGCAGCGCGGCTTTCTCGCCCCTCGCACCCTGGGGTCTGCTCGCGGCGACGACTACGAGCGCATCGGCAGATTTTACTACTGGTATCCCGATGACCGCATTCCCTTGCCACGCGAGCCGGTCGAGATCCAGCGCGCGCGCAGGCATCTCGTCGACGTTCTCGATTCGGCGGCGGAGCTGCTTCCCGGCGACTGGTGGATCGCCGGGCAACGCGTGCGCTACCTCGTCGAAAGCGACCGCCTGGCGGAAGCGTACGCGGCGGCACGCGACTGTCGCGCCGAGCGCTGGTGGTGCGAAGCGCTCCAGGGGTTCGCGCAACACGCAGCTGGCGACGACGCCGCTGCCGACACCGTCTACGCCGCTGCGCTGGCGGACATGCCCGTCGCGCTCCGCTGCCGCTGGACCGATCTCACCCCTCTGCTCGATGGTGCCCTGCGCGAACGATTCCGCCGCCTCGACTGTGCGTCGCGCGCTGCCTTCTCCGCGCACGTCTGGTGGCTCGCGCAGCCACTCTTCTCCCGTCCGGGCAACGACCGGCGGGTCGAGCACTATGCCCGTCTCACGATGGTGCGGATGCTCGAACGCGCCGGCTCGGCCTGGGCGACTTCCCTGGCGGACGACCTTCGGGAGTTGACGCTGCGCTACGGATGGCCGGTGGCGTGGAGTCAGGAGCTGAACGACGAGTTGAACGACGCCCGGGACATCACCGGGCACGAGCGCATCCCGGCGTTTCACTTCTTTCCCGATGTGGAGCCAGCCCGCGACCGGCGCGCGGCTGCCTGGACCCTCAAGTCGCCGCGCCCGCGCGAACGCTACGCCCCGCTATACGCGACGACGTTCGAGACTCTGGCCCCCGATTTCGCCGTGTTCCGCCGTCCCGACTCCACGGTCCTCGTGGTCGCGTTCGACTTGGCGAGCGACACCCTGTGGCAGGGCACACCCCCCGAGCTCGTCGCCGTGCTCGCCGCCGACGATGGCACCGCTCCTGCCGTCGTGCGCGACGAGCGTCCGACGCCGCGCGGCGTGCTCGTCGCCGCGGCGCCGTGGCCCGCCTCACTCGCCGGCTTCGAAGTGACGCGCGAACCGCTGCACCGCGCGGGGAGAGCCCGCGTCGCGCTCGCTCCACGGGATTCGGGAGTGGTGCAGCTCTCGGACCCGCTGATGTTCGACCCAGTGGACCCCGTCGACTCGCTGCCGCAGCAGCTCGCGCTGGTGCTGCCGCTCGTGCACGGACCGGCGCGCGTGGCGTCCGGCGCGCGACTTGGGCTCTACTGGGAGGCCTATGGGCTCGCGGCGAACGAGCCGATCGAGACCTCCGTCGCGGTCGCGCCGCTGAAGACGGGGTTGCTGCGCCGCATCGGCGGATGGGTCGGCCTGGGAAAGCGGCGCCAGACGAGCCTCGCCTGGCGCGAGGTCGCTCAGCCCGAGCGCGGCGTCTTCGGCCGCGCGGTCGCCGTCGACGTCACCAGCCTCGATCCCGGCCGCTATCGCGTCGCGGTGACGGTGCGGGCGCGGGGGCACGACGTGACGACCGCGCGGGAGCTGGAGATCGTCCGGCCTCAATGAACCAGCCCACCAGCTTCTCGGGTCATCTGTTCTCCCCTGTGCGTCTATGCGTCTAGTAGTGTATGTCCCTCTCTTGATGACCAGTGTTGCCAAGGAGTGCGTCGGCCGGCGATATTTTCGCCTCCCGGCGGTATCGTCTAGGGGACTAGGACGGAGCCCTCTCAAGGCTCAAACACGGGTTCGAATCCCGTTACCGCTATTGTTCTCCACCGCGGTCAGGTCTTTGTAAGCCCCCATCGTCTAACGGTTAGGACACCACTCTTTCAAGGTGGGAACAGGAGTTCGATTCTCCTTGGGGGCATGAAACGAAGCGGGGCTCCGGAGACAGCGGAGCCCTTTTTTGGTGCCTGGAAGGCGGGATTGTGACCCGAGTCACCAGTGGAACGCGACGCGCGTCGCTAGCCTGTCAAGACTGCGCGAGGTCAACGACTCAGCGGAGGGCCGATGTTGCACGACGCGGGCCGGAGCTATCATCACCACCCTATG
>DATFTG010000203.1:0-9443 GCA_035262265.1 Gemmatimonadales bacterium
CTCGACGGGCGGCATGGCGCGATAGGGATCCTCGAACAAGCGCAGCCGGAACTTTTCACGCAGGATGTGGCGCACCGCTTCGTCGACTTGCGCCATCGGGACTCTGCCCGATTGCACGAGGGCGGGGAGGCTGTCGACGTAGATCCCGGCCACCATATCCATGTCGACGCCGGCGGCGAGCGCCAGCCGTCCCGCTTCGGACGGCGAGGCGGCGATGCCGTGCGCCACGAGCTCGGCGACGGACGTCCAGTCGCTCACCACGAAGCCGCGGAAGCGCCATTCGCCGCGCAGCACCGTGTTCGTCAGCCACGGGTTGGCGGAGCTCGGGACGCCGCCGATCTCGTTGAACGCCGACATGACCGAGCCGACGCCGGCATCGACCGCCGCCTTGTAGGGCGGCAGGTAGACCTCGCGCAACGTGCGCTCCGACATGTCGACGGTGTTGTACTCGCGACCCGCTTCGGCGCCGCCGTACGCCGCGAAGTGCTTTACCGTCGCCAGGATGTACTGCTGGAAGCCGCGCACCCGCGCGGCGGCGAGCGCCGACCAGAGGTAGGGGTCTTCACCGGATCCTTCGGCGATCCGCCCCCAGCGCGGGTCGCGCGCAATGTCGACCATCGGAGCGAACGTCCAGTTGAGCCCTGCCGCCCGCGCTTCGCGCGCCGCGAACTTCGCCGTCGCTTCCGCGAGCTCCGGGTCCCAGGCGCTCGCCTCGCCGAGCGGAATCGGGAACGTGGTGCGGTAGCCGTGGATGACGTCCTGCCCGAACAGCAGCGGAATGTGCAGCCGCGATTGCTCGACCGCGATCTTCTGCATGTCGCGCGTCGCGTCGGCGCCATCGAGGTTCAGGAATCCGCCGACGAGACCGCGACGCACCAGATCCGCCTGGGACGGGTTCGCGCCGGGATTCCAGGTCGGCAGATTCAGCTGGCCCAGCTTCTCCGCGGGCGTCATCTGCGCGATGAGGGCGGTGATGCGTTGCTCGACAGGAGCCTGGGCGGCGAGCGATGGGGAACGGCAGACAACGCCGACGACCGCAAGGATCAGGAGCGGTGTGCGCACGGTCTCTAGTCTCCAGTAGGGAACTACTGCTAGTGTCGGGTCGAGGCCTGCTTCGTCTTGATGACGATGACCCCGTTGCCGCCACGCACGCCGTACAGCGCGGTTTCGGACGGGTCCTTGAGGACCTGGATGGACTCGATGTCCTTCGCGAACAGGCCGCTGATGCGGCCGTTCGGTCCCGGCGTGATGGGGATGCCGTCCAGAACGTACAGCGGCTCGCCGTTGCCGAAGAACGACGAGGGCCCGTGAATGCGGATGGCGACAGAACCGTCGTTGGTACGGGTCACTTCGAGACCGGGCACCTTGCCCTGCAGCGCCATCTCGATCGGCTCGTTCGCGCCGACGCGACTGTCGACGGAGGTGACCGTCGACGGATTGCCGTTGGCCGGATGCGCCGTGTCGGGCCGTGCGGCGGCTCTGGTCGTGTCGGTGACCTGGCTCTGACGGGCAGCGGCGTTGGGGTGTGCGCATCCAATCGCATACACCGCGACCACAGCGAGGGCCAACGCACGCAACGGCGTCACCATGTGCAACAATATACCCGCAATGGACAACCTCGCCATCCCGGGGTTATTGAAGTAAGTCGATGACCTGCCTTGCGTTGTTGATCGCCGCCCAGATCGCCCGGGCGGACACTGTGCCACCGTACCTCGCGTTCCCTGAGCCGCGGCTGGATGATCCGGCCGCTTATCAGGGATACGAGACGCTGGTCTACCGCGATGCGCGCAAGAACGCGCTGCAGATCTACCTGAACCGGAAGAGCGGCCGCGTCGTCCATCTCTGGGCCGACGCCATCGACGAGAGCATCGGTTTCACCGCGCGCGATTCGTCGGGGCGCCCCGCCGGGCTGCTCTGGCTCGGCGGCGCTCGCGTGTCGGAGTCGAGCGGCAACCGGTCGCTGTCGTACACGCTCGAGTCGCCGTCGGCGGTGACGCTCGGGCACTTCCTGCTCGGGTCGATGCGGGTCGAGCGCGATCTGCAGTACGCCGGTCGCGATACGCTGCCCTTCGATTCAACCACGTTCCCGCGCCCCGAGCTCGATTCGCTGATCGCCAACGTGGCGCGGCTCGCTCCGCTGGAGCGGCCCCGCCAGCTCAAGCTGCTCTGGGCCCGGTCCGTCGAGGAACTGCGCAAGCGCCTCACTCCCACGGTGCTGCAGCTGCGGCCCGCGCCGGTGGAGATGCAGATCTCGCAGTCGAGCTTCGACGCCAAGACGCATCTCTGGCTGATTATCGACGGCGATGCCGGCACCACGGCGACGTTCAGCAAGTCGACCGTCACTTTCCGCCCCGGCAAGGGAGGGCGCGTCCGGCTGCGGGTGCGTGTCACCACCGACGCCGCCGCGCTCACACCGCTCGGCCGCGACGCGATCTTCAACGATCAGTTCCGCCGCTTCTACGACGCCGTGAAGGCCGACACGACGCATCCCGAGCGGTTTCGCCGGCTGGAGCGCGAAGTCCGCGGGATGGAAGTGCTGTGCTATCGCGAAAAAATGATGGCAGGGCTCCCCAACTTCGCGACCTACTTCGGTCGCGACATGTTGATGACGGTGCTGTTGATGCGTCCCGTGTGGGATGCGTCGATGCCGGAGCACGCGATCGCGAGCGCGCTGCGCAAGCTGTCGCCCGAGGGCGCCGTGAGCCACGAAGAGGCGCTCGGCGGCCAGGCGATTCGCGAACACGCGGCGGAGTACAACCGGCTCGTTGCCGCGGGAAAGCTCCCCGCGGCGCGCGCCGTCCTCGGCAATCTCCAGGCGGTGCGCGAGAATTACATCATGGTGGACGCCAACTACCAGCTCCCGGTGGTCGAGGCGGGGTACCTGAGCGACGCCCGTGTCCCGGCGGAGCGGCGGCGGCGCTTCCTGCTGGAGCAGGGCCGCCTCGGGAAGCTCATCGCCAACCTCGCTTATGTCGCCCGCCAGACCGCCGCCTACGCACACGATCCCGCACCGACGAACCTCGTTTCCTTCCCCAGGAGCGACGAGGGTCGGTGGATCTCGGCCAGCTGGCGCGACAGCCGCGACGGCTACGGCGGCGGGCGCTTCGCCTATGACGTGAACGCGATCTGGGTGCCCAACGCGCTGGCGGGGATCGGCACCATCCTCGACGCGATCAAGCAACTCGGAATCACCCAGCAGCAGCTCGAATCCTTCGCTCCCGCGATCCACGATTCGGCGCTCGCGGCGTTCGCCGCCGATCGCGGCGCGCTGGAGCATGCGGTGCTGACCTGGAACGGCGCCGTGCGACACTTCCAGGTGGTGCTCGCCCCGGAGCAGGTCAACGCGCTGGTGGAAGCGAAGCTCAAGTCGCTGCCCGCGGACGAGCAGGGCTACTGGGACGGCATCCTCGCCACCGCCCTGCCGGTGCTGCAGACCGACTCGCTGCGGTTCCTCGCCGTCTCGCTCGACGGCGATGGCCGTCCGGTGCCGATCGTGAACACCGATCCCGCGATGCGGCTGCTCGTGGTGCGGCTCAACGTCCAGGAGACGCGCTCGCAGGTCGAGGCGCTGTTCAAGCCATACCCGATCGGGCTGTTCGTCGATGGCCTCGGTCCCGTCACCGCCAACGACGCCTTCGCGACGAAGGAGGTCTGGGACGCGTTCCGGCAGGACGCGTATCATTCCCCGACCGTCGTCTGGGGCAGGGATGTGAACGAGCTGCTGGCGGGACTCGCCGGGCAGCTGTCGACCGCCGGCGCCGGTGCCGACACCGCGTGGATCGCTGGAGCGGTGCGCAAGATCAATGACGCGGTGGAGCATTCGGGGCTGCGCCACGCCGAGCTGTGGAGCTACCGCATCGAGAATGGAAAGCTGGTTCCCACGCGATACGGGACCAGCTCGGATGTCCAGTTGTGGAGCCTGACCGACCTGGCTGTGCAATTCCTCCTCCACCAACCAAGGCCATGACCTCACTCCACCTGTTCGACCTCCTGGTGATCGCGGGCTACTTTCTCATCCTGCTGGGCATCGCCTATTGGGCGGCGAAGAAAGAGAAGAACGTCAGCGCCGACTTCTTCCTCGCCAGCCGCAATGTGGGTTGGCTCGCCGTCGCCGCCAGTCTCTTCGCTTCGAACATTGGAAGCGAGCACCTCGTCGGGCTCGCGGGCTCCGGGGCGGCGGGCGGACTGGCGGTCGGTCATTTCGAGTGGCTAGCGTGCCTCATCCTGCTGCTCCTGGGGTGGCTGTTTGTGCCGTTCTACCTGAAGACCGGCGTGTACACGATGCCGGAATTCCTGGAACGACGCTTCAACCCCGCCTCCCGCAGCTACTTCACGTGGGTTTCGATCATCGGCTACGTGCTGACCAAGATCAGCGTGACGCTCTACGCCGGCGGCGTGGTGATGCACGCCGTTACCGGACTCGAATTCTACAAGAGCGCCGTCGTGCTGATCGTCATCACCGGGCTGTACACGGTGCTCGGGGGCTTACGCGCCGTGATCTATACGGAGGTGATGCAGGCCGTCGTGTTGATCGTGGGCTCGGCGACGCTCGCGGTCGTCGGCCTTGCAGCGGTGGGCGGGTGGTCGGGCCTCGCGGCGAAGGTGCCGGCCGACTTTTTCTCGATGTGGAAGCCGATGAACCACCCCGACTTCCCGTGGACGGGAATCGTGTTCGGCGCGCCGATTCTCGGGATCTGGTACTGGTGCACCGACCAGCACATCGTGCAACGGGTGCTGGCCGCCAAGAACGTCTCCGAGGCGAGAAAGGGCACGATTGGCGCGGGATTCCTGAAGATCCTGCCGGTGTTCATTTTCGTGCTCCCCGGCGTCATCGCCAGCGCGTTGTACGCCGACGTGCACCAGGCCGGCGATACCGCATTCCCGGCGCTCGTGACCCGGCTGTTGCCGGAAGGGATCAAGGGGCTCGTGTTGGCGGGTATGCTCGCCGCGCTGATGAGCTCGCTGGCGTCGGCGTTCAATTCGTGCTCGACGCTGCTCACGTGGGACGTGTACCGCAAGATGCGCCCGGCCGCATCGGAAGCGCAGCTGGTCCTGGTGGGGCGCATCTCGACCGTCATTCTTACCGGCCTGGGGCTCGTGTGGATTCCGTTCATCAGCCACATCTCGTCGCAGGTCTACATCTATCTGCAAAGCGTGCAGGCCTACATCGCGCCGCCGATCGCGGCGTGCTTCCTGTTCGGCGTGCTGGACAAGCGCCTCAACGGCACTGGAGCGATGGCGGCACTGCTGACGGGCCTCGTGCTGGGAGCCGCACGTCTGATCCTCGAGCTGCAAAAGGTTCACCTCACGCCGGGGACACCCATCGCGTGGTTCGCGGAGGTCAACTTCCTGCACTTCGCCGCGCTGCTGTTCGTGCTGTGCACCGCAATCCTGATGGTCGTGAGCAGGATGTCGGCGCCCCCGACCGCGGCGAAGGTGCAGGATGTGACCTACAGCCGTGCGGCGGCCGCGGCATATCCTGCCACGCCCGGCACGCTCTTCTGGTCCGTCGTCCTGGTCGCCGCGATCGGAGTGCTGTGGATCATTTTCCGATAGAGAGGTGAAGCGTTATCGGTTGTCGGTAATCGGTCAAGCGTTACCGATTACCGATGACCGATGACGCTTTTGGCAATCATTACAGAACAACCATGAGACGCATTCTCCTCTTCATTCTCGTCCTTCTGCTCGCCCTCGCGGCCGTGCTCGTCTTCCGCACGCTCACGTTCCGCTCGCGACAACCGGCCGTGACGGCGGTCCAACCCGAGCCGTTCGACTCGATGGCCCTGGCCGGCCGGCTCGCGGGCGCGCTGCGGTTCGCGACGATCTCGAACCAGGATTCCACCAGGTTCGATGGACGGGTGTTCGAGGGCTTCCAGCGCTACCTGCAGGATTCCTTCCCCAAGCTGCATGACGCACTGTCACGTGAGGTGGTGAACGGCTACGGGCTGCTGTACACGTGGACCGGAAGCGATTCGAAGCTCGAGCCGATCGTGCTCCTGGCACACCAGGACGTCGTGCCGATCGAAGGCGGAACGGAAGCGAAGTGGACCGAGCCGCCCTTCGGAGGAGTGATCGCCAACGGATACGTGTGGGGCCGCGGTGCGCTCGACGACAAGGGCAGTCTGGTCGGGATTCTCGAGGCAGTGGAGCACCTCCTGTCGGCCGGCGTGAAGCCGCGCCGCACGGTGTACCTCGCCTTCGGCTTCGACGAAGAAATCGGCGGGCGGCGCGGAGCGACACAGATCGCGGCACTTCTGGCTTCGCGCCACGTGCGTCCCGAGCTGGTGCTCGACGAGGGGGGCGTCCTGGCCACCGGGCTGCTCCCCGGCGTGTCGGGACCCGTGGCTCTCGTCGGCGTCGCCGAAAAGGGGTACCTGACCGCCGAGCTCACGGTGCAGGCAGCGGGTGGGCATTCGTCCATGCCGCCGGGAGAGACGGCGGTCGGCATCCTGGCGGCGGGGATCGCACGTCTCGAAGCGCACCAGCTGCCGCGCGCCATCCGCGGGCCGACGCAGGAGATGTTCGATTACACGGGTCCCGAGCTCCCCTTCGGGCAGCGGATGGTCGTCGCGAATCGGTGGCTGTTCGGCGGGTTGCTCACGAGCCGCTTCGGGCGGACGCCGTACGGCAACGCCATGCTGCGCACCACGACGGCGCCTACGGTCTTTCAGGCGGGGGTGAAGGAGAACGTCCTGCCCTCCACCGCGCGGGCGCTCGTCAACTTCCGCATCCTCCCCGGCGACAGCGTTGCGGGAGTGTTGGCGCACGTGCGCGCGGCAGTTGACGATCCGCGCATCACCGTCGCTCCGCTGCAGTCGGCCGTCGCCGAGCCGTCGCCCGTGGCGAGCGTCGACGGGGAGCCGTTCCAGCTGCTGGCGCGCACCATCCGGCAGACGAATCCCGGCGTCATCGTGACGCCGTGGCTCGTGGTGGCGGGCACCGACTCACGGCACTACAGCACCCTCACCCCCAACGTGCTGCGGTTCGTCGCGGCCACGATCGGCAGCGACGATCTGCGTCGCATCCACGGCACCGACGAGCGCATCGGCGTGGGGGATTACGTCAACGTGGTGCGGGTGTACGTCCAGTTGTTGCGGAACGCCGCGATGTAACCTTGCCAAAATGCAGCTTCGGTTGACTTTCGGGCATTCTCGAAGTTACCTCGAACCGCTAGCCGCGCTCTTTTCTTAGAACGAACTCGAGCCCGGTCCCTCGTGCCAGAATTTTCAATGATGATGCCCGGCGGGCATCTCATCATTCGTCATGGCGATCAGTCGCTGCTCGTGAACACCGGGTGCCCGGTCTCGATGGGCATCCGGCCAACCCTCATGTTCCTCGGTCGCGAGATTGCCGTCCTGCAACGCTACCAGGGTCTGACCGTCGCTCAATGGAGTGAGATCATTGGATTGAACATCGACGGCGTGCTTGGCAGTGATGTTCTCGGTCGCCACGCCGTGGTCATCGATCCGGACCGACGCCGCGTGGTGTTCGACGAGAAGCTTCCTCCAGGGTCGCAGGCGCAAGCAGTACCGGTGAGTACCGTCGCCGGGCTCCCGGTGCTGGCACTCGGACTGGCGGGGGCCCGAGTGCAGCTCCTGTTACACACCGGTGCGACGTTGTCCTGCCTGCGCGACAGCGACACCAAGGACTATCCGTGTATCGCCGTCGTGCGCGATTGCTATCCGGGAATCGGGGAGTTCACGACCGAGCTGCGCCAGGTCCCGCTGCTGTTCGGGGGCCGGCAGACGAACCTCGACTGCGGCCTCATGCCCGCTCCGCTCGAGCAGGCGCTGCGCGCGGTGCAGGTTGCCGGCGTCGTTGGCGTGAACCTGTTAGAGCAGTTCGCTCTGGCCTGGGGGCCCCATTTCCAGGACCTGAGCATCGTGGAGCGCCGCGAAGCCGTGACACCGATTCATCCGGCTCCGTACGCGATGCCCCGTCCGCACTACGGAGCCTCCCCCACCAGCCCCGCGAACCTATTGCGGAGCCTCTGACACCCGCGTCGGCACCGCGCGGTCAGTTTGTGTCCCATCCCCCAGCTGCCCTGAAGCGTTCGCACCCCAGCAATAGATCGCCCGCTCGAACGTAACGCCGCAGGTGTGATTCCCTCCGGGACTGATGGAGAGGAACTTGAACCCGCCGCTCACGACCTGCGGTGTCGAGCTGCTGCCTCCGATCGATCCCCGTCCCAGCTGGCCATTGGAGTTGGAGCCCCAGCACCATGCGTCGCCGGTGGCAGTGAGGGCGCACGTGTGCTCCCCGCCGGCCGAGACGGATGCCACACTCACTGGCAGCTGCGCGGGGATCGCATACAGGCTGCAAGGCTCGGCGGTAGGAACCCAATCGGATGGCCCGCAGATACTGGCGGCGGTCGCCCCTAGCTGCCCGCTCGAGTTGGAGCCCCAGCACCACACCGCGTCCACCAGCAGCGCGCAGGTGTGCTTGCCGCCGGCGCTGGCATTGGAAAGCCCCTGCGGCATACCGAGCGCCGGCGCGTCAAAGCGGAGCACGTCAGAAAACGTGTTGCGATCAGTCGTCGTGCCGTCGCCGAGCTGTCCGGAGCCGTTCAAGCCGGCGCATTGCACCTCGAGCCCCGTACCGGAGAATGCGTGCGGGTTCTCGACACACGCCTGAGAGCCGCCGGCCGTGATGACCTGCGATTCGGGGAACGATCGCGCTTGCGCCTGGGCAGCGGTCGAATCGAACGGTGGCAACGCGTTGTAGTTGGCGAAGTTCAAATTGCCCCAGCAGAACCCGACGGGATCGAGGGAGCTCGAGCGGATGTGGAGGCCGTTCACCATGCAGGTCAACGTTCCGCCGGCGGCGATCTGGTTCACGGCCACCTGCTGGCTGTTCAGGATCCCCGCATCGACGATGGTGACGGGAACGGACGCGAACGGCGTGCAGATGATGCTGAAGTCCGTGGCATTCGACGGGCAGATTCCGTCGCCGAGCTGCGCCCGATGGCGCAGGCCCCAGCACAGCAGGTTGTCCACACCTTCTCTGCCACAGCTGTGCGATGCGCCTGCCCGGATATCGGTGAACTTGTGGAACGTGACGATTCGACTCGGGCGCGTCTTGAACGGGGCTGCATCGACCGCCAACCCAAGCTGTCCCGAGGAATTGTTCCCCCAGCAGAATCCCGTTCCATCTGTAGCGGTCATCGCACAGGTGTGAGCGCCGCCGGCGCTCACCGCCGCCCATAACTCGACCACCACGAGCGACGCGCGCAGCTCCGCCACCTGGAACGGCGGGGACCCGACACTGGCCACCACCTCTCCGCTCCCCCGGCTGAGCGCCGTTACGGTGCCGGCGGAATCGACGGTGAACGCCGAGAGATTCGTCGAGCTCCAGTGCACGGTCGCGGCGGGCAGGGGATTCCCGGCGGCGTCCTTCACCACCACCGCGAGTTGCGTCGTTTCGGTGACGGGCAGCAGCGCCGG
>DATFTG010000204.1:0-6663 GCA_035262265.1 Gemmatimonadales bacterium
ACAGACACATACGCTCATGGGGTCGCTCACCGCTGCCGCCTCCGCCGAGCGCAATCTGCGGCAGATCGTCGAGGCCTCTCCCGACCCCATCGTGCTGGTGAACCGCGACGGTCGCGTGATCGAGTTCGCCCCCACAGGCACCCAGTCGCACAGCACGCAGACGATCTTCGACACCGTCGACCCCGAGGCGACCGGCCAGCTGCGCCAGCACCTCGACGCGGCGTTCTCGGGCGAGGTGCGGCGCTTCGAGATTCCCCAGCGCCACTCCGATGGCGGTCGCAACGTGAGCTCGGTGGTGTTCGCGCCGATCCGCGAGCATGGCGAGATCTCCAAAGTGCTGGCGATCTCACGTGACGTGACGGAGCTGCGGCGCGCCCAAAGCCAGCTGCAGCAGGCCGACAAGCTCGCGGCGATGGGCCAGCTGGTCTCGGGCGTCGCGCACGAGATCAACAACCCCGCCGCCATCATCTCCGGCTTCGCGCAAACGTTGATGCTGGACGATCTGCGCCCCGATCAGCGGGAAATCGTGGAGATGGTGCGGGACGAGGCAATGCGCATCGGCCAGATCACGACCAACCTCCTGGCGTTCGCGCGGATGAGTGGCCCGGAGCGCTCGCTCGTGGACGTGAACGAGCTGGTGCGGCGGACGTACGCTCTGCGCGCTTACCACCTCAACACACTGAACGTCAACGTCCAGATCGACCTCGATCCGGCCGATCCGCGCGTGTGGGCGAACGTGTCGGAGCTGCAGCAGATGTTGTTGAACTTCCTGATCAACGCCGAGCAGGCGCTCGAATCGCATCATGGCGCGCGCGGCATCACGTTGCGCACCCGCGCCGACACCACCGAAGTCCGCATCGAATGCCGCGACTCGGGGCCGGGGATCCCTTCGGAAATCAAGAGCCGCATCTTCGATCCGTTCTTCACCACCAAGCCCGAGGGCGTCGGCACGGGGCTCGGCCTCTCGATCTGCTACGGCATCGTGCGCAGCCACGGCGGGCGCATCTGGGTCGACTCCGAGCCCGGAAACGGCGCCGCCTTCCAGGTGGCGCTGCCGCTCGACCTGCGTACGATGCCCCGCCCCTCGGCCGAGCCGGTGCTCGGCCCCGCGGGAACGGAGCCCCTCAGCGTCCTCGTCGTCGACGACGAGCCGGGTATCCGCCAGGCGACGGCCCGGTTCCTCAATCGCAGCGGGATGCAGGTCCGCGCGGTGAGCGACGGCGCCGAGGCGCTGCGGGCGCTGCGCGGCCAGACGTTCGATGTGATTTTGTGCGACGTCCGCATGCCGGGGATGAACGGCCGCGACTTCCTGATCCGGCTGCGCGAACAGGCCCCGGTGCTCGTCTCGACACTGATCTTCGCCACCGGCGACACGCTCGACGTCGACACCGCGGCGTTGCTCGCCGACGCCGGAGCGCCGTCGCTCGTCAAACCGTTCGATTTCGATGCGCTGGAGCGGCTCGTCCGCGACGTTGCAGCAAAGGCGGCGCGGGCCTCCTGATTACTGGATCCCGAGCCTCTGCTTCAAATCCGCGGGAAGCAGCGGCACCGCATGCCGGATCGGCACCGAGAGCGCGAACCCCGGCGCCTGCGGCAGCCCCGCGCGGTGGATCGAGATCACTTCCCCGTTGGCGTTGAACACCGGACTCCCCGACGACCCGCCCACCGTCATCCCGTCGAATTGAATCACATCGTCGGTCACCCGGGAAATGATCCCCGCGGTCATCGATGTCCGCACCACCGTCGAGCGATAGCGCGCAAAGCCGGCCCCGGCGGGATAGCCGATCAACGCCGCGGGCTCACCCTGACGTGACTTCGTGCCGCCCCAGTCGATCGCGCTGAGATAGGGCCCCTGATACATGCGCACTTTGATCACCGCGATGTCGCGGTCTTGTGAGGTCACCACGACGTCGGCGAACCGCGCCGCCGCCTGATCGGCCATCGTCACCCAGATCGTATCAGGCTTCGGGTAGCCGCTGTCGGTCACGACGTGCCAGTTGGTGAGCATGTAGCCGTCGGCGGAGATCACGAACCCGGTGCCGTTGTAGTAGTTCTTCCCGAAGCTCACCGTGATCAGTCCCACGGCACCCTGATTCTGCTGCGCGATCGTCGCGAAGTCGGTGCCGCGCACGGCGCGCATGCGCGCATCGAGACTCGCCGTCTGGGCTTCGGCGGCGCTCACCTGCCGGCGCAGGCTGTCGATCTGACTCGAGGACGGCGCGCTCTTCTGGGCCTCGGTGAGCTGGTCGCGCAGCCGCTGCAAGTCGCGCTGGGACGCCTGGCGCTGCGTTTCGCCTACCGTCAGCTGCTGGGTCAGCGCGCTTTGCGCCCGGCCCAGCGCCTGGCTCAGCTCGGCGGTGCGCGCCTGGGCCGATTCGAGCTGCACCCGGAGGCTGTCGACGGTCGCCGCCGGCGCCGCCTGCGCCCGCGCCGAGTCGAGCGCCTGACGCAACCGCTCCGCGTCGGCGCGCGACGAATCTTCCGAGCTGCGACGCGCGACTTCGGTCTGCGCCACCTGCTGGGACAGCAGCTGGTAGACGCCGAACACCCCGGCGCCGAGCAGCAGCACCAGCACGACGATCGACGCCGTGATCCAGCGGAACTTGCGCCGCGAGTCTTTCCCGACTTCCGCGGCGACCGCCTTGAGAAACGCAGTCGAGCCGCGACCGCCGCGCCGCCGCTCCTCGCGTGCCTGCTCCAGGGCGGAATTGATCAGCCCTATCACCGTCTTCTGACCCATCACTTCGGGGGCTGGTGCCGCAGCCGGACGCTGCGCGGCTTTCATGGGACCGGTGCCGATACCCTCGACCACGAGCACCGGACCGCCGGGGCCGAGCGTGATGCGGTCGCCGAGTCGCACCGGCTTCGGGTCCTGGATGCGGTCGCCGTTCAGATATGTGCCGTTCTTGCTCCCCACATCCCGCAGCGACAGACCGCCTGACGGACCCACCGTCAGCTCGGCGTGCACCCGGGAAACGACCCCTTCTCCTCCTTCGACCGGGCGTACCTCGCACTCCTTGCCGCGGCCCAGCCGGATGCGCGTTCCCTTAGCCTCGAACCGCTTTCCGGTGGCGGTCGCGATCAGGGTGATTCCGTAGGGTCGTGCTTCCGGAGGCCGCGAACTCGGCGGCGCCGCCGGCGCGGCAGACGATTCCTTGTGCATGTCGTAGGCGGGATGCTCGGCCAGCGTCGCGCCGACCATGTCGTTCGTCGCGACAACGGTCAGCCGCGGTCCCGTCTCCCCGAGGCGGATTTCGTCTCCTGCTGCCACCGGCGACTCCCCCTGCACCCGCCGCCCGTTGAGATAGCTGCCGTTGCGGCTCTCGAGGTCGACGAGCACCCACCCCCCGTCCTGATGACGCAGCTCGGCGTGCCGCGTCGAGACGACCCGCGCGTCGTCGCCGGAGCAGGTGACGGTCGCACCAGGATCACGCCCCAGCGTCGCGACCGCGTCGCGGACGTCGAGGATCGTCCCGCTGGAGAGCAGCTGCAGTTTCAGATAGGGCATACGAGAGCTACGACGTCATCCGAGGACTTCGGGCGGCTCCTCCCGGCGATCGCCCGGCACCCGTCGCGGGTCGTCGCGACGATCGACGCCGGCACGACGGTCGATGCCGTTACGGTGATCGACGGCCACTGCCTTCACTGTGGTACGTCGCTCCGTACGCCCGCGCCGGTCGACCCCGGAGCGGCGATCCATGAGGTTTCGCCGTTCGGTGGTGCGCCGCCGCTCGCGGGCCTGTCGGACCGAGGTTGGCACGCCGCCAAACCTACACCAACCGACCGACCTGGCTAGTCCGCCTGTATCTTGGGCGCGTGGACAACCTGGCACACACACTCGTGGGCGTCGCCATCGGGCGCACCATCGGCGGTGACCGGATTCCTGCCGCCGGATGGATCGGCGCTGTCGCCGCCAATGCGCCCGACTGGAGCGAGCTGCCGATGTTTCGCTTCGATCGCGCAAGCGGCGCCTACTACACGCTGCATCGTGGTATCACGCATTCATTTATCGGAGCCGCTGTCGAGACGGTGGCGATCACCCTCGCTGCCTGGGGAATCCTCGTTATGACCCGCCGTCGCGCAGCGCGGCGGACCCTCGACCCCCTCCTCCTGCTGCTGCTCGTATTCCTCGCTGTCGCCAGCCATCTCTATATGGATTGGCAGGGCTCCTACGGGTTGCGGCCGTTTCTCCCGTGGAATGGACAATGGTATTACGGCGATTGGGTGGCGATCGCCGATCCGATCTATTGGCTCGTCCCGCTCGCCGCATTGGCGTGGGGAGCGGAACGTCACTGGCGCGACCTGACGCCGATCGTGTTGGTGGCCGCCATCGTTCTCTGGCTCGTGCTCACGAGAGATGGTGTGGCGACGTGGCTGCGACTGACCTGCGTCGCACTCGTCGTTGCCGGCGCCATCGGGTGGATCCGCTTCTGGTTCGGGTGGAGGCGGCGGCGGCTCGCCGCCGGGCTGGCGCTCGCTGCGCTCGCGCTGTACACCGCGTCACAGGCACTGGCGAGTGTTTCCGTGAAGGCCGCGGCGCAGCGCGCGGCGACGCGGCGCTTCGGTGCGAACGCCCGGTGGGCGACCCTCACCGAAGTCGGGTATCCGTTCACCTGGACGACACTCATCGCTTCCGATGATTCCATCGCCGGCGCGACATGGACGGTGGCGCGGCATCTCGCGGATCCCGCCGTGCGCGAGGCGCTGCGCATCTCGGCCCCGGCCCGTGCCCTCGAAGGGTTCGCGCGGTTTCTCGCGGCGGACGTCGATTCCAGCTCGCGCCCGACGCGCGTCACGTTGCGCGACATCCGCTACGCCCCTCCGCCGTCCGGCGGATGGGCGGTCGTGACGGTTCTGTTATCGCTGACCGCCGACGCGCCGGGCCGTCGCTAGATTGCTCTCCACGTGAAGCCCGACTCGCCGCCCGCCGATCTGCTCGCCGGTATCACGCAGGCGTTGGAGCCCGATTTCCGGCTCGATCATCTCGTCGCCATTTCCCCGGAGCGCGCGCTGTACCGCGCCTGGGACCGGCGCCTGAAGCGCAGTGTCGCTGTGCGGGTGCACCTCATCCCCGATTCGCCAGGGCGCGCCTGGTTCCTGCGCGAAAACGAGACGCTGGCCGCGCTGAATCACCCGGCGGTGCGCCATGTCTATCACGCGGGGGAAGTCGGCCCCTTCGCCTATCGCACCACCAACTGGGTCGACGGCGAGGACCTCGCAGAAGCGATGCGGCGCGGGCCACGTCCGATCCCGAGTGTCATGTCGCTGGTGCGCGACCTGCTGGGAACGCTCGAGCACGCGCACGCGCGCGGCATCATTCTGCGCCGCATCGTCCCGACGACGTTGCTGCTCGAGATCTCGGGACGCGGCGTGATCACCGATCTGCGCTACGCCAACTGGTGTCTCTCCCATGTTCCTCCCGATGACGAAGCCCAGCGCACGGCGTTCGTCGCGCCCGAGGTTCGCAAGGGGGAGCCGGGCGAGCCGTCGACCGACGTCTATGCCGTCGCGGCGATCGTCTATTACGCCCTGACCGGAACCGAGCCCGCGGCGGAGTCGCCCCCGCCGCCGCGGTCGCTGCGCCCGGCGATTCCCCAGGCGGTCGAGCGCGTGATCCTGCGCGGCCTGCGACCAGAGCCACGGCAGCGCTATTTCACCGCGACGGAGATGCTCGAGGACTTCGTCGCCGACGCCGGCGTGTTTCACGAGCCGGCCGTGGCGCCGGCCACTATGGAAAAGGATTTCGAGCGGCGGCTGCGCCGGGCGCTGGGCGACGACTACGAGCTGCTCAACGAAATCGGCTCGGGAGGATTCGGCCGCGTCTACCGCGCGCGCGACCTCGGGCTCGAGCGCGAGGTCGCGATCAAGGTGTTGCATCCGCAGCTCACGGCGGATCCAGGGGTCATGGAGCGGTTCCGGCGCGAAGCGCAGCTCGCCGCGCGGCTGCGTCACCCCAACATCGTCAGTGTCTACGACATCCAGAGCCGAGCGGGACTGCAGTGGTATGTCATGGAGCTGGTGCCGGGCGCGAACGTGGCGCAGCTGGTGAAAAAGGAAGGGCCGTTCCCGATCCAGAAGACCGAGCGGCTGTTGTTCGAAGCGCTGTCGGCGCTGGAGCACGCGCACAGCCTGGGCCTCGTGCACCGCGACATCAAGCCGGAAAACATGCTGATCGAGCCGGACGGCCGGCTGCGCATCACCGATTTCGGCCTGGCGCTGGCATTGCGCGGGGAGCGGTTCGCTGGCGCGACGTCGCGCAGCGGCACTCCGCAGTTCGCGGCGCCGGAGCAGCTCCTGGGAGAGCGCGTCGAGCAGCGCGCCGATCTCTACTCCCTCGGCGTGGTCGCCTACTTCACGCTGCTCGGCCGGCCCCCGTTCGAGGGGACGACGCCGGAAGCGATCCTCGCGAAACAGACCGTGGACGCCCTCCCCCCCCTGCGCGAAGCGCGGCCCGACGTGTCACGCGAATTCGAGGAGGTGCTGCGGCACACGGTGGTGTGCGACCCGTCGCAGCGCTACCAGACGGCAGGAGCGCTGCGACAGGCGTTGGAGCAGGTGACGGGAGGAATCGTGAAGCGATTCCTCGGATGGCTCAAAGTGAGCTAGAGTCCTACGCGACCCCCAGCGCCGCCGCCGCCTTCTTCACGTCCCGCTGCTGCACCC
>DATFTG010000205.1:0-17212 GCA_035262265.1 Gemmatimonadales bacterium
CACCGCCGCGGCGCGATAATGACTCGTCGGGTCGTAGGTCGCACCGGCGAAGCGCGCGGAGCCTTCCCCGTAGGGCACCTGGCCCGCGAACGGCGGCTTCGCCAGCTCGGCGAATTCGCTGAACCATCCAGTGACCACCGGGCGCATGGCGCAGTCCCGGGGGATTCGCAGGAAAGCGTTGCCCTCTCCCAGCTGGCAGTACTTGTAGCCGCCGCCGACGATGAAGGCATCCGTCAGCTGCTCGGTCCGCAGCGAAAACGGCACGACGTTGAGGGCGTGGTACGCGTCGACCAGCAGCTCGACGCCGAGTTTTCGGCAGGCGTCCATCGCGAGCGCGAGGTTCGGGACGATGTGCGCGTTCTCGTACAGCACCGCCGAGACGAGCACGGCGGCAGTACGGTCGGTCACCATCTTCTTGATGCGCTCGGCGACCTGGGTGACCGGTCGCGACGGCAACCGCACGACCTCGATGCCCTCTTCGGAAAGCCGGTCGAGCTGGCGGCGCACGGTGTGAAACTCGCCGTCGGTGGTGACGAGGCGGGGGCGCCGGCCCAGCGGCAGCGCCGAGAGAAAGCGCACGAGGAGATCGTGGGTGCTCGAGGCGAGCGCGATGTCGGCGCCGGGATCGTCGAGCAGCCGGGCGAACCCGGTGCGCACGCGATCGGCTCTGGCGAACGCCCGGTCCCATTTGTCGTCGACGTGCTCGGCGGCGTCGAGCCACGCCTGCTGCTGCGCCTCGAAGCCGACGTCGGGCCATGCCTGATGCGAGTGTCCCGTCAGGAGCACACGCTCGGCGACCCGGAAGCGCGTGTAATGCCGCGCCAGGAAGCTGGAAGCGACGCTCACAACTCGGTGCGGATCGCCCAGAGATCCGGAAACGCCGGTCGGTTGAGGGTGGTGGCGAGGTACGCCGCGCCCGCCGAGCCGCCGGTGCCGTGGCGCGTGCCGATGGTGCGCTCCACCATCTTTACGTGCCGGTAGCGCCACTCCATCAGGCCTTCGTCGAGGTCGACGAGACGCTCGCACACCGACTGCACCCCCGGATTCGTGCGGTACACTTCGATCAGCAGGCGCTGCAGCTCCGGGCTGGGCTCGACTCCGCGCGTGACGTCGCGATCGAGCAGCGCCTTGGGGACGGCGAACCGGTTGGCGGCGAGATAGCGCAGAAAGGCGTCCCACAGCGTCGCGCTTTTCAACCTTTGCTCCACGCGACGGCGATGCTCGCTCCCCGCGGGATAGCGCTCCAGCACGGCTGCGTTCTTGATGCCGAGCGCGAATTCGATCTCGCGAAATTGAAACGACTGGAATCCGCTCCCCGTTTCGAGCCGGTCGCGAAAGGCGAGGAAACCGAGCGGCGTCATCGTCTCGAGGATGTCGATCTGCGCGACCAGCACCTTGAGGATCGTGAGAATGCGCTTCAGCGTGTGCAGCGCGCGCGGCGTATCGCTGGCCACGAGCAGCGTCATCAGGTGGTCGAGCTCGTGCAGCACCTCCTTGAACCACAGCTCGTACACCTGGTGGATGACGATGAACAGCGTCTCGTCGTGCTCCATCTCCCCCTTGCCCGGCTGCTGCAGCGAGAGGAGCTCGTCGAGTCGCAGGTAGCTGGCATACGTCACGGCCATCGGTCCGGTCCTATGTGAAGCGCGGTTTGTAGCGTTCCAGCGACTCGTACTGGTCGGGCCAGTCGACGGACCATCCCAGCGCGTACGCCGCGTGGCGTGTCCAATACGGATCGTACAGATGCGCGCGCGCCAGCACGCACAGGTCGGCGCGGCCGGCGGTGAGGATGGTGTTCACATCGGTGAAGCTCGAGATGTTGCCGACGGTCATGACGGGCATTCCGGCCTCGTAGCGGATCCGGTCGGCGAACGGCGTCTGAAACAGGCGGCCGTACACCGGCTTCTGGTAGGCAACCGTCTGACCCGCCGACACATCGATGATGTCGCAGCCCCGCTCCTTGAACGCCCTCGCCACCTGGACGGCACCGGCAGACTCGAGCCCGCCCGGCGCCCAGTCGACGGCGGAGAAGCGCACCGCGATCGGCTTCGCCGCCGGCCAGGCGTTGCGCACGGCGTCGAACACCTCGAGGGGAAAGCGCATGCGGCGCTCGAACGTGCCGCCGTATTCGTCCTCCCGCTTGTTGGTGAGCGGCGAGATGAAACTCGCGAGCAGATAGCCGTGCGCGAAGTGCAGCTCCAGGATGTCGAACCCGGCGTCGTTGCCCATGCGGGCCGCGCGCGCGAAGGCGTCCCGCACGCCGGTCATGTCGGCGCGCGTCATCGGCCGCGGGACCTGGCTGTGCGGGAAGTAGGGAATCGGCGACGCGCCCATGATCGGCCAGGCGCCGGTCTCGAGCGGCTCGTTATCGCCTTCCCACATTTTTTTCGTCGCCGCCTTGGGCCCCGCGTGCCCGAGCTGCAGTCCGATCTTGGCGCGGCTCGCCTGGTGTACGAAGTCGACGATGCGTTTCCACGCCTGCACGTGTTCCGCCTTGTACATCCCGGTGCACCCGTTGGAGATGCGGCCATCCCGGGTGACGTCGGTCATTTCCGTGAATACCAGCCCGGCGCCTCCGATCGCCCGCGCGCCGAGGTGCACGAGGTGCCAGTCGTTGGGCATGCCGTCCTCGGCGGAGTACTGGCACATCGGGGAGACGACGACGCGATTCTCGAGCAGCAGCTCGCGCAGCCGGTACGGCGTGAACAGCGGCGGCGGCGACGGCAACGACGGCTCCGGCATCCCGACCGCGCGCGCGGCCCCGTTCGCGAACCACCGGTCGACGCTCTCCACAAACCGCGGATCGCGCACCTTGAGGTTGTCGTGGGTGATACGCAGGCTGCGCGTCAGCAGGTTGAAAGCGAACTGCACCGGCTCGAGCTGCATGTAGCGCTCGGTGTTCTCGAAGTACTCGAGGCTGACCTGGGCGGCGCGCTGCAGGCTCTCGACCACGGGGCGGCGCTCGGCTTCATAGGCCTGGAGCGCATCGCTCAGCTCCCGGTGCTGTCCGAGAGACCGGGTCAGGACGATGGCGTCCTCCATCGCCAGCTTCGTTCCCGAGCCCACCGAGAAATGGGCCGTATGCGCCGCGTCGCCGAGCAGCACGACGTTGCGGTGGTGCCAGTGCGCCGTCTTGACGGTCCCGAAGCTGCGCCAGATGGAGCGATTCCGCTCCAGGCGGTGCCCCTCCAGTTCCTCGGCGAACAGCTCCTCGCAGAAGCGGATCGTTTCGTCCTCGGTCGCCTTGTCCATACAGGCGGCGCGCCACGTTTCCTCACGCGCTTCCACGATGAACGTGGACTGCCCCTGCTCGTACTGGTACGCGTGGACGCGCCACAGTCCGTGCGCGTCGGACTTGAAGTAGAACGTGAAGGCGGGGAAGGGGCGCGTGGTGCCGAGCCAGACGAAGCGGTTGGGACGCCAGTCGATCGTGGGCTCGAACGCGTTGGTGAAGCGCTCGCGCAGCGCGCTGTTCGCGCCGTCGGCGGCGAGGACGAGGTCGGCGTCCATGTAGGGGGTGGGATCCTGCACATCGGTCCCGATCTCGATCGTGACGCCGAGCCCGCGGGCGCGGTCGGCGAGAATGTCGAGCATCGCGCGGCGCGACAACCCCGAGAAGCCGTGCCCCGTGGAGCGCAGCACCTGGCCGAGGTAATGAATGTCGATGTCGTCCCAGCGGGCCGATTGCCGCGCCATGGCGACGAAGGTTTCGGGGTCGGCCTGCTCGAGGTTTTCCTGCGTCGCCTCGGAGAACACCACGCCGAACCCGAAGGTGTCGTCGAAACGGTTGCGCTCGAGCACGAGGATGTCGTGCCGTGGATCGGCTTTCTTGAGGAGGATCGCGGCGTACAGTCCCGCCGGTCCGCCGCCGACGGCGACGATCCTCACCGCGGTACTCCTGCCGCTTTCAACAGTTGTCCGGCGATCACCAGCTGCTGCATCTCCGTCGTGCCCTCGTAGATGCGGAGTGCGCGCACCGAGCGGTACAGACGGTCGACGGGATGCGCCGCCAGGACGCCCTTGCCGCCGAGAATCTGGACGGCGTCGTCGACGATGCGCTGCGCCGCCTCGGTCGCGAACGACTTCGCCATCGCCGCCTCGAGCGTGATGCGCTCCGTCCCGTGGTCCTTCTCCCACGCCGCCCGGTAGACCAGGAGTCGCGCCGCGGCGAGGTCGGTCGCCATGCGGGCCAGCTTTTCCTGGATCAGCTGATTCGCGGCGAGAGGGGCGCCGAACTGGCGCCGCGTGCCGGCGTGGCGCAGCGCCTCGGCCAGCGCACGCTCGGCCATCCCGCAGGCCGCCGCACCGACCGTCGGCCGCAGCCGGTCCAATATGCCGAGCCCGAGACGAAACCCGTCGCCCTCGGCGCCGAGCCTCGCGTCTGCGGGAATGCGTGCGTTCTCGAAGGCGATGTCCCCCAGCGGATGGGGAGCCGAGAGGGTGAGGGCTTGAACGAACCGGAAGCCCGGGGTGTCGGCAGCGACGACGAACGCGGACAACCCCTTGCTGCCGGCGCTCGGGTCGGTGGAGGCAAAGACGACGTAGAAATCGGCGATCCCGGCGTTCGAGATCAGCGTCTTTCTTCCGTTGAGGACGTACTCCGACCCGTCGCGCTGTGCGGTGGTGGCGATGGCGCCGACGTCCGAGCCCGCGTCGGGCTCTGTCATGGCGAAGGCGGCCATGGTCGTGCCCGCGAGCACGCCGGGCAGCCAACGGTGCTTCAGGTCGTCGGAGCCGGCGAGGACGATCGGCAGCGTGCCGAGCGCCTGCAGGGCGAACACCGCGTCGGCGAGCGGAGAAGCGGCGGCCAGCGCCTCGCGGACGAGACAGCAGGCGCGCAGGTGCTGCTCGGCGATCGGGGCGTACCATCCCGCGGCGCCGAGGCGCGCCAGCAGCAGGCGCGCGTGGCCGCGGGCCGCGGCGTCATCGGCGGGCTCGGGATCGGAATCGAGCTCGCGATTGGCGAAGGCCGTCACCTGGCCTGCGAGCGTGAACAGCGCGGGATCGAGAAACGCCCGGACGACCGCGGTATCGGGCATCAGGTGAACCGCGGCGCGCGCTTGGCGACGAAGGCGTCGTAGGATTCACGGAAGTTGGGATGGCGCATCAGCTCGGCCTGGGCCTCGGCTTCGAAGGCGAGCGCCGTCTCGAGATCCATCGATGCCTCGCGATTGAGCGCATCCTTCGTGACGGCGAGCGCGGCGGACGGTCCCCGCGCCAGGTGCTCCGCGAGCGACCGGGCGGCCGGGAGCAGCTCGTTCGCCGACACTACCTTGTTGTAGAGCCCGATCTCCTGCGCCCGTGCCGCGCTAATGAAATCTCCCGTCATCAGGAGCTCCGTGGCGTGGCCCAGTCCCACGAGCCGGGGCAGCAGCCAGGCGGCCCCCATGTCGGCCCCGGAGAGACCCACGCGCACGAAGAGAAACGCAATTTTCGCGGTGTCGGCGGCGACACGGACGTCGCACGCCGCCGCGATCACGGCACCGGCCCCGGCGGTGGTGCCGTTGAGCGCCGCGACGACGGGGCGGCGGCAGCGCCGGATCGCGAGGATCACGTCGCAGGTCAGTCGTGTGAACGCGAGCAGCCCCGCCTCATCCCGCTCGAACAAACGGCCGATGATGTCTTCGACATCGCCGCCCGAGCAGAAGCCGCGCCCCGCGCCGGTGAGCACGATTGCACGCACCCCGGACTCGGTGTCGAGCGCGCGAAAGGCATCCCGCAGCTCTTCGTAGACCTGGAAGGTCAAGGCGTTGAGCCGCTCGGGGCGGTTCAGGGTGATCGTCGCCACGCCCGTGGCCGCGTCCACCGAATAGAGGAACGACTTGGGGGCAAGCGTCATGGGATGACGGCCGTCGCTTCGATCTCGACCAGCGCTCCCTCGTCGACCAGTCCCTTCACCTCGAGCAGGGCCATCGCGGGGTAGTGCTTCCCCATGTGCCGCCGGTGCACTTCGCCCAGCGCCCGTCGCGCGGCGAGGTAGGCGGCGCGGTCGGTGACGTACACCGTCATGCGCCCGATATCTTCTGGCGCTCCGCCCGCGGCGCGCACCACCGCGAGGACGCGCTCGAGCGCGCGCTCCCATTGCTCCACGATCGATCCTGGGCTCGCCGCCGTCTGACCGGCCACGAACAGCACGCGGCCGCCGGCGGGTGCCAGCATCCCGTGATTCCAGCCGCTGGGCTGCCCCAGCGGACCCGGATTGACGATGTCGAAGCTCACGCCCGCAGCGCTCCCGCGTCGAGGACGATCGCCTGGCCGTTGATGGCGGCGGCGCCGTCGTCCACCAGGGCCAGCACGCACGCCGCCACTTCCTCGGCCGTGACGAGGCGCGGCTGGCCGGAATGCTCGAGCACGGCGTGCAACGCCTGCTCGCGCGTCGCATGCGTGCGCTCCATGATCCGGTCCAGCGTGCCGTCGGTCAACGGGGTGTCGACGTACCCCGGGCAGACGGCATTGGCGGTGATGCCGCTGCCCACGAGCTCCGCCGCGAGCGAGCGGGTGAACCCTACCACGGCGTGCTTGGCGGCGCTGTAGGCGGCGATGTACTTGTCGCCCGAGAGGCCGGCGATCGAGGCGATGTTCACGATGCGGCCGCGGCGGCGCTCGCGCATCCCGGGGAGCACCGCCTGGGTGCAGAGCAGAGTCCCGGTGGCGTTGACCGCGAAGAGGCGGTGCCATTCGTCGAGCGTGATCTTTGCGACGGGTGCCGAGGACGCCGAGCCGGCGTTGTTGACCAGGATGTCGATGGGCCCGAGTCGCTCGGTCGTCGCGCGCACCAGCGCGGTGACGTCCGAGGGCACGGTCACATCGCAGCGTTCGGTCGCGACGCCGTCGAGCGTCGCCGGATGGCGCGCCGCCGCCATGACGCGCGCCCCGGCGCCGGCGAGGGCGCGCGCGACCGCCGCACCGATGCCCCTCCCGCCTCCGGTGACGAGCGCGACGCGGCCGGCGATCGTCACCCCACGCTCCGTGCCAGCTCGATCATCACCGCTTCCTCGAGGATCGCGCCGAGCGCGGTAATCGTGGCACGGCCTTCTTCGGGGGTCGCCTCGGAGGGATAGCCGAAGTAGGCACGCGGCCCACCGGCCTCGACGAAGCTCTTCTGACCCGCGGCGATCGCGGCCGAGAGCGACTTCGCGTTGGGCGGCAGCCGCTGCCGGATCTCTTCGTGCACCAGGTCGGGACGGATCGCCATGATGAGCGAGGTCTCGTAGCGACCGGCATGACAGGCGCCGCTCTTGAACTCCGCCGTGAGGCGCAGCGCCCAGGGCTTCTGCGTCACATCGGGAAAGACGATCCGCATCCCTTTGATCTGGCGCGCCGCGTCGACCGCGCTTTGCAGCGCGGTGATGTGAGACGGGTCGAGGTGGGCGTTGGCGAGAGCGAGCACCTCGAAGTCGTGGCGCGCCAGACTCTCGATCAGGCCCGCGATCTGTGCCGTGACGGCCACGGGATCGATCGACACCGTGCCGGGGAAGTCGGCGGCGAAGGGCGCGGTGGTGTAAGCGAGCGCGGGAAGGAGCAGCACGTCCATTCCCCTGGCGGCGAGCTTGTCGGCGGCGGCGCGCGCCATCGCCTCGGCGATCCACACGTCGGTGGCGACAGGCAGGTGAGGGCCGTGCGCTTCGAGCGCCCCGACGGGCAGGATCACGACCGTGCGGTCGCGGTCGGTGCCCCCGGCCTCCTCCCAGGTCAGCTGGGCGAGCTCGCGAACCGGCATCGTGCTGGTATCATCCTCCTATGCGCTTCGCGCCACCGGAACGATTCAACATCGCCGACTATTTCCTCGACGCACGCGTGCGCGAGGGACGGGGCCAGAGGCCGGCGCTCATCACGGATCAGGGTACGCTCACCTACATGGAGGTTCAGGCGCGGGCGAACCGATTCGGCCGGCTGCTGCTCGACGCCGGCGTCCAGTCGGAGCAGCGGGTGCTCGTGGCGCTTCCCGATGGTCCCGATTTCGTCGCCGCCCTGTTCGGCACCCTCAAGATTGGCGCGGTGGTCGTGATGGTCAACCCGCAGCTCGACCAGACGGCGATCGAATACTTCTATGAATACACGCGCGCCGTAGTGGCGATCACGGCGCGGGAATCGGCACGCACCTTCCAGGCCGCCGCTGCGCGCGCGCCGCTGTTGCGCGAGGTCATCATCGCCGACGATCCGGCGACGGCGGCCCGAATCCGGGAATTCGCCGACGACCTCGAGCTGTTTCCCAGCCACCGGGACGACGCCGCCATCTGGCTGTTCTCCGGCGGCACCACGGGGCGTCCCAAGGCCGTGGTCCAGACCCACGCCTCGTACGCCAATACCACCGAGTGCTACGCCAAGAGCACGCTCGGCTACCGGGACAGCGACATCACCCTCTCCGTCCCCAAGCTCTACTTCGGGTATGCGATGGGGGCGAATCTCTTTTTCCCCTTCTCGGTCGGCGCGACGGCGGTCCTGTTCGCCGACCCCGCGACGCCCGAAACACTGTTTGCGCGCATCGCACGGCATCGCCCCACGATTCTCGTCAACGTCCCGACGATGGTGAACCGGATGGTGAGCCACCCGCAGGCGGCGGGTCAGGACTTCTCGTCGTTGCGCTTCGCTACCTCGGCGGGGGAGGCGCTGCCGGTGGAGCTGTACCACCGCTGGCGCGACGCGTTCGGCGTCGAGCTGCTCGACGGACTCGGCACCGCCGAGATGTGGCACATCTTCATTACCAACCGTCCCGGCGCCGTGCGACCGGGCACGCTGGGGCAGGTGGTCGACGGGTTCGAAGTCCGGGTGTGCGACGACGCGGGACGGGACCTGGCCGATGGGGAAGTGGGGATGTTGTGGGTCCGCGGGGGATCGCGCGCGATCGGCTACTGGCAGCAAATGGAGAAGACGGCGCAGGCGTTCCGCGGCGACTGGTACGTCTCGGGCGACCTGATCTCCCGGGACCGCGACGGCTACTTCACCCACCACGGCCGCGCCGACGAGATGCTCAAGGTCTCCGGGAAGTGGCTTTCGCCGCAGGAAGTGGAAGGGTGCCTGCTGCAGCACCCCGCCGTGCGCGAAGTGGCCGTGGTGGGGGTCATCGGTGACGGCGGGCTCATCAAGCCGCACGCCTTCGTCGTCGCGCACGAGCCGCGACCCGAGCTCCCGGCCGAGCTGCAGGCGTTCGCCGCCGGGCGGCTCGAAGGCTACAAGGTGCCGCGCGAGGTCGTCCTCATGGACGCGCTGCCGCGCACCCATCTTGGAAAAGTCGACCGCGGCAAGCTGCGGCGTTGACCGCCGCAGCCGTCTGGTTAGCTTCCAGTTTCGTGCACACCCTCCTCGACGCCCGCGCACTCGCGCGGGCGCTTCAGCGAATGGCGGTAGAAATTCTCGAGCTGGCCCAGTCTCCCAAGGACCTCGTGCTGGTGGGGATTCAGCGCCGCGGCGTGGAGCTGGCCGAGCGGCTGGCCCGGCTGATCGAGCAGGAGGAGGGTGTGACGGTCGGGCGCGGCGCCATCGATATCACGCTGTACCGCGACGACCTGGAGCTGGTGGGCCCGAAGCCGGTGATCGGAGAGACGCGGCTGCCGACCGATCTGTCGGGTGCGCATGTGGTGATCGTCGACGACGTGCTCTACACGGGCCGCACCGTCCGGGCCGCACTCGACGAGCTGGCCGACTTCGGCCGGCCGCGGCGTATCTCGCTCTGCGTGCTCGTCGATCGCGGCGGCCGCGAGCTGCCGATCCAGGCCGACGTCGTGGGGAAGGCGGTCAAAGTCCCCCCCGGTGCGCGCGTCGATGTGCTGATTGAAGAGCTCGACGGCACCGATGCCGTGAACCTCGTGGAAGCGCACACCAGCGCATGAGCTCGGCGCTCGGGAAAGACCTCGTCGGACTCGAGCCGCTCAGCGCCGATCAGATTCGTCTCATTCTGGACACCGCCGAGCCGTTCAAGGAAGTGAGCGAACGGCCGATCAAGAAAGTTCCGGCGCTGCGCGGCAAGACGATCGTCAACCTGTTTTTCGAAGCCTCCACCCGTACCCGTATCTCCTTCGAATTCGCCGAGAAGCGATTGTCGGCGGATACGGTGAACGTCGCCGCGACGGGGTCGTCGGTGTCGAAGGGCGAGACGCTCGTCGACACGGCGCGCAACCTCGAAGCGATGCGCATCGACATGGTTGTAATCCGGCACGGCGCGTCGGGCGCGGCCCAGTTCCTGGGCGAGCGCATTCGCTCCAATGTGATCAACGCCGGTGACGGCAAGCACGAGCACCCCACCCAGGGGCTGCTCGACATGCTCACGATCCGCGACACGGTCGGGCGCATCGAAGGGGTGAAGGTCTGCCTGGTGGGCGACATCCTGCACTCGCGTGTCGCGCGCTCGAACATCTGGGGACTCACCAAGCTCGGCGCCGAAGTGGCGGTGTGCGGGCCGCGCACCCTGCTGCCGCGCGGCATCGAGGCGCTCGGCGTGCGGGTGTTCGGCCGCATCGAAGAAGCGATCGAATGGGCCGACGTATTGAACGTGCTGCGGCTGCAGCTCGAGCGCATGGAAAAGGGATTCATCCCGAGCCTGCGGGAGTATTACCGCGTGTTCGGCGTGACCGCCGAGCGGCTGGCGCGCGCGCCGCGGCAGCTCACCATCATGCATCCCGGTCCGATGAACCGCGGCGTGGAGATCGATTCCCGCGTCGCCGACGGACCGCACAGCGTCATCCTCGAGCAGGTCACGAATGGCGTCGCCGTGCGGATGGCGGTGCTGTATCTGCTCGCCGGGGGGCGTCCCGAGCTGGCGGTCGCGGCGAAAGGCGCGACCGAGAGCCCGGGAGGAGGCGGGGGCGGGGGCTCCGAATGACGCGCCCGGTGCTGCTCCAGGGCGGGCGGGTGATCGACCCGGCACGCGGGGTCGATCAGGTCGCCGACGTACTGATCCAGGACGGCAAGATCGCCGCCACCGGGACCGGACTCGGCACTCCCGATGGCGCTGAGGTACGGGCGGTGTCGGGGCTCGTGGTCGCTCCGGGACTCGTCGACGTGCACGTGCACCTGCGCGAGCCGGGCAACGAAGACGAGGAGACGGTGGCGTCGGGTGCGCGGGCCGCGGTGGCCGGCGGGTTCACGGCGGTGTGCGCGATGCCGAACACCGATCCGGTGACCGACAACCAGGCGGCGGTCGGCTTCATCGTGCGGCAATCGGTGCGCGCCGGCCTTGCCCGCGTGTATCCGATCGGGGCGGTGTCGGTGGGGCAGAAAGGAGAGCAGCTCGCGGAATTCGGCGAGATGGTGGGGGCGGGCGCCGTGGCGGTCTCGGACGACGGCAAGCCGGTCGTCTCGGGCCACCTGATGCGCACCGCGCTCGAGTACGCGCGCACCTTCGGCATTCCCGTCGCCGATCACTGCGAGGAGCCGACACTCGCCGCCGGCGGCGCGATGCACGAGGGGCTCGTGTCGGCGCGGCTCGGTCTCAAGGGGATCCCCGCCGCCGCCGAGGAGATCATGGTGGCACGCGACATTCTGCTCGCCGAGCTGACGGGCGGGCATGTGCATCTCTGCCACATGTCGACGCGCGGCTCGGTCGAGCTGATCCGCCGGGCGAAGGAGCGCGGACTCGCGGTGACGGCGGAGGTCACGCCGCACCACCTGACGCTCACCGACGCCGCATGCGAGCGCTACGACACGCACGCCAAGATGAATCCGCCGCTGCGCGAGCGGGCGGACGTGGACGCGTTACGCGGGGCGCTGAAGGAAGGCGTCATCGATTGCGTCGCCTCCGACCACGCGCCTCATGCCTACGATGAGAAAGAAGCGGCCTTCGACGATGCGCCCTTCGGTATCATCGGATTGGAGACCGGGTTCGCCGTGTTGCACACCGAGCTGGTCCGGCACGGCATATTGACGCTTCCCGAATTGATCGCGCGCATGAGCACGACGCCGGCGCGGCTGTTTCATCTGCCCGGCGGGACGCTCGCCCCGGGGAGTCCGGGCGACGTCTGTGTCCTCGACGTGCGCACCCCCTGGGTGGTCCGGGCCGCTGAGCTGCACTCCAAGAGCCGCAATTCCCCGTTTACGGGGAGAGAGGTTGTCGGCCGGGCCGCTGTGACGCTCGTCGCAGGCCGGGTCGTGCACGAAATCCTCCCCCAGCATTGACGTCTGGAGTCCAACCCCCATAATGAGTTAGACTTAAGGCACGTTGCACCTATTTTGTGCAGCGCCGGGGCGGCGGGAGATGGGGCAAATTGCTGGCGGGCACGAAATTAGCGTGGTTTCGGGCCTCGGCGCTTATTATGATGGGTTCGACGTGATCCGGCTTGGCAACTGGAGTCTGATGGCCAAAGCACCGAACAAGAGCACCGCGGCAATTCAGCGTTTGCTGGAAGAGCGGCGGCAGTATGAGGCGTGGATCGCCCGGATCGACGCGGCGGGCGGAGCTGCGCCTACGTCGGTGCGCAGCCGCGTGCGTTCGGACTACGAAGCTCGCCTCAACGCCGTCACCGAGGAGTTGAAGGTCCACGCCGAAGCCGCGCGTCTCATGGCGGCGCAGCGTCGCGAGGTGCGGCGCGATCTTCAGGCGAAAGAAACGGCCGCCGCCGAGCGGCTGGCCGAAGCCGAGCTGCGCCACGCCGTGGGGGAGTACGACGAGTCGCAGTGGACGCAGGTGCACAAAGAATCGCTCGCCGAGCTGGTCTCGGTGCGCGAGGAGTTGGGTGCGGTCGAGGAGGACATCGCGCAGCTCGAGGAGCTGGAGCGTCTGGTGAAGACCCGGCCCGCTGCGGCCCCGGCTCCGGTGCCTGTGCCGGCTGCACCGGCGCCGCCGGCCGTCCCCGCCGGATCGAACACCGGAACGTCGCTGCCGCGCGTCGGCTCGCCGCCGCGCCCGCAAGCGCCCGCCGCGTCGGCGGCGCCCGCGAAGGACGGTCAGAAGAACGACGCCAAGGCGCTCGACAAGCCGGCGATGATTGACGAGCTGGCGTTCCTCAAGTCGGTGACCGACGACGACAAGCGCGGCATCGCGAGCCCCGGCCCGGCGCCGACGATCCGGCGCAGCGGAGCGCAGTTCCAACCCGTCGAGCCGGCACCGACGCCGTCACGTCCATCGTCGATTTCGATGCCCACGAGCCCCGCGCCTTCGCCCAGCTCCGTCGCCGCCACGCCGTCGAACAATGAAGAACCCGAGCCGGTGCGGACGCTGAAGTGCCGCGAATGCGGCACGATGAACTTGCCGACGGAGTGGTACTGCGAGAGTTGTGGGGCGGAGCTGGCGGCGCTCTAGACGAAAGACGTCGAGAGAAGTCGTCGAGTACTGGCGTCAAGACAAGAACGTCGAGTGAATCGTACGATTCCACTCGACGTTTCTACTTGACGCCTTTTCTTGACGCGTTACGCCTTGGTACGAACGTATCTGGCAAGCCGCGATTTATGTCTCGCGGCATTGTTCCTGTGTATCAGCCCCTTCCGTGCCGCCCGATCGAGCAGGCGTACCGCAACCGCGTATGCCTGCGTCGCCTCCTGTTTGCTGGCGGCGCCGCGGACGCGCTTCAAGGCCGTCCGCAGGGCGGAGCGCTGGGCCCGGTTGGTGATGGTGCGGCGACGCGCCTGGCGCATCGCTTTCTTCGCTGACTTGATTCTCGGCACGTTCGGCTCTCCAATTTGAGGGGCGCAAGTTAGAGGGTAAGTTGAGAGGGGTCAAGGCGCTACGCCGTTGACCCGGGCTCTCCCCCCCGGCTAAATTGGGCTAACCGCAACGCTCCGAGCGCCCCATCTCGATCGAGTTTCTCATCTGGGCCCCGGTGCTGCTGTTTTCGATGGTGGCCCACGAATACGCACACGCCGCAGCCGCCTACCGCCAGGGCGACGACCCCGCCTACGCGCTCGGTCGGCTGACGATGAATCCCCTGAAACACATCGATCCGCTCGCGCTGCCGCCCGTGAGCGTCACATGACGTTGCCCCCATCCGTGACCGCGAATTCTCAGGGTGGCGGGTTCTCCGTCGAGCTGGAGCAGTTCTCCGGCCCGCTCGACCTGCTGCTGCATCTGATCCGCGAAGACGAAGTCGACATCACCGATCTGCCGATTGCCCGCATCGCCGATCAGTTCCTGGCGGCGATCGACGATCTCGGGTTGAACCAGGCCGCCGACTATCTCGAGATGGCGGCGCGCCTGCTGCGCATCAAGGCGCAGATGCTCCTGCCGCGCCGCCTCGGCGACGACGAATGGGAGGACCCGCGCTCCGAGCTGGTGCGGCGGTTGCTCGAGTACCAGCAGATCCGCGAGCTGGTGGACTGGCTGGGTCACGCGGCGGCGGTGCGCGCCGAGCGCTTCGGCCGCGGCTTCGAGCCGCCGGCGCCCGAGCTGCCGCCGGCGCCGCTCGAGATCGGGCTCAACGAGCTGCTCGCCGCCGCCGAGCGGGTGATCGCCCTGATCCCCGAGCCGACGCTGCACCGCGTGGTCCCGCGGCCGCTCGACGTCGAGGGCGCGACGACGCGCATCCTCGCCCTCCTGGACGAGCGCGAGACGTTCGGCTGGCACGACGTCGTCGGCCCGGGATCCGGCGTCGTCGAGGTGCTGTCGGCGTTCATCGCGCTGCTCGAGCTGGCCAAGCGCGGCACCCTGAAGATCGCGCAGCCCGAACCGTTTGCTCCCATGGTGATCCGCCGTGAGCCCCCTCGCGAAGCTGCTTGAGGCGGCGCTGTTCGCCGCGTCGCGCCCGCTCGGGCTCGACGAGCTGGCGACGCTCGACCCGGAGGCGGGAGCGGAGACGCTGCAGGCGGCCCTGGAGGAGCTGCGCGCGGCCTTCGCCGCGGGCGACCACGGCGTCGAGCTGACGGAGATCGCCGAAGGGTGGCAGTTCCTCACGCGCCCCGAATACGCCGAGCCGATCGAGCGGGCGCAGTTCGCGCTGCGGCCGCGGCGCCTCTCGCCGGCGGCGCTCGAAACGCTCGCCATCATCGCCTACCGCCAGCCGGTGGCCCGCATCGAGGTGGACGAGATTCGCGGCGTCGACTCCGGTGCGGTGATCGACAAGCTGCTGGAGCGCGGCCTGATCACGATCACCAGCCGGGGCGAAGGGCTGGGCCGGCCGCTGCTGTACGGCACCACACCGCAATTCCTCGAAATCCTGGGGCTGAAGAGCACCGACGAGCTGCCGCGGCTGGATGAGCTGTCGGTGAGCCTGCGCCCACCGGCTCCGGCCGAACCCGAATGACGGCGATGCGCCTGCAGCGCGCCCTGGCGCGCGCGGGCGTCACCTCGCGGCGCAAGGCCGAGGACTTGATCCGTGCCGGCCGCGTGCGCGTCGACGGCACCGTCGCCACGATCGGCAGCAGCGTCGACCCCGACCGCCAGCGTATCACGGTGGACGGCGCCGCCATCCGGCCCGCTCAACGGACGACCTGGCTCGCCCTCAACAAGCCGATCGGCTACGTGGTGAGCAGGAGCGACCCGGCGCGGCGGCCCACCGTGTACGACCTCCTCCCGGCGGTGCCGGGCCTTACGTACGTTGGTCGCCTGGACGTCATGACCAGCGGACTACTCTTGCTGACGACCGACGGCGCGGCCGCGCACCGCCTCATGCACCCGCGCTACGCGGTGACCCGGACCTACGAGCTCGGGGCGCACGGGCTGCGCCTGCCGGACGTGGAACGCGCGCTGGCGCGGCCGATTCCCATCGATGGACGGCCGGTGCGTGTCGTGCAGGCGCGCGTGCGTCCGGCGGGGAAGAGCGTCGAAATCGAGCTCACCCTCGCCGAGGGGCGCAACCGCATCGTGCGGCGCGTGGCGGAGGCCATCGGCCTGAAGGTCGAGTGGCTGCACCGCACGCAATACGGCCCGGTGCGCCTCGGCGCGCTCGCGGAAGGCAAGCACCGGCCGCTGACCCGGCGCGAAGTCACGGCGATCGAGGAGCTCGATGGAGCTGCGTGATACCACCGTCGTCCTGCTGGGCGGCAGCGGTCTCGTCGGCCACGCCGTCGCGCGCCGCCTGCTCGAGAAAGCGCCGCGCCGCATCGTGCTGGTGTCGCTGTACGAGCACGAGGTGCGCGACGCCGCCCGGGCCCTCGAGCCCTACCGCGGCACCGCGGCGATCGACGTCGAATGGGGCAACGTGTTCGCGCCCGAGCCGGTCGCGCGGCTCGACCGCGGCGCCGTGCTCTCGAACCCGGCCCACCGCGCTCTCGTCCTCGGCGATCTGCTCGGAGACCTGACGGAGGAGGTGCTGCATCGCAGCCTGCTGGTGCAGGTGCTGCTGCGACATCGCCCCGACGCCGTGGTCGACAGCATCAACACCGCCACCGCGTTCGCCTACCAGGATATTTTTCAGAGCGCCCGCACCCTGCTCGAGCGGGCGCGGGCCGGCACGCTCGACGCGGCGGCGGTCGAAGGTCACGTCCTCACCCTCACGATGCCGCAGCTGATCCGGCACACGCAGCTGCTGCACGAAGGATTGCGGCGCGGCGGAGTGCGGGCGTACGTCAAGATCGGCACGTCGGGCACCGGCGGCATGGGATTCAATATTCCCTACACGCATTCCGAGGAGCGCCCCAGCCGCACGCTGTTGACGAAGTCGGCGGTCGCGGGCGCGCAGACGCTGCTGCTGTTTCTGCTCGGGCGCACCCCCGATGGCCCGGCGACGATCGAGGTGAAGCCGACGGCGACGATCGCCTGGCGGGAGATCGGCGCCGGTCCGGTATGGCGGCGCGGCAAGCCGATCCCGCTCGTGGACTGTCCCGAGCCGGTGCCCACCGCGCGCGCGTTCGACGGCGCCGTCGTGTGGCGCGATCTCGGGAAGCATCTCGAGGGTGTTTACATCAATACCGGGGAGAACGGGCTGTTCGCGCGCGACGAGTTCGCCACCGTGACGGCGCTCGGCCAGATGGAGTTCATCACGCCGGAAGAAGTCGCCGACTACGTCATTCTCGAGCTGGAAGGGCGGCCCACGGGGCGGGACGTGATCACGGCGCTCGACAGCGCGACCGCCGGCCCGACGTATCGCGCCGGCGTGCTGCGCGCTGCGGCGCTCGAGCGGCTCGACGCTCTGGAGCGTGAGCGCGGCGAGCACTCCGTCGCCTACGAGATGCTGGGCCCGCCGCGGCTCACGAAGATGCTGTACGAAGCGCACCTCTGCGGCCGCGTGGCGCCCACGGTGCGCGCGCTCGCGGCGCTCCGGCCGCAGGCGTTGGCGGATCAGGTCCACGACGTCGTGCGGCGCGACGCCGGTCTCCGGGTGCGGATCCTGTCGGTGGGGCTGCCGAT
>DATFTG010000206.1:0-6295 GCA_035262265.1 Gemmatimonadales bacterium
TGGATCTTGGTCGCGCTTGGCGCTGTCGCGCTCGCGGGATGTTATCCACCGTTCCCCCTGCCGTTTCTCAGTTTCGTCGCCCTCGTCCCACCCGTCCTGTTGTTGTTCGACACCGAGGGGAACCCGCGCGCCGCGTGGCGCTGGGGGTTCCGCTACGGTCTCATCACCAACGCCTTCGTGCTGTACTGGATGGTGGTCGCGCTGTGGCATTTCACTCCCTTCGCGGCGCTCGGCTACGCGATCACCGTCTATTTGCTCGGCGTCTTCATGGGCGGGCTGTTCTGGTTTGTCGGCCGCGTGCGCAGCGTGTACCCGCGGCTCCCGCTGTTCTTGGTCTTTCCGCTGGCGTGGACGACGCTCGAGTGGGCCGTCGGCCACCTCGGCGATGTGGCGTTTCCCTGGCTCGGTCTCGGTACGTCGCTCGCCGACGGCAGGGTGCTGGTGCAATGGGCCGACATCGGCGGCGCGCGCGGCGTGACGTTGTGGCTGGTGTGGTGCAACGTGCTCGTGGCGATGGCGATCGCGGGGCAGGGGCTTCTGGGAGCGCCACGCTACGTCCGGCGACTCGGTCCCGTGCTGCTCACGCTGCTCGCCGCGTGGGGATACGGCACCTGGCGCGAGCGGACGCTGCCACTGCGCCCGCTGGGTACGATTACCCTGGTGCAGCCGAATATCGGCTTCGACGAGAAATGGGATCCCGCCATCGCCGACAGCGAGGTCGGCCTGCTGCTCGGTCTGTCGCGCACGGCAACGGCGGGGGTCCGGCCGGGTCTCGTGGTGTGGCCCGAGGCGGCGGTACCCGGGCTCATCGAGGATCACCCCGAGTGGCAGGCCAGGATCAACGCGTTCGCCGTTGAGCACCGGATTCCGGTATTGACGGGCGTGGTCCATTATCGGCTACGCGATCGCGGCTACACCGTCTACAACGCGGCGGTGTTGTTCGACACACTGGGGCAGTGGCGACCGCACGGCGTGTACGAAAAGCACTACCTCGTGCCCGTCGTCGAACGGGTGCCGTTCGTACCCGTGGCGTGGTTTCGCGCCCTACCCGGACTGGGCCGGTGGTCGGGTGGGTTCGGTCGTGGGGACTCGTTGCCGCTCTTCCCGACGTCCCTGGGACGCGCCGGAGTCGTGGTGTGTTACGAGTCGGCGTTCGAAGACCTGGCGCGGAAGTATCGCGCGGCAGGCGCTGATTTCCTCGTCAACATCACGAACGATGCCTGGTTCGGCCGTACCGCGGCCCCGTATCAGCACGCGTCCCATCTCGTATTACGGGCGATCGAAACGCGCATGGGCATCGCGCGTGGCGCCAATGACGGCGTTTCGGAGTTTGTCGACCCTCTCGGACGCGCGACCGGTCAATCGGAGCTGGAGACGCAAGCCGTCGTGACGGGACAGCTGATGACCAGTGACGTACGGACCCTGTATGTGCAATGGGGGGACTGGGCGGGGCGGCTGGCGGTGATCGGGACGCTCGTCATGATCGGCGGGCTGGTGGTGCACAAGATCGGTCATCGAGCCTCATAATGCAGAATGCCGAATGCGGAATGCAGAATTGGGAGAACCATCATTCTGCATTCATCATTCTTCATTCTGCATTGGAGCGCAAATGCGCGTCGGTGTAGATGTGGGCGGAACCTTCACCGATCTCGTCGCCGTGGCGCCCGATGGCGCGCTGGACATCCGCAAAGTGCTGAGCACCCCCGACGATCCCTCCGTCGGCCTCTTCCAGGCGTGTGACGCGCTCGCCGTGCCTCCCGGCGCCGCGATCGAGCTCTTGGTGCACGGCACCACGATCGCCACGAACGCGCTGCTCGAGCGCCGCGGCGCGCGTACCGCTCTCGTCACGACCGCCGGCTTCGAGGATCTCCTCTGGCTGCGGCGACAGGATCGCGCCGCACTGTATGATCTCGGTCTCGACCATCCGCCGCCGCTGGTGCGGCGCGACGATGTCGTCGGCGCAGCGGAGCGTGCCGGTCCGGACGGAGTGATCACACCGCTCATCGATGGAGAAGTGGATCGCGTGGTGGCCGTGATCAGTGCGCTGCAGGCCGAAGCGGTCGCCATCGTGTTTCTGTTCGCCTTCCGCCACCCCGGACACGAGCGTCGCGTGGCCGCGGCCCTGCGCGCCGCACTGCCGCACACCCCCGTGATCGCGAGTCACGAAGTATTGCCCGTCTTCCGCGAGTACGAGCGCTGCGCCACGACGTCGGCGGAAGCCTATCTGCGTCAGCTGGTGGCCGGGTACGTAACGCGGGCCGAAGCCGCCGCGGCGTCGCGCAAAGTCGCTGCGTTCCGGTTGATGACGTCCGGCGGTGGGACCGTCGCTGCCGGCGTGGCGGCACAATCGGCGGCGTCGCTCGCGCTGTCGGGCCCGGTCGGTGGGGTCGTGGGGGCGCGGGTGCTCGGCGCCGTCGTCGGACACCCGGACCTCCTCACCCTCGATATGGGCGGTACCAGCGCCGACGCGAGCCTGGTGCAGGGAGGGGAGGCGCGCGAGGAAGGGTCGACGGTCGTCGGCGGCGTGCCGCTCGCCCTGCCCGCGGTGCTGATCGAGACCGTCAGCGCCGGTGGTGGCAGCATCGCCTGGGTGGATGACGCCGGGGCGTTGAAGGTCGGGCCGCGCAGCGCCGGCGCGACGCCGGGGCCGGCGTGCTTCGGGCGCGGCGGCACGGAGCCGACCGTGACCGACGCCTGTCTCATGCTGGGATGGCTCGACCCCGACTGGGCGCTCGCCGAAACGGTGCACCTCGACGTGGCGGCGGCGGAGCGCTCCCTCGGACCGGTGGCGCGGGGATTCGACGGCGACGTGCGCCGCGCCGCCGCGGGCATCGTCGACGTCGCCACGGCCGTCATGGCGCGGGCGCTGAGGCGCGTCAGCGTCGCCCGCGGCGTCGACCCGCGGCGCCTCACCCTCGTGCCGTTCGGCGGCGCCGGGCCGCTGTTCGGTTGCGCCCTCGCCGATCAGCTCGGTATGCGGACGGTGCTCGTGCCGCCGCATCCCGGCGTGTTGTCGGCGCTGGGGCTCGCGGCGGCGGCGGAGCGGGTAGAGCTGGTCGCCGCGCTGCATCGGCGCGCCGGCGCCGCGGAGCGATCAGCCGTGCTCGCCGCCTTCGCCGATCTGGAAGCGCGTGCCGCGACGCTGCTGGAAGGGGCCGCGCTGCAACGGCTCGCGGACTGCCGCTTCGTGGGGCAGGGATACGAGATCACCGTGCCGCTGACCAACGGCGAGCCGGACGGCATCGAAGCCGCATTCAACGCGGCGCACCAGGCGCGCTACCGGCACGGCGGGGTCGCCGGTCCGGTGGAGATCGTCAATGTGCGCGTCGTCGCCGAGCGTCCCGCGCCGGCTCCCGCACTCGGGCGGCGGGTGGGAATCGGGCGGCCGACGCCCGGGTGGCGTCGCATGGTGGTCCGGGGGGAGCGGGTGCGGGCACAGGTGTGGCCGCTCGGCGAGCTGCCGCCACGCACGCGTATCCCGGGGCCGGCGGTGCTCGCGGGACCTGATGCCACGGCGCTCGTCGAGCCGGGGTGGCGCGGCACAGTCCACCAGAGCGGCGCCGTCATTGTGGAGCGTGTGTGATGCTCGACGCCGTCGCCCGTGAAGTGATGGCCCACGCGTTCGCCGGTGTTGCAGAAGAGATGGGGCTCGTCCTCATTCACTCAGCCGTGTCGCCGAATATTCGCGAGCGACGCGACGCCTCGGCCGCGCTGTTCGACGCCGCCGGCGACATGATCGCGCAGGCCGCCCATATCCCCGTTCACCTCGGGGCGCTGGCCGACGCCGTTCAGGCAGTGCGTGCCCAGCAGCCGCAGCCCGGCGAGCTGTACATCCTGAACGACCCCTACGCCGGCGGCTCGCACCTGCCCGATCTCACGCTCATCGGGGTGATCCGCACCGTCGACGGGATCGGTGGATACAGCGTGGTTCGGGCCCATCACTCGGATGTGGGCGGAGCGACTCCCGGGAGCATGCCGGCGGGTGCCCGCGAGCTCTTCGCTGAAGGGGTCGTACTGCCGCCGCTGTTGCTCACACCGGACGTCGAGCGGCTGGTGCTGGCCAACGTCCGAACGCCGGAGATCCGCCGCGCGGACCTGGCCGCGCAGAAGGCCGCGGTGGAGCGCGGGGCGGAGGGGATGTGGTCGCTCGCAGCGCGCCACGGTTGGGCGTTCCTGCAGGAGGCGGCGCGGGCCCTGATGGACGATGCGGAAACGCGCGCCCGCGCGATGCTCGCGCGGCTGCCGCTCGGGTCGCAGGGACCGGCGGTCGCGACCGACTTCCTCGAAGGCGACGGGATCACGGACGCCGACATTCCCATTCGCGTCACTGTGACGCTCGAAGGCGGGTGCCTGCACGCCGACTTCACGGGGACCGCTCCCGCCGTCCCTGGCAACGTCAATTGCCCGCTCGCGGTCACGCACGCCGCGGTGCTGTTCGTCGTGCAGACGATCATCGGTGCGGGAGTGCCGATGAACGCGGGGGTGGCCCGCACCGTTCGCGTCACGGCGCCAGCGGGGTGCCTCGTCAACGCGCGCTGGCCCCACGCGGTGGCCGCGGGGAATGTCGAAACGTCGCAGCGCATCGCCGATACGGTGTTCCGGGCGCTCGCCGCCGGCGGTGTGCCGGTGCCCGCCCAGGGGCAGGGCACGATGAATAATGTGACCCTGGGCGCACCGGGTTGGACGTATTACGAGACTCTGGGCGGCGGCCAGGGTGCGGGCCCGAGTGGTGCCGGGGCGTCCGGGGTGCACGTGGGAATGTCGAACACGCGCAATACGCCGATCGAGGTGCTCGAGCTGGAGTGTCCGGTCCGCGTACGCGAGTACGCGTTACGCGCGGCGAGCGGTGGGGAGGGACGCTGGCGCGGCGGCGCCGGCGTGGTGCGGGAGATCGAGCTGCTCGTCCCCGCTGAAGCCAGCATCCTGTCCGAGCGGCGCCGGCATCCGCCGCGCGGCTCCGCCGGCGGTGCCGACGGGTCCTGCGGCATCAACCTGAAAAACGGCGCGCCCCTCCCCGCGAAGGTGAATGTTTCGCTCGCCGCCGGCGACGTCCTGCGCATCGAGACGCCGGGAGGTGGTGGGTGGGGTGCCGAACCATCAGCGACGAGGAGTGACGCATGACCTATGCATTCGTGGCGGTGTTGGGTCTCGTAGCCGGTGTGATCTCCGGCCTGTTCGGCGTCGGCGGCGCGATCGTGGTCGTGCCGGGCCTCGTGCTCCTGGCGAAACTCCCACAACACACCGCGAACGGGACATCGCTCGGTGCGCTGCTGTTGCCGGTAGGATTGTTGGGGTTCCTGCAGTATTACAAGCGCGGCCAGGTGAATCTCGTGTACGCGGCCATCGTCGCGTGCGGTCTGTTCCTGGGTGCGTTGATCGGCGCAAAGCTCGCGGGTGGAATGACGGACACGACGCTGCGACGCGGCTTCGGCGTGTTCCTGCTGTTCGTCGCGGGGAAATTGCTGTTCGGGTGACTCCAGGTGTGACTCGGCTTACAGCGTCGCGGCAGGGTCGCGTTGTAAATTGGCGGCAACCGAGCCACCCGAAGAGGTCGACATGTCCGCCCGTGCGGTCCGTCACGTCTCAGCTGGGCTGTTGCTCTCGCTCGCGCTGCTTCCTGCACGCGCCGATTCGCAGTCGCGCCACGTCATCGTCAACGCCGTCCAGCTTCCCGACACTCAATTGCTGGCTCTGGAACAGGCCTCCAGGGCTCGCGTTCCGGATGGCTCGTACTGGTACGACCGCGTCTCGGGCGCCTGGGGATTCAGCGGTGGGCCGACCGCCGGATTCACCATGGCCGGGCTCGAGATCGGCGGCCCGCTGCGGGTCGATGCCTCGCATGGAACGACGGCGGTCTTCATCAACGGTCGCCAGCTCCCGGTGCAGGACGTGCTGGCGCTCCAGCAGCTGCTCGGAGCGGTGTATCCGGGCCGCTACTGGGTGGATGCGCAGGGCAATGCCGGGCTGGAAGGCGGCCCGCCCCTGATCAACCTCGTGATGGTCGCCCGCGCGCGGGCCGCGCAGGGCTACGGGGGAGGCGCTTACAGCGCGTACACCCGCTCCGGTGGGATGTTCGGGAGCGACGGGAACGGGTGCCTCGTCTACGCCGATAAGGACGTCAGCTACTCCTCATCCGGATGCTGATCCGGTAGCGCTGCCGCTGTTGACCCGTGGGTGTGCTTCAAGCCAACTTCCCCGGGTCAACACGCGACACCGTGCCGGAGGAAAGATGAGCGAACCAAATCGAGATGCTGCTGCGACCCCTTCGTCTCCGGGGACGCGGCGCTCCGATCCT
>DATFTG010000207.1:0-5278 GCA_035262265.1 Gemmatimonadales bacterium
CCGCCATTGCAGCTGCTCGGCCGGGGTGGTCTGGCGGGCGATCTCCGGACTCTGCAGCACCCAGGCCAGGGCGATCTTGCGCCAGGTGCCGGTCAACGGAATGCCCGAAGCGGCCTGCGCGGCTCGGTCCGTCACGGCATACTGGCCGAATCCCGCTCCGAACCACTCCAGCGAGTCGCGTACGTCGAGCGGCGCCGGAGCCAGCGCCCCGCTGTCGGTCTCGACGAGTCCCAGCGGCGCGCCGGTCGCGGTGCGTGCTCCGCGATGCACCTGGTCCCACGTCGGCGGCGGCTTCTGCGACGAGAGCGCCGTGTCGTTCGGCGCGCGGGCCACGAGCCACAGCGGCGCTCCGGCGATGGAATGCGACAACTGCACGCCGCCCACCGTCTCAACCGCCTGCAGCCGCCTGCGCGCCACGGCGGCGACCCATTGCGGACTCCACAGCGGCTCCGCGGCGACGAACGCCGCAATCGTCGGAAAGCCTGCGATGTCGGTGCGCAGGTGCGGATTCGCGCCGAACGCCATCTCTTCGAAGACCCGCCGGTCTGCGGGGTACAGCTCCGCCGCGTTACGACCGCGGACCGACGGCAGGATGCCGTACACCAGGAGCAGCGTGAGCCCCACGACGCCCCAGCCGGTCGCCGGCCAGCGGGGCCGGTCCCACCAGATCCAGGCGACGCTCAACGCCCCCGCGAGCCCCGCCGCCGCGACGATGACCCCGGAGCCGCGGACCCGCACGGAGATGAGCGAGCTCGACAGCGCGCCGTGCAGTCCCGCCACCACCTCGGCGGGGTCGAGCAGCGCGCCCCACAGGATCGCGGCGGCGACGCCGGCGCCCAGCACGCCGAGGTGGGCCCGCGCGTGCGGGCTCGCGACCAGTCGCCCGCGCTGCCAGCGCAGCGACCCGATGCCGAGGTAGAGGAAGCCGCACAGCACGGCGGCGGTGAGAGTGGAGATGAGGAGGAACTGCTCGCGCTCGATCGCCCAGGGCAGGGTCTGCGCGTAGTACCCGGCGTCCTTGTGGAGGATGGGATCGGGATGGCCGAACAGCACCGGGGGAGCGTTCGCCAGAAACGCTTCGCGCCACCAGTCGCCGGTACCCCACGACAGGCCGAAGCCGAAGACGACGCCGATGACGATGGCGAGGGTGAGGAGGAGGCGCTGCGGAACCGCTTCGACGATCTCGAGATTGCCGATGCGGCGCGGCATCTGCACGGACCCGATGGCGCGATAGACGATGTAGAGGTTGCCGGTGCCCCACACCACCGCGATCGCGATCACCAGCCAGTGGGACACGCGCTGCCACAAGCGGATTTCGAGGTACACCGGCCCGCCGCGGACGGTGGCGGCCCAGGCATGCTCGACGGTTTCTACGGCGAGCCAGCGGCCGGCGACGAGCAGCACCGCCACACACGCCGCCGCAATCAGCAGCGCGCGGCCGCGGCGCCGCCCACCCAGGGTCACGGCCCGGACGCGTGGCGCGCCAGCCACCCCTCGACTTCGCCACGGTACGCCGCAAGCGCCGCGGGCGATTTCGCCTCGAAGCGCATCACCAGCACCGGCTGCGTGTTCGATGCCCGGAGCAGTCCCCACCCCTCGGCGAACTTGATGCGTACGCCATCCAGGGTGGAGACGGGATACTTGGTCGCGAAGTATTGCGCCGCTTCTTCCACCAGCGGGAATTTGCGCTCGTCGGGACAGTCGACCCGCATCTCCGGCGTGGACACCGTCTGCGGCAGGTCGGCGAGGTGCCGGGACAACGGCCCCGGGCTCTGCGCGATGTACTGCAGCAACCGGGCGGCGGCGAACAGCGCGTCGTCGAATCCGAACCAGTCGCCCCCGAAGAAGACGTGGCCGCTCATCTCGCCCGCCAGCGGCGCCCCGGTGTCTTTCATCTTCTGCTTGATGAGCGAGTGTCCCGTCTTCCACATCGTCGGCACGAGGCCGGCGCGCTCGAGCTCTTCGGGCAGGATCTCCGAGCACTTCACGTCGAAGATGACCGGCTTCCCCTTCCCGAACCGCCGCGCCAGATCGCGGCCGAACAGGACCAGCAGCACGTCGCCGAAGATCGGCGTGCCCTGCTCGTCCACGGCGCCGATGCGGTCCCCGTCGCCGTCGAACGCGATCCCCAGCTCGGCCTTCTCCTTTTTCACCGCCGCCTGCAGGTCCTTCAGGTTCTCGACCACCGTCGGATCGGGGTGGTGGTGCGGGAAGCGCCCGTCGGAGGTGTCGAACAGCGCCACGACGTCGCATCCCAGATCGCGCAGCGTCTGGATCGCGACGAGACTCGTGACGCCGTTCCCGCAATCGGCCACGACCTTCACGCGCCGGGCGAGCGGCGTATTGTGCTTCACGATCGCGGCACGGTAAGCCGCCAGCACACCTGTGTCCGCAACGCGCGTCCCCCCCGATCTCTGGTCCAGCTCGTCGGCGCTGATCATCTGGTAGAGCTTCTGGATGTCGTCGCCGTAAATCGCTTCTCCCAGGAGCACCATCTTGAAGCCGTTGAACTCCGGGGGATTGTGCGATCCGGTGACCTGGATGCCGCCGTCGACCTCGAGCGTATGCGTCGCGAAATAGAGCGCCGGCGTCGGGACGGTCCCCACGTCCACCACGCGCCCTCCCGCGGCGACGACCCCGTCCGCCACAGCGGGAGCCAGCTCTTCTCCGGAGGGGCGGTTGTCGCGGCCGAGGGCGACGACGACCGGCCGGCCCAGTTTGACGCGGGCGAAGGTGGCGTAGGCCGCGCCGACGGCGCGCGCCAGCGCGGGCGTGAGCTGATCGCCCGTGGTACCACGGATGTCGTATTGACGGAAGATCGTTGCGGGGACGTTCACGGGGTCCCCAAGGTCAGTGTCCCGCTACGGGAGTGGTGAGGCCGGACGGTTGCAGCGCGGCGCCACTTTCTCGCGCGAGGTCGAGCAGCCGGTGAGGCGCGATGCCGAAATAGATCACCGCCGCGATGCATGCCGCCAGCGCCACCAGCCCCAGCCGGCCGAACTTGAGGCCGGCGTGCGCGTTGGCGAACGGCACCGGACGCATGTACATCGCCATGATCACGGGGAGATAGTACCCAGCCGAGATCAGGCTCGTGAGCACGAGCACGGTAGCGAGCCACACCTTGCCGGTGCCGACGGCGGCCAGCAGGATGTACCACTTCCCGATGAAGCCGGCGGTTCCGGGGAATCCGAGCAGCGACAGCATGCACGCCGCGAGCGCGAACGCGAGCCACGGCCTGTCAGTCGAGAGCCCCGCGAGGTCGTCGATCTGCAGATCGCTCTCCCCGCCCCGGCCGCGTGCCGCCACGAGCGCGAACGCGGCGATCGACGTGAGACCGTACGCCGCCAGGTAGAACAGCACCGCCGCATTGCCCAGAGCCGTACCCGCGGATACGGCGACCAGCAGGTAGCCGGCGTGCGCGACGGACGAGTAGGCGAGCATGCGCTTCACGCTGCGCTGTGCCAGGGCGACGAGATTGCCGATCACCATCGTCAGCACGGCGAGCCCGATCACGATACCGTGCCAGGCCGCCGTGGCGGAGAACGCCTCGACCAGCACCCGCGCCAGCGCGACGAACGCCGCGGCCTTCACCGCCGTCGCCATGAAGCCGGTCACCGGCGTGGGCGAGCCGTCGTAGACGTCGGGCGCCCACATGTGGAACGGCACCGCGGCGGTCTTGAAGCCGAATCCCACGAGCAGCAGCCCGAGCCCGATCAGGAGCAGCGGGCTGTGGGCCAGCCCGAGCGAAGCGACCTGCATCCCGATCAGCGACAGGTTGGTCGTTCCCGTGGCGCCGTAAGCGAGGGCGATCCCGTACAGCAGGAAGGCCGACGCGAATGCGCCCAGCAGGAAATACTTCAACGCCGCCTCGGCGGCCCGGGCGCTCTTGCGATCGACGCCCGCCAGGACGTAGACGCAGACCGACATCAGCTCGAGACCGAGAAAGATGACGATCAGATCTTCCCCGCCGGCCATCAGCATCATCCCGATCGTGGCGAAGACGAGCAGCACGTAATACTCGGGCGCCAGCAGCGACTCACGCTCGAGGTAGGCGAACGAGAACATCACCGTCAGCGCGCCGGCGCCAAGGAACAGGAAGTCCGCTACGTAGCGGAAATCGTCCACCGCCACCATCGGCGTGATCCCTTCGGCGCCCACGCGGTTCCACCACAGCCACCACACCGCCACTGCGCTGTTCGCAAAGGCGGCGAGCGTCATCCACCCGGCGATCCGCAGATCGCGCGGCGTCTTGTGGCGCCAGGCGACGACGGCGAGCAGCACCAGTCCCCACGCGGTGAGGACGAGCTCGGGGAGCAGTCCGGTCACGAGGCCGCGGGAGGTCGAGAGATCGAGATTCATCGCAGGGCGGCCTGCGCGCCGGGGCGCAGCGTGTCGATGAGATGCTGGGCGGCCGGCTCCATGCGCTGCAGGATCGGCTTCGGATAGAGCCCGATCCAGAAGATGCCGGCGAGGATCGGCACCAGCACCAGCGCCTCCCGCCACGACAGGTCGGGCAGGTGCTCGTTCTCCTGCTTGTCGAGCTTGTTGAAGATCACGCGCTGCAGCGCCCACAGCAGATACATCGCCGCTACGATCACGCCCGTGGTGGCGATGCCGGCGGCCCAGGGGTAGGTGCGGAACGCTCCGATGAGGATCAGGAACTCACCCACGAAGCCGTTCGTGCCGGGGAGCCCGATCGACGACAGCGACACGATGGTGAGGGCCGTGGCGAGCAGCGGCACGACGCGCGCCAGGCCGCCGAACGCCTCGATCAGCCGGCTGTGGCGCCGCTCATAGAGCATGCCCACGAGGAAGAACAGCGCGCCGGTCGAAAGCCCGTGATTGATCATCACGAGCAGCGCGCCCTGCACGCTCTGGAGCGTCAGCGCCCAGATGCCGAGCATCACGAAGCCGAGGTGCGAGACCGAGCTGTAGGCGACGAGCTTCTTCACGTCGGGCTGCACCATCGCGACGAGGCCGCCGTAGATGATGCCGACGAGCGACAGCGTCACCACCACCGCCTGCACCGTGGGGTGCAGCGCCACCTGCGGGAAGAACGGCAGGGCGAATCGCAGGAAGCCGTAGGTCCCCATTTTCAGGAGGACGCCGGCGAGGATGACCGAGCCCGCCGTCGGCGCTTCGACGTGCGCGTCGGGGAGCCAGGTGTGGAACGGGAACATCGGCACCTTGATAGCAAAGGCGAAGAAGAAGCCCCAGAACAGCCACACCTTCAGCCCATCCGGGAAGTGCTGCGCAGCCGCGAGAAGCGTCGGAACAT
>DATFTG010000208.1:0-3332 GCA_035262265.1 Gemmatimonadales bacterium
GAACGACGACTTGATGTGCGCGGTGCCGTAGGCGATGTTCTTGCGCTCACGCCGCCTGGGCCGTCGTCCACCCGCCGCTGGCTTCGCCATCCCTATTTCCTCGCCCGCTTCTTGCCGGCCACTGTCTTCTTCGGGCCCTTGCGGGTGCGCGCGTTGGTACGCGTGCGCTGCCCGTGCACCGGGAGGCCGCGCCGGTGACGAACGCCCTGGTAGGTGCCGATCTCCATCTTGCGCTTGATGTCCTGCGAGACCTCGCGCCGCAGGTCGCCCTCGACCTTCACGTTCTGGTCGATGAACGTGCGCAGCTTCGCGACCTCGTCGTCGGTGAGGTCGCGTACTCGCGTATCGGGTGAGATGTCGGTCGCCTGCGCGACGGTGCGCGCGGTCGTGCGACCGATGCCGTAGATGTAGGTGAGCGATACCTCCAAGCGCTTCTCGCGGGGGATGTCGACGCCGGCGATGCGGGCCATCAGTGCTCCTAGCCTTGCCGCTGTTTGTGGCGTGGGTTGGTGCAGATGACGCGCACGGTCCCGTGACGGCGGATCACCTTGCACTTCTCGCACATCTTCTTGACCGAGGGACGAACTTTCACGTGCCGTTCCTGCTCGTGATCACTTGTACCGGTAGGTGATGCGACCCCGGCCGAGGTCGTAGGGGGTGAGCTCCACCTGGACGCGATCGCCGGGCAGGATCCGGATGTAGTGCATCCGCATCTTCCCGGAGATGTGCGCGAGCACCCTGTGCCCGTTCTCGAGCTCGACCCGGAACATGGCGTTGGGCAACGGCTCGACCACCGTGCCCTCCACCAGGATCGTGTCGTCTTTGGGCTTGGCCAGGACTTCCACCGCCTACGGAACTCGGGGACGGGCGCGCCGAAGGACCTCGGCACACCCTGGGGGCGACTGAAAAGTCTACTCGACCCGCGGAACCCTTGAGAATTCGGGGTCTCGGCCCGTCGCCCCGTCGGCGGTGCTCACCCGGGCCGGGTGAGGACCTCGGGGCCGTGGGCGGTCACGGCGACCGTGTGCTCGAAGTGGGCCGAGCGCCGCCCGTCCCGAGTGACCACCGTCCAGCCATCGGGGAGGAGCTCGGTCTGCGGCCCGCCCTCATTCACCATCGGCTCGATGGCGAGGACCATCCCCTCCTTGAGCTTCAGCCCTCGCCCGGGCGGCCCGTAGTTCGGGATCTGAGGCTCCTCGTGCATGGCCGTCCCGATCCCGTGACCCACGTACTCCCGCACGACCGAGAACCCGGCGCCCTCGGCGACGCCCTCGACGGCGGCGCCGATGTCGCCGAGGCGGCTGGTGACGGTCACGCGCTCGATCGCCGCCTCGAGCGACGCCTGGGTGACGTCGAGCAGCCGCCGCGACTTGTCGTCGATCTCGCCGATCGGCACCGTCACTGCGGCGTCGCCGTGCCAGCCCTCGATGATCGCTCCGCAGTCGATCGAGAGGATGTCGCCCTCGTGCAGCACGACCTTCGGCGACGGGATCCCGTGCACGATCACCTCGTTGGGCGACGCGCACACCACGCCCGGGAACGGCGGGTTCCCGTAGCCGAGGAAGTTCGAGCGGGCCCCCCGGCGGTCGAGCACCTCGCGGGCAGCTTCGTCGACGTCGGCGGTCGTCGCGCCCGGCTTGGCGGCCCGGATGCACACCTCGTGCATCTCGGCGACGACCCGCCCCGCCCGGCGCATGATCGCGATCTGCTCGGGGGTCTTGCGCGTGATCATGTCTGCAGCGACTTGAGCCGCTGGTTGACCTGGGCGACCACGCGCCCGAAGACGTCGTCGCTGCTCCCGGTGCCTTCGACCACGACGAGCTTCCCGAGTCGGCGGTAGAACTCGATGATCGGGACGGTCTCCTCCTCGTAGAGCTCGAGCCGGCGCATCACCGCTTCTTCGGTGTCGTCCTCACGCTGGACAACCTTCCCGCCGCACACGTCGCACGTCCAGCTCTTCTGTGGCGGCGCGTTGACGTGGTACGTGGTGCCGCAGTTCTCGCACACGCGCCGCCCCGCGATCCGGTCGAGGACGATGTCGGTCGGGACGTCCAGGTTGATCACCAGGTCGAGGGGGTGCCCGTCCAGCACCTCCTCGAGCGTCTCGGCCTGCGGCAGCGTGCGCGGGAAGCCGTCGAGCACGAAGCCCCGATCGACGAGACCGTCCTCGGCGAAGCGCTCCTCGACGATGCGCAGCGTGAGGTCGTCGGGCACGAGGTCCCCACGGTTCATGTACTGCTCCGCTTCCTTGCCGGCCGGGGTCCCGGCCGCGGCCGCGGCCCGGAACAGATCACCCGTCGAGACGTGCTCGATCCCGTACCGCTCGGCGAGGCGGGAGGCTTGTGTGCCCTTCCCGGCGCCCTGCTTGCCGAGCAGAACGAGTCGGGGACCGCGGCTCATCGGTGCACTCCGACTAGGCGAGGAAGCCCTCGTAGTTGCGCATCATCAACTGGCTGTCGATCTGCTTCATGGTCTCGAGCGCCACGCCCACGGTGATCAGCAGCGCGGTGCCACCGAACGGGAACTGTCTGATGTCCCACAACGCGAACACCAGCAGCGGCGCGATCGCGATCGTGGCGAGGAACAGCGATCCCGGCAGCGTGATCCGGTTCAGGGTCTTGGCCAGGTACCGCTCCGTCGGCGGCCCTGGTCTGATGCCGGGGATGAACCCGCCCTGTTTCCGGATGATGTCGGCCTGCTGGGCGGGGTTGAACGCGATCGCGGTGTAAAAGTACGCGAAGAAGATGATCAGCAGCGTGTACAGACCGATGTAGAACCAGCTCTGGCGCTGGATCAGGTTGTCATTGATGAACTCCTGCAGCCCCTTCCACGGCGTGGCCGTGGCGATGAGGGCCGGGAACGACAAGATCGAGCTCGCGAAGATGACGGGGATCACGCCCGACTGGTTGACCTTCAGCGGTATGTAGGTGCTCTGCCCGCCGTACATGCGCCGGCCGACAACCCGTTTCGCGAACTGGACCGGGATGCGACGCTGCCCCGACTCGACGAACACGATCCCCACGATCATCGCGATGCCGATGGCGAGGATCGTGAAGAACTGGAACTTGCTGCCCTCGCTGTAGATCGACGATCCCTGCGCGGGGAGGCGCGAAACGACCGAAGCGAAGATGATGATCGACATGCCGTTGCCGATCCCGCGCTGCGTGATGAGCTCCGCGAGCCACATCACCAGCGCAGTGCCCGCGGTCCACGTGAGGATGATCAGCGCCGCGTGCCCCGCGGTGAAGTCGGGGATCAGGTCCTTGCCCTGGAACCCGGCGAACCCGAGCAGTCCGCTGCGGCCCTGGTGGAGTGCGAACACGAACCCGGTC
>DATFTG010000209.1:0-14756 GCA_035262265.1 Gemmatimonadales bacterium
TCTCGGCCCCTGCCGGTAGAAGGATACGGAGGAAGGGCTGCTCTTTGGTAGATGCTGCGCGGATTCCACAGTACCCACGACTCGATCCCCACGTCCCGCGCGGCCCGGATCTGGTCCCGGATCTCCGTGGGGGTGTAGCGCGGCAGCCGCCGGCCGAGGGTAAATGCCTGCAGATAGGGCCGGATCTCGGCCGTATTCGGTGCCCGCGAGCGGGACAGCGCGTCGCTCAGGGCGTAGCGCACCACCCCGTAGGGGTTGGCGTTGGGACTGCGGAAGCCGAACGACCCCCCCTTGTAATGGCTGGGATACACCATCGGGAGCAGCACGTCGGCGACGTCCGAGAAATCCTCCCACACCTGGCCGATCCCCAGGTCCCCGGTAGTCACGGATGCGGTCAGCCCGAAGACGTCGAAGGTCACGGGAACGCCCAGCGGCCGGACGAAGTCGGCGAGCAGTTTGATATGGCGGCGGACCGCCTCGCGCTGCGTCTCGCCATTGGCGCGGGCCGAAAAGATGGCCGTTACCATCCGGGACTTGGGCTCATCGGGGAAGCGGACGTAATCGAACTGCACTTCACCGAAGCCGAGCGACACCGCTTCCCGCGCCAGTTGGCCGGAGTACACCCACACCGAATCGTTGTAGGCGTCGACCCACGCCATTCCGATCCGGTCGCGCCACAACCCGCCCGCGGTGGACTTGACCGACCAGGCCGCCTTGTGCTCGGCGAGCAGCCGGTCCTTGGCGACGACGATGCGGGCGATGGCGTAGATGCCGTGGGCGTGCAGCGTGTCGAGGCGGGCGCGCACGTCCGCGATGCGGGCGCACGCGCTGGCGCCGATCTGCTGCGCCGTCTCCACTTGCGACCGATACAACAGGCAGCCGGTATCGTCCTTCACGTCGATCACGAGCGAGTTGATCTCGGTGCCCTCGATCATGCGGACGAGCTGCCAGAGGCGGTTTCCGGAGAACGCCCACGCGTTCACGTACAACGCTTTGACGGTCGACGGACGGCCGAATTGATTCAGCCATTCGCCGCGCCACACCGCCCCGAGCGGTTTGAGCGAGACGTGACTCGCGTCGGGCGCGGCGCCGAACCGCACCGGCGGTTCAGCCACGAGGCTCGTCCCCCCGGGAGAGCGCTGCGCCTGGAGTGAGAGGGTCGGACCGACCAGCGAGCCGCAGAGAGCGACGACCATCCTTAAGCGGACCTTCATGGGGCGACAATAGGAAAAATCTATAGAAACGACAAGAGTCCTACATCACATATTACTTGGCATGGCGCAAGCTGTTGAACAGCAATGGGTAAGTAGCCAAGCTCTGACCGCGATACTGCGGCCGGAATCCAAAAAGCACCACTTTTCCGGTACCGACCCGAACTTCTACCAAAGCCGCCCGCCCCGCGACGCGCTCGGGATGCCGCACCCACCCCGAGAGCAGCACGTCCTTGGGATCATCGGGATAGCGCGCCACCACCTTTACGTCGTTCGAATCGAGGACGTCGAACGCGGGGCCGCTCTCGAACCAGACACCGGTTTCCGACGCCAACCCGCGGGCCAAGGGTTGGGATTGGTCGAGGTCGGCCCGGAAGATCGACCCTGGAGCGTAGAAGTCCTCGTCGGGAAGTCCTTCGAGCACGTTGCGCACCGGCAGGAGCAGGGACTGAATCGCGAACCGGCTGGCATCGTTCAGCGCCACCAGCGTCCCGCCATCCTGGACGAACTGTCGCAGCGCCTGAATCCCGTCGGGGCCGAGCCCGCCCGTGTACGGCGCCGGGTAGCGGACCTGGGGCAGTCCTTCGGCGATGTCATGTGGCGACTCGTCGGGAAGGACGATCACGTCGAAGCGATCGTGCAGTTTCCCCGCACGCACGACGGAGTCGACGAGTGACGTGTAGGGCACCTTCCAGGTATCGAACACCCAGCGCGTCCACCCCTCATCCATCGTCGCCGCGTACGAGCGGTACAGGCCGATGCGCGCCGAATCGCTGCCGCTGTAACTCCCCGTCGCACGCGGTGGCGCCACGGGTCCGGAAAGGGAGACGCGGATCGAGTCGTTCACGGCCACCGCGGTCAACCCCATCAAAAGCGGCAGCGTGTGCGCCGTGACGTCGTACGGCCGCTCGGGCGGCCCCCCCGGGTACACGCGCCGATCGGGATAGTGCTGTGCCTCGAGCAGCGTCTTCGCGAATGCCGCGTAGGGCTGCCGCAACACGACGACATAGCTTCCGGACGGAAAACGCTGACCGCCCGCGGTAAACGCTTGCTGCGCGACCCGAATCTCCACCTGCCCGCGCGCCAGAATGCCGAGCAGCGCGGCCAGCGCGACTGTGTCCTGCTGGCGTGGAATCACGTAGGCATAGGGCCATCCGCGCCAGCCGCGCACCGCTCGCGATCCCACGGACAGGTAGGTACTGAGCCAGCGATCGCGGTAACGGGCGGCGTGCTCGAGCAGCGCGAACGCGACGTCGGTCTGGTACGACACGATGTCGCGCAACCCCCAGCGCCCGCCGGGCCAGGGGGCGGTGAAATTCCAGGAGCGCTCGCGGGCGTTGAAGCCGCGGGCGTTCGCTTCCAGCCGTTCGGCGGGAACCTGGACCGGACTCGCCAGCTGCCCGCTCGCCGCCTCCGAGAGGATCCGGACCGCCCCGTGGTAGTGCGCGTAGGCCCGGGACGGAGTCCAGGCGTCGTAGATCGAGCTGATCGAAATCCCCGTCTTCCCCTGGCCGGCGAGCGCCCAGGCGATCGATGTCCCGAGGGTGTTCACGCCGTCGACGAGGAGCGGGTCGACGTTCGGCTCGATCGGATCGAGGTAGGGGGGGAGAAACATGCGCGAACCGTTGGAACCCTGCTGATGCAGGTCGAGCACGATCTGCGGATGCCAGATGCTGTAGATCGAGTCGACGATGAGCTGCGTCTCGACCTGGGTGAATGCGTACCAGTCGCGGTTGTCGTCGTGCCCCACGTAATGGTGCCACAGCTCGGGAGGATCGGAGCCTTCGGCGGACGTCCCCAGCGTGCGGGCATACCACTTGGCGACGATCGACACGCCGTCGGGATTGACCGAAGGGACGAGCCACAGGATCACGTTGTCGAGGATCGCCCGTGTTGCCGCGGACGAGTCCGTGGCGAGGCGGTAGGCGACGACCGCGGGCGTGAGGTTGCCACCGACTTCATCGGAGTGGATGCCGCCGGTGATCAAGACCGTGGCGCGGTCGTCCTGCACCGCCGCCTGTGCGTCCCGCGACGTGCGCAGGGTGCGTGGGTCGGCGAGCCGGTCCGTCAGCCGCCGATAGGTGTCGAGCTGTTTCAGATTTTGCGGCGCCGAGATCACCAGCGCGACGAGCGGCGCTCCCAGCGTCGTCCTGCCGAGCTCGCGGTAATCGACGCGGTCGCTGGCGCGCGCCAGCGCCTGGTAGTACCGCACCAGCGTGGGCCAGTCCGCCAGCTTGCGGTCGTCTCCCGGATCGAATCCGAGCACGGAGCGCGGCGTCGGGATGACGAGCCGTGGCGCCGGCCTCGGTGCGGGCTTCGCTCCCGGCCGCGCCTGCCCTGCCAGCGGCGCGGCGACGACGAGGAAGAGCAGCGGCAGGCGTCCGGACATCGTAGCGAATCGGAGCGCCGCTACGGGTTCAGCTTGTGCAGCTCGACCCGCCGGTTCTGCGCCCGCCCCGCCGTCGTCGCATTGGTCGCCACCGGACTCGCCGGTCCGTACCCGCGCGCCGTCATGCGCGACGGCGCCACTCCCTTGCGGGCGAGGTAGGCTCGGACCGCGAACGCACGGGCATTCGACAGGCGCCGGTTGATGAGCGCCGAGCCGGTGTTGTCGGTATAGCCCGCGATCTCGATCTGGATCTCCGGATTCGCGACGAGTGAGCCGGCCACCTGATCGAGCACTGCAAACGATTCCGCCGTCAGCACCGAGCGTCCCGTTTCGAAGTTCACGCCACGCAGAATGAGCGTGGGACGTGCTCCCGGCGTCCGCTCTTCGCGGAACAGCACCACGCATCCGAACTGGTCCACTTTCGATCCGGCGGGTGTGCCCGGGCAGCGATCGACGTTGTCGGGGACCCCGTCGCCGTCCGAGTCGCGCGTCAGCGGGCACCCGGTCGCATCGACTGTCGCACCGACCGGGGTGTTGGGACACTTGTCGATCCCGTCGGGGACGCCGTCGTTGTCGGCGTCTTTGGGGCAGCCGTTCGCATCGACCGTCGCGCCGACCGGCGTGTCGGGGCACTTGTCGATGCCGTCGGCTACGCCGTCGCCGTCGCTGTCCTTGGGGCAACCGGTGGCGTCGACGGTGGCTCCCCGGGGCGTATCCGGGCACTTGTCGAGGCCGTCGGGCACGCCGTCACCATCCGCATCGGTGGGGCAGCCGAAGCTGTTGACGACCGCTCCCGCGGGGGTGTCGGGGCACTGATCGAGACCGTCGGCGACGCCATCGTGATCCGCATCGAGCGGGCAGCCGGTGGCGTCGACCTTGGCGCCGGCGGGTGTGCCTGGGCACTTGTCGATCCCGTCGTACACGGCGTCTTGATCGGAATCGGCCGGGCAGCCGCGCACGTCGACGGTGGCGCCGAGCGGCGTATTGGGACAGGCGTCCCGTTTGTCCGGCACGCCGTCGCCGTCCGAGTCCTTCGGGCCGCGGGCGACGCTCTGCGGCCGCGCTGCTCCTGTCTGCAGGAACGACAATCCGCCCAGAACGAGGAAGTGTGTCGCGTGGGTCTGGCCGAAGGAGCCGTTCGTCGACGGCGTGTACACGGCCCGTCCCTCGAGCGTCACACCGACCCGCGGCCCGATCGGCAGCCGCACGCCGAGGCCGCCGCCGAGGCCGCCGTCGGTGAAGGAGAAGGGCGCGCTCTTGCCGAAGTCGATGCGCGAATAGCCGGCCACCGCGTAGAGCAGCGCGGGGAACCGGACGATGACTTCGGCGCTTCCCAGCAGCGGGTCCATCGTGGCGCCGGGCGATCCAGGGACGTTCTGCTCGCGGTTGAAGATCACGTCGGCGCCGAGACCGACGGCGCTGGTGACGTAGTAGGCGAGCCGGGCCCCGCCGCCGATGCCGGCATCGAGGTTGAACGCATTGTCGTATTTCGTGTACGCCCCGAACAGGCCGAGCTCGAAATCGCCCGCCCGCTGAGCGGCGAGTGTGGTGATACTCCCCAGCGTGAGCACTCCGACGGCCCAGATCGCGCGCACATTCCCCTCCCGGGACCAGGGCAACAAGATAGGAAAGGGGCGACCGTCACGCATCGGGCGCGGTCACGAGCCCCGTGGTCAGAAGCCCCACACCGCGGCCCGGCGCTCCCGAGAAAGGAGGTCCACGCCGCCGACCACGAGAGCGTGGCCGGTCCCGTCGCCGTCCAGCCAGGTGATGCCGGCGGGTCCGACGAGGGCACCGCCACCCTGGGCGAAGATCGAGTTCACCCCGACCGGCCCCGTGAAGCTGCCGAGGGAATCGCCGCTGATCGAGGCGGCGAGCGTCTCCGCGCCGCCGCCCGCGGCGCCGGCGTAGACGCCACCGACCACGAGGATCACGTCGCCGAACGTCAGCGTTGCAAACTGGGAGCGCCCCTGCGCGAGCGGCGCGGTTGCCGGGGCCCAGCCGCCGGTGAAGAACCCCGATACGAGGCTCGTCGGCGCCGCATCCGCAGTCGTAAGCCGTGCCCGCAGGGTGTCGAGCCCGCCGCCGGGCGGTGCGCTGTCGGCCACACCGGCGAACACGGTGACGTGGGCGTCGAGCACGGCCCCGCCGCCGTACGCGCGCGGCGTCGGGAGCGATGGTTCGACGAACCACCCGTCGATGTGCCCGTCGAGGCCGATCCTCCCGACGAACACGTTCGTCTGCGGCCGACCCAGTGAATCGGCGCCGCCCATGACGTAGATGCGTCCGCGGCGCACCACCGCCATCGCGCCGGCGACCGGAGCGGGTAGCGCCTCGATTGTGGTGAATGCGCCGAGGGTGTCCGCCGAACCGAGCGCCCGGAACACGGTGGCGCGGGCGCGACCCGCCGAGTCGACGCCGCCGATGACGTAGAGTGCGCGTCCGTTGAGGCGGGAGTTGAACCGGTTGGCGGCGACGGTCGCGGCGTAGGCGCGTGGAGCGGGAAGCCCGGAGATCGGGGTCCATCCGCTGATGGCGCCGCCGGGGGTGACTTGCGTCGCGAATACGGCGGACTTGGGCGCGATCGCAGAGTCACCGCCCAGCGGCTCCCCGCCACCGGCGGCATACACGGCGATCTTCAGTCCCGATGCCTGCGGCTCTGCGGCGACGGCGAGCGCCACTCCCGCGGGCGCTCCAGGAAAGGCGGGGCGTGATTGCCACGTCAGCGCGGCGGGGGCGAAGACGACGTGCGGGAGGATGTGGACGGTCGCGGTGAGGTGGCGGCCAGCGGCGCTCGTCACCGTGAGCGGGCCGCTCGCCGCGCTGTCGGGGACCGTGGCACGCAGCAGACGGTCGCTCCATCCGCCGGGCGGAACCGGAGCGAGCACCGCGCCGCCGCCCGTTTTGGGCAAGTTGATCGCGCCGGTGCCCTGCGAGTCGCCGAAGCCGAAGCCCTCGATGACGATCGTTTGCCCGCGGATGAGCAGCGGCTCGATCGCCCCGTCCACGAAATCGACGCGTGGCGTCGACGGCGCCGGCCCGGTGGCGGAGCCGCTGCACGCCAGCACCGCGCCCAGCGCCAGCGGGAGGAGGCTAGCGCGCAGCCTCGGTGCCACGAACGAACCCGACTGCCTGGACGAGTCGCTCGGACACCGTCGCCAGCTCAGTCGCTCCCTGCGACAGATCTTCGATGGCCCGCAGCTGCTCGGCCGCCGCCGCGGCCACCGACTCGGCCTCGTCTGCGGACGCCGATCCTCCGGCGGCGGCCTCGGTCAGTGTCTGCGCCATGCGTGCGGCGCGGTCCACGGTGGCGCGCGCCACGTCGGCGACGCGCTTCCCGGCCCGGGCGGTGTTCGCCGACACCTCGGCGATGCGGTCGAGGTCGGGGAGCAGCGTCGTCGAGGACTCGACTACCGTGCCGAGCTCGCTGCGGATCCGATCGAGCAGGTGTGCGGCGCGATCGAGGGCGCGCAGCGTCTCCTGCACCGACTTGCCGACGTTGCGCGCTTCGCGCCCCGCTTCCTCGGCGAGCTTGTGGACTTCGTCTGCTACGACGGCGAAGCCGTGGCCGTGCACGCCGGCACGCGCCGCCTCGATGGTGGCGTTGAGCGCCAGCAGGTTGGTCTGATTCGCCACGAACCCGATGGCTTCGGAAAACTTCTCCACTTGAGCCGCGACCTCCCGCAGCCGCCCCATCTCCACCGAGCCGTGCTCGGTGGAGCGTCCCAGATCGCTCAACCGGCGCACCGCTTCCTGTGTCGCGGCACGCACCCGTCCCGCGGTGCGCTCCACCTGCTCGCCGGCGTCGCGTGTCTGGTCGCCCGCGGCGGCGGTGTCGACCGCTCCGCGCTGCAGCTCGCCCGCTTCGGTCGCCGCGCTGGTCACGAGCGCCGCGCCATGACGGGCGCCGTGGCTGGCGCGCTGCGCGGACGCCGCCACCTCCTGGCTCGACGCGTGAATCTCCTCCGTGGTCGCCGTAATCGTCTCGATGTATTGCGTCATCTGATCGGACGCCCCGACCACCGGGCGCACCGCCCGTTCCAGGGCCAGGATCAGCGCGATCTGGGGCGCGGCGAGATTGAGAATCGTGGCGTCCGAGTCCCGGTACATCCAGGGATCCGAATGACGGATACTCCACAGGCCGATCAGCTGATCCCCGTGGAACAGCGGGACCAGGATCTCAGAGCCCGTCTTGTCGGTTCCCGGGGCGATCGTGTCGCCGCGGCCGAGATTGCGCGCCACGAGGGGGCGCCGGGAACGGACCGCTTCGCCGGTCAGCCCGGTGTCGGCCTCGAAGCGGAATTCGCCGGTCGTGCCGCCGCCGTCACGCAGCGCCGTGTCCGCGACGAGCACCATTTCCCGCTGCGTCGGGTCATAGCGGGCGAACCCGATGTGCTCCCACGGGACGAGCCGCCGCGTCGTCTCCTGGATGTGCGCGAAGGTGCGGGCGAGGTTGATATCGGTCGCGATCGCGCGCGCGAGGCGCTGCACCAGCCGCAGCTCGTCCGCGTGGACACCGAGCCGGATCACGTATGCCGAAACGTACGTCGCGCCGACGAGCGCCACGCCCACCAGCAGCCATGTGGCGGTGGGCAGCCCCGAGTGCACCAGCTTGAACCAGGCGAGCGACAATCCGATCGAGGTGCCATAGACGATCGCCTCCCACCGCGCAGTCAGCCGCGCGTCCACCCAGGCGATCGTCCGGCTCAGGGCGAGGGTGAGGTAGAACGACCCGTTGATCAGCACCATCGTCGAGAGCACCAGGATCGCGATCGGACCGATGTTGTCGGTCTCGAGGGCGAGGGTCCCCGAGGCTCCGCCCAGCTGCTCATACAGAAGACCGGCGATCGCCGAGCCCGTGGTGAGATGCGCTGCATTGGAGGCGGCGAGCCGGAGCGGCAGGCGGCGCAGCAAGACGTCGCCGAGCACGTAGGACGAGAACCCGTTGCCGGGGAGTGCAATGCCGAAGCGGCGCGTGAACGCTCCGACCACGACGAGCGCCACCAGGGCCAGCGGGAACGTACCGCCGGTGCTGAGACGGCCGCTGGCATACTCGGTGAAGGCGACACCGACGGCGATCACCGCACCCAGCGCAACGATGATCGAAACGACGGAAGCCGGGGTCGACCGGCGGCGGGATTGCGGACTCATGCCTGGCTAGCGCGCAAGGTCAGACGTGTGGCGCGGCGTGTCAAGCGTCGATATCCTTTACGCATGCGCGTGACGATCGAATTCTGCGTCGTCTGAAACTATGAGCCACGGGCCGCCGGTCTGGCGGCCGAGATCCGCAATGCCTTTCCGGAAGCGGAGGTCAAGCTCATCGAGTCGTCCGGGGGCGTGTTCGAGGTGGAGATGGATGGCCGCCGCGTATTCTCGAAAAAGGCGTTGAAGCGGCACGCCGACCATGGCGAGGTGGTCCGGCTGCTGCGGGAGGCGGGCTCGAGCTCCTGATCGTCACCTCCTGTGAACCCGCGGGTGACCTCTCCGCAGGACACTCTTCTAGGTCGTTCCTTCTTGATACGTTTGTTCTAACAGCATCATTTTCAAATAGTTGGCGACGTTCATACGCGCGGCACGGCACTTTCATAGCCAAGAGCCCGGCAACAAGGAGGAGCCATGAAAAAGATCGCATTGCTGTTCGGGCTCGTGCTGATGGCCGCGGCCGGTACCGCCTCCGCTCAGACGAGCGTGCAGTTGGAGTTGGGGTTCGGGGCGCCGCGCCCTTACATCGCGGGCGATGTGTTCATCGGCCAGTCGTTCGTGCGACCGGTGTACCGGCCGTATTACTACTACTACCCGGAGCGCTATCCGTACTACTTCTACGAGCCGCTGCCGCTCTGGTACGGACGGCCGGAGCGCGTGATCATCTACGAGCGTGGTCACCGCTTCTATCGTCGCGACTTCGATCGCGAGCGCGACTGGCGGCACGTGTGGTCCCGCAATCATGAGGGCCGCGATTGGGACTGGCGGCGCGATCGTGACCGGGATGAGGACCGTTCTTGGGACCGGAATCGTGACCACGACCGCAATCGTGAACGCGACTGGAACCGGGACTGGCGTCACCATGATCGCGATGACGAGCGCTGAACGCTGAAGCCACAGGACGCAGGCGGCCGGGGGCCCGATTGGCTCCCGGCCGTTTTAGTTTTCTTCCGTGCCCTCCGCGCTCCGCGACCACTTCCTTCCCCCCGACCCGCAAGCCTTCGTCGCCGCCCGGCCCGCGACGGGACGGATCATCGTCATCGCCCCGACCCGGGCTGCCTGCGAAACGATCGAGCTGGCGATGCGCCTCGATCTCGACACCCTGCTCGAGCGGCAGCACGGCGACGACATCCGGCGGCTCGCCGGCTCGGGAAACGGGTTCGGCATCGTCGCCGGCACGGGCACAGGCAAGACGCTCGCCATCCGGCCGATCGCCGAGCAAATCCTGGGAGCGCCGCTCAAAGTCGGCGTGGTGAATCGCGAGCGGGAAGCGACCCCCGAAACGCCCACGTGGAATGTCGTGATCGTCACCACCGGCATCGCCCGGCGCTGGTTTGAGGACGGACTGATCACGGCGCGCGACACCCTCGTTGTTGACGAGATTCACCAGACCTCTGCCGAGCTCGAGCTCTGCCTCGCCCTCGGCCTGCGGGCCCGTTGCCGCTTCATCTGGCTCTCCGCCACCGTCGACCCGAGCTTCTACGCGCGCTACCTCGGCTCGTCGGAAGTGCTCGAGACCACCGCCTTCGATCCCGCCCGCGCGGCCCGCGTCCGCGTCGTTCCGTTGCGTCCGCTCGATTTTCTTGACGACCGCTTCGTGCGCCGCGTGCTGAAGGAGCGCCGGGGCGTCGCGGTGTTTGTGCCCACGCGCGCCGAAGTGGAGGAGCTGGCCGGCCGCCTCGGCGCCCAATGGCCCGGCCTCACCGCCGCGTTCTACCATGGGGGCGAGCCGATCCGGGTGATCCGCCCGTTTCTGGACGGCGAGGTGGAACGCCCGTTCTTCCTCGCCATGACCGCGGCCGGCCAGTCGGCGCTGAATATCCGCGGGCTGGACACGGTGGTGATCTACGACGCCCGTTACACCAACGTCGTCGACCGCGGGCGTAACGTGCTGACGCGATTGTACCTGGGGGCCAACGAGATTCTCCAGATGGCGGGGCGGGTGCACGGCCGCGTGGCGCAGGGCGAGGTGTTCATCCTGAGCGACCGCAATCTCGATTTCGCGGCGCTGCGTCCCACGCCGCCCGAATTCCAGCTCGCCGGCGACGCCGAGCGCGTCGCGATCACCTGCGCCGCTCTCGGCGTCGACGCGCAAGAGCTCGATCTTCCCGTTCCGCTCGATCGCCAGGCCTATCGCAACGCCGTCGCGCTGTTGACCGGCCGCGGGTTGATCGAGAACGGACGTCTCACCGCCTACGGTCGCGCCGTCGAAGCGATGCCCGTCGACCGCCCCTGGGGCGAGCTGCTGGTCCATGCCGACGATGAGCTGCTCCCGCGAGTGGCGGTCGCGGCCAACATCGATTCGCTGCACCGTATGACGCGCGAAACACGCAACCTGAAGGGAGTGATCCTCCCCGGCAGCGATCACCTCACCGCCTACAACCTCTTCGCCGAGGCGGTCAACAAGCACGGATACCTGGGTGAGGTGTACGGGCTGCCGCGGCATCTCTTCCGCGAGACGGTCGATCGCTGGGCGGAATGGCGCGGGGTATTGATCAAGGCGCTCGAGGACATCGCGCTCGGCACGGCGTCCGTCTACCGGCAGCTCGAGCGTCCGCTGCCGGAGCGATTGCCGCTGGCCGACGAGCGCACCCTCGCCGCGTTTCAGGATCTCGTCGCCCGCTACCAGCCGTTCGACCTCGTCATCGATGAGACAACCGCCGACGGTCGTGAGGCGCGCGTTTCGCGCGGCTCGGTGTGCGGCAGCTGGGGGGCGGTCGCCGGCCCATTGCGCTACTTCGCCGATCGCTTCGGCAACCCGCGCGCAGGCATAGAAGGGACCCAAATCCCTGAGCGGCTCATTCGCCGCTACGCCCGCCGCAGCCCCGCGCTGGTCGAATACATGGAAGGCCAGAAGCGCGGGCGCCTCGTGGCGGTGCGGACCCTCGAGTACTTCGGTTTCCAGCTGGAACGGGAGTCCGAAGCACTTCCCAGTCCGTTCCCGGAGGATCTGGCGACAGCCGCCCGTCAGGCGCTGGTGGATGCCGTGATGAAAGGCCGGACCCCCCACCCCGACCAGCGGTCCGTGCGACGCGCGCTCACGCGCAGCGACGAATACTGGCGCCGTTCGGGGGGTACACTGAGCGACGTCTCACCCGAACGGCTGGCGGAGCGTATCGCGGAGCAGGTTCGCGGGGTCGATAGCTGGGATGCGTTCCTAGGTCGATCACTGGCGCTGGATCCGGCAGCGCGCATTCCGGAGGAGGTCCGCAGCCGGCTCGACGCCCTTCCCGGATCGGTTCACCTGTATGGCGACCGGGTGCCGCTCGAGTACGAGGTTGAGCGCGGATCGGGTGTCGTGCGTATGGTGCTCAAGGAAGGACAGGCGAGGCGGCTGCGCCCCTCGGATCTGCCGTCCTTCGATCGAAGCTTACGGTTTGCTGTCCTCCGGGGGAGACGCCCGGAGATCCTGGGCAGCTCGCTCGACGAAATCCGAAGGCAGTTGAGTGAATTGCCGCGGACCGAGCGGGCCCGGCTGGCGCGTCGCGGACGACGCCATCGCCGGCAATGAAACATTTCGCATGTACCGGTGGTAAGGGGTGCCGATGGACGCGCTCATTCGCGCGGTGCTGGAGTCCCTGGGACAGGGTGTCGCCGTATTCGATGCGGAGGGTCGGCTTGTCTACGCGAACCCGGCCGCCCGCCGTGTCCTCTCCGACTCGAACGGAAACGGTCCTGAGACCCGCCGGGCCCTGTTGAACAAGCAGGGCCACGCCGTTGCGTTGCGCGATGGCGCGACCGCGATCGGCGAGGCGGTTTTTGTAGCGGAGAACGGTGGCGCCGGCACGCTCGCCGAGCAGGAGCGCGAGGCGATCCTCGAGGCCCTCTCGGTGACGGGAGGGAGGCTCGCGGAAGCGGCCCGCAAACTCGGTATCAGTCGCACCACCCTGTGGCGCCGACTGCGGACCTACGGTGAAAGCACGCGTCCTGGCGCCGCCCGCTAACCGCCTCTAGTTTCCCGGGGCGATGCCCGCCGCAGCTTCGCCCCCTTCGCCCTACATCATCGAGGAGTACGTCCGCTGGTCCGACGTGGACTTCGCGGGCATCATTTTTTACGGCTCCTACGTGCGGTTCTTCGAGATCGCCGAGACCGAGATGTTCCGCGCCTGCGGGCTGGCCTACAAGGACGTGTTTGCGCGCTACGGCATTTTCCTCCCCCGCAAAGCCGTCTACAACGAATTCTTTCACCCGCCACGCCTCGACGATCGGCTGCGCGTCGCGACCTACGTGGGGAAGGTCGGCAACACGTCAATGACGCTCAACTTCGACGTCCAGTGCGTCGGGACGCCGCAGCTCGCGGCGGCGGGGTGGATGGTGCTGGTGTGCGTCGATCGCGAAACGCTCAAACCCGAGCCCCTGCCGGCCGGGCTCCTCCAGTCGCTTGCGCCGCATACCCTGAGTGTCGCCGCGGCGCGGGCCCAGCTCGGCGTGCCCGTCTGATGCGCCGGCGCGACGCGGCGATCGCCGCCGCTGCCGTGCTGTGCGCGTGTGGGCGTCCGCCGGCCCCTCAAACGGGGAGCGGGGTCGCCCACGTCCACATCTCGATCACCGGGGGCGGCGACACCGTCGGCTTCCGGATCCCGGTGCGGGCGCGCCGCTGCGCCGACAATCACGGCTTCGTGCTCGACGGAGCGCTGCACGGCAACGGCCTGCTGGTCTGGCTGCGGGACGGCGCCGGCCCGCCGGATGGCGGCAACTATCCCCTGCTCTCGCGCGGTGACTCGGCCGCGCCGCGCGGCGCGATCGCTGCGGTGCGCTACATCGTCGGTACCGTCGCGCACGGGCTGAGCGTCGATTCGGGCACCGCCAGCCTGACGCGCGAGCAGCCGCCGTATGCCGTCCACCTGAAGGGAAACGGCGTGGAGCTCGCGATCCCGGGGCGCCGCTCGGTGGAGATCACGGCCGACCCCGTGCCGCTCGAGCCGGATACCGTGAACTGCGTCGTGCAGCTGTGACGCTGCGCATCGGAGTCGTCGGCACCGGATTCGCGAAGCGCGTTCAATTGCCCGGCCTGCGACTCGTTCCCGGCGTGGAGGTCACGGCGATCTCCAGCGGGAAGCGCGCCAGCGCGGACGCCGTAGCCCGCGAGTTCGGGATCCCGCACGTCTTCGACGACGGCGTCGAGCTGGCCCAATCCGGTCGCGCCGATCTCATCATCGTTTCGTCCACTCCGCTGAGTCACACGCGCTATGCGATCGCCGCGCTGGAGGCGGGCCGTCACCTGCTGTGTGAGAAGCCGCTCGCGCTCAACGCCGCCGACGCGTGGCAGATCGTCGCCGCGGCGGAGCGGCGCCCGCACCAGGTCGCCTGGGTCGACCACGAGCTGCGCTACGAGCCGAACCGGCGCCGTATCCGCGAGCTGGTGCGTGAGGGGGCGATCGGCGACGTGCGCCATATCGAAGTCGTGTTGAAACCGTACATCCGCGGCGACGGCCGGCCCCAGGCCCCCAACGCCCCCTGGACCTGGTGGTTCGACGCGGCGCAGGGCGGCGGGATCCTCGGCGCGGTCGGGTCGCACCTCATCGACCTGTGCCGCTTCTGGACGGGGCGTGAAGTGGTGCAGGTGGCCGGACGCGCGGAGACGTTCGTCCGCGAGCGCACCGACGCCGCGGGCACGGTGCGCCCGGCGACCGCGGACGAATTCGCGAGCGCCGTGCTCACGCTCGCCGGCGGAGTCGTCGTCACCCTCACCCTGTCGATCGCGGCGCAGCACGGCCCGGGGCATTTCGCCCAGATTTCGGGGTCCGAGGGCACGATCGCGCTCAGCGGCGAAACCCGGCTCGAAATCGGCAAACCGGGAGGGCCGCTCGAGGACGTGAGCGTCCCCGACGATCTGTCGGGAAAGACCTCCGTCGACAACATGTGGGCCAGGTCGTTCGTCCGTCTGACGCGCGATCTCGCAGCCACGATCGGTGGTGCGCCGACGGCGGGGGAGCCCGCCACGATCCGTGACG
>DATFTG010000210.1:0-3513 GCA_035262265.1 Gemmatimonadales bacterium
GAGATGCTCGCCGGCGGCGCCGGCGTCCATCAGCAACGGCTCGGGAGTACGCGCGAAATCCGACCAGCGATCGAGCAGCCACAGGGCCCACTCGCGCGCGGTGTACGGATTGCCTTCGAGACGACGGCGCGTGCCGAGACGACGATCGGTGGTCACCGCTCCCTGAAAGGAAATGGCGTCGGTCAATCTGCGAAAGATCTGAGCAAGAAGGAGGCCCCTACCGGCCGCAACACGTTACCCAGGTGTGCGTGACCCGGACCACAGGATGCCTGCGGAAATGTGCAGCGAAGGCGCAGCAAGTCTCACAACGAGCGCGATACGAGAAGCGCGACGCGACCCTGTGGCATTGGAAAGAGTGCTACGGAAACGTGGTCGGGGAGAACTGACTGCCAGCGGTCTTGTCGAGCGATGGCGCCGACGATACCCCCCAGCACCGCGCCGTAGAACGCTCCACTTGCTCCCCCAGCAACGATTGCACCACCCCTTCCGCAGGGGGCGATATAGCCGCACCGAACCGGCTCGATCACGGCGATCCCGACGACTATGCCCACCGTTCCCCCAACGACCGCTCCCCAGGCTGCGCCTCTCCAGAAGGCGGATTTCCGTCCAGCCTGCCGCTCGAGTCGGGCAACGTCATGGACCGCAAGCCACGTGGAGCTTGCCGGGACTTGGGATGACAACTGAATTGAATCTGTGGTAACTGAAAGGACCGAGCCTTCGTCGTGATTCGCGCAGGTGTCGGCAACTCCAACGGCGCATGATCGAAGCCAATACCGCACTCGGTCCCCTGGCCGCGGCAACCCCTGCGCCGACGAGGAACGCGGGAGAACGAGCGCCATCGCAATGAGGGTACTTGAAATGTGGAGAGAGCAGGCCCGCATACGTCCCCCGGCGAGCGAAAAGGATGTCGGAAATTCGCGCGTGCTCGTCAAGGAACAATCAAGCGAGCGAGCTGCCGGCGGGACTAGTTCTGGAATTCGATTTGAAGGACCGGGTGCAACTCGAATTGGTTCGGGGCGGCACCGGCCTGTCCGTGCGGTCGATCGAAAAACCCGACGCCGGTCACGATGACGCGAATCGCCTCGTCCTGAGGGTTCGGTTGGGAGAGACGATCCTGCAGCGCCTGGCGCGCCTCCGCGAACGCCTCGGCGAACCCGCAGCGGCAGGCACCCGCGCACGTCGGGTCAGGAATCTCGGCGATCAGGCTTGCGTGTTGGTCTTGAAGGCCAAACAGTACGAGGTGCCAATCTCCGTCACTCTCCACGAACGCCCCGCCCAGATAGGCTTCTACGCGATAAACGGTGAGCTCCACCGGTTCGTAGCGCGCTCCGCCGGGGGCCACGCCTTCCGGTTCGACCTGGACCAGGTCCTCCACCGTCGCATCGACCGGCCGCAGATCCACCGAGTCGCGGTCGGGATCGCTGAGCGTCTTGACGGCCCACCGTTCTGAGCCGCAGTAGATGCCGCAGCGCGGTCCCAGTGGCGGTACGCGAATCGGAGTGTCGACTGTGTCTGTGTCCTGGGTGACGCCGAGCGCCACGGCTTGAATCTCTCGATGCCCGCGCGGGACGTCCCCATTCACACGCCACACTGCGGCCAATATCGGCACTGCGACCAAGAACGCGGCGAGAGCATCGCGCATCGGTCAATCCTGCGGCGAAGTGAGGAGGTTACGCAACTTCCGGATTCCGCTGGGTCGTCATGCCCGAGGAGGGAGTCGAACCCTCACGGGGTTGCCCCCGGGGGATTTTGAGTCCCCTGCGTCTGCCATTCCGCCACCCGGGCCCGCTACTTCCGTTCCGACGGCAACCGCTCCACGTCGCGCTGCTTCGTCAGCAATCGCTCGGCGAAGTCGAGCCGCTCCTCAACCTCCGCCAGGCGGCGTTGCACGTCTTCCAACTCATCCAGCCGCTGCTGCAAAGCTTCGGCGCCGCCGACTTTGCCTCGCATCTCGTCGATCGTCTGCGTCAGTTCGCGCAGCGACGCCTTGCGGCCGCCGCGCAGCCGTTGGCGCTCTTCCTGTCGGCCCGGCGCGATCGCGAACGACAGCGACTTCGCCACCGACACGGCGATGATGATGACACCGACGCCGAGCGCCCATTCCGGAATTCCAAAAGGCATTCCCGCCTCCACCGATCAGGCGGAGGAAATATAGCGTGACGAAGATGTACGGCGCGCTACGGTGAGATGGTGAACGAGCTGCTGGTTGCGGACGGCAGGCCGTTCGCCGTGGCCAGGAGCCGGTATCCCGTCCCTGCGAGGTTGATGCTCAGGTCAGTGAATACGGCGACACCGGCGGTCGCCGCGACGGCGGTCGTTCCCGACAGCGTGCCGCCGCTCGGGTTCGTCCCGATGCCGATCGTGACGGTGTCCGTGTAGGTCTTCACCACGTTGTTCAACGAGTCGCGGACCGTCACTTCCACGGCCGGGGTGATGAGCGCTCCCGCGGTCGTGTTCGCGGGCTGCACGCTGAAGCTCAGCTTGAACGGCGTCCCGGCGATGATCTGGAAGGACGCGCTGTTCTTCCCCGCCACCCCACTGGCCGTCGCGGAGAGCTTGTATCCGGTTCCCGCCTTGTCGATGCGCAGGTCGGAGAACGTCGCGATACCCGCAACCGCCGCGACCGTCGTTGTCCCGAACAACGTGGCCCCCGCAGTGCCGCTTCCTGCCGTGATGAGCACCGTCACGTTGCCGGTGAAGCTCGTCACCGTGTTGCCCATGCTGTCGTGGACGGCGACCTGCACCGGCGGAGCGATGACGTCGCCCGCCGTCGACGTGGAGGGGGACATCTCGAAGAACAGCTGCGTCGCCGCCGCCGGAGCGATGTCAAAGGCGAGGCTCGTGGCGTTCGTGAGACCAGTGACGGTCGCCCGCAGCTTGTACCCGACGCCGGACTTGTTGATGCTCAGCGTCGAGAACGCGGCCACCCCGGCGTTCAGCAATACAGTCGTCGTCCCGGACAGCGTGCCGCCCCCGGGGTTCGTGCTGATCGTCATCGACACCGAGCCGGTGAACGTCTTCACCGTGTTGCCCAGCGCGTCCTGCGCCGCGACCTGGACGGCCGGGATGATCGTGGCGCCCGCCGGCGTCGTGCTCGGCTGCACGATGAACCCGAGCTTGGTGGCCGTGCCGGCATTGATAGTGAAAGAAGAGCTGACGCCCGGTGGGAATCCGGTGGCCGACGCGATCAGCTTGTAGCCGGTTCCCGATTTGTCGATGCTGAGCGTCGAGAACGACGCCACGCCGGCGACGGCGGAGACGGTCACGGTCCCCGACAGCGTCGCGCCAGGGGTGCCCGTACCCGCGAGGATCGCCACCGTCACCTTGCCGGTGAACGTGGTGATCGGGTGGCCCAACGCGTCCCGCGCCGTCACCTGGACCGCGGGCGTGATCTTCGCACCGGCCGTCGTCGTGCTCGGCTGCGCCGTGAAGGCCAGCGACGTGCTGCTGACGTCGAAGGGCGCGCTCGTGGCGCCCGGCAAGCCGTTCGCGTCCGCAGTGAGAGTGTACCCG
>DATFTG010000211.1:0-5369 GCA_035262265.1 Gemmatimonadales bacterium
CCGAACTCCCAAATCGAAGCCCGGCTCGGCGCCCAGTTGCAGCGAACGTCTTAGCTCTGCTTGGCGACTTCGACCGCGATCTGCCGCGGCTTCGCCTGCTCGGCCTTGGGCAGCGTGATCGTCAGCACGCCGTTGTCGTACCCAGCCTTGATCTGCGCCGTGTCGACCGTGCGCGGCAGCGTGAAGCTGCGCGCGAACGACCCGTAGGTGCGCTCATAGCGATGCACCCGCTCGGTCTGCTCCTCGGCGACCTGCTGCTTCGTCCCCTGCAGCGTAAGCACGTTCTCCTCGACCGAGATCTTCACATCCTCCGGCTTGACGCCGGGGAGCTCGGCCGCGATGCGGATCAGATCGGGCTGCTCGAGCACGTCCACCGCCGGCAGCCAGGACGCCGTGTGGCCGTTCTGGGACGCGCCGTCGAACTCGGCGAAGATGTCGTTCAGCATCCGGTTGATCCGGTTCGTCGTGGTGAGATACATGGCGATTCCTCCATCAAGTGGCATGTGGTTAGTGGCTAGTGGTGGTGTTTGCACCGGCGGTCGGCAAAGCATTGTCTGTGCCGTCCGTAACGGCCTGCTAGATGCCGAGTTGGCAACGTGTTATGATCAAAATGACAACCAGACTGTCAAAAGGGCTCTGATGACGCACCAAACCACCGTCGCACTCGCCCCCACAGAGGTTCTGCAGCGCGCCAAGACGTATTTCGCCGAGCGGCTGCCCCACAACGCGGCCTTCGTCGAGAAGGAAGGGCCACAGTTCGTCGTGCTGCGGGGTCAGGGGGGAGAGGAAGTCGTGTTCAACGCCACGCCGGCCGAGGGAGGGAGCCGCGTGCGCGCCTCGACGCTGTTCTTCGATCAGGCGATCGACCGCTTCCTCTCGACCTTACCGCTCGCGTCGGCTGTGGAGGTGGCATGACCGCCGTTGCCGATCGGTTCGCGGTGCGGGTGATGGTCACCGACGCCTGGGATCAGGTGTTTCTCGCCGTGGGTCCCGAAACCACCGTCGCCGAGCTGAAGCGCCAGGCGCTCACCCGGGCGTTGCGGCGCGCGCCGCTGCCGACCAACCAGTACATCGTCAAATTCCGCGGGGCCCTGGTGCAGGACGAGAACGTCACCCTCGCCGCCCTCGGCGCCGGGGCCAATGCCCCCTTCATTGTTCTTCCGGGAAGACGTCTGCCGGTCCGATGAAACAGCCGCCTCCCGGTCGGTTCCTCGCGATCTTCACCGTCGGTTTCTTGTTGCTCGACGCGCTCTTGCTCATCTGGCTCGGCGTCGAGCTGTCGCGCGGGCGGCTGGTCGCTGGCGGCGTCGCATGCGTGGTTGCAGCCGCAGTCGTGATCCTGGTATGGCGCCGCTACCGTCACGCGCTCGACGACATCAGCAACCGGCGGCGTGAAATGAAGGCGGAGGTCGAAGCGATTCGCGACCTGCTGCGCGAGCAGAAGCACCAGAACTGACCCTGTCCACCATCGTTACGTATCACCCGGCGACCCGGCTGCATCAGGCAGGGGCCGGACACCCCGAGCGTCCCGAGCGGATTGCGGCCGTGCTCGAGGCGTTGCGCGCACCGGCGCTCACAGCGTCCATCACCTGGGTCGAAGCGGCTCCCGCCGATCGCACCGCACTCGAGCGGGTCCACCCCGCCGCCTACCTCGATACCCTCGGCGCGCTGGCTGCGAAGGGCGGCGGCGCGATCGATCCCGACACCTACCTGGGTCCACGCAGCTGGGAGTCGGTGCTGGCGTCGGCCGGGGTGGCCGTGCGGGGCGTGGAGGAAGGGCTCCGCCACGGCACGGCGTTCGCGGCGACGCGTCCACCGGGCCATCACGCCCTCGCGGCACGCGCGATGGGGTTCTGTTTCGTCAACAACGTCGTCGTTGCGGCCCGCCACGCGCAGGCGCACGGCGCGCCCCGTGTCCTCATCGTCGACTGGGACGTGCACCACGGCAACGGCACGCAGGCGCTCGTCGAGCGGGATCCCACGATTCGCTTCGTGTCGATGCACCAGTATCCCTGGTATCCCGGCACCGGCGCCGCCGACGAGCGCGGGGTGGGGAACATCTTCAACGTCCCGCGGCCGCCAGGGCTGCCGCGCGCGCAGTACGTGCGCGACCTGCTCGATGCCGTGGATGCCGCCCTGACGGATTGGACCCCCGACGCGCTGCTCATCTCCGCCGGGTTCGACTCGCTGGACGGGGATCCGTTGGGCGGATTCACGCTGCGTGCCGGCGATATCGCCACCTGGACTGGGGAGCTGCGCACCCGCTTGCCGGGGCGTCCCGTGATCGCGCTGCTCGAAGGGGGCTATCGCCTCGACCTCCTGGCCGAGGGGTGCGCGGCGCTGGTGCGTGCGCTTGCCTGACGCGCCCCGAGCCCCGTACCCTTCACACGTGGCCGCCATCGCTCCTCTCGCCGACTCGCCCTCCAGGCACTGGCCCACCAGTCTGTTCCACCGCCCCGACGGGGGGTTGGACCAGAACCTGTCGGCGCAGGACCTGCGCCGCATCGTGGAGCGGGGGGAGGGGGCGTTGTGGGTCGACATCAACAGCTCGGACGTGCACCAGCACACGCTGCTGGAGAAGGTGTTTCAGTTTCATCCCCTCGCGATCGAAGACACCCTCTCGCCCGGCACGCGGGTCAAGCTGGAGGAGTACGACCGCTATCTCTTCGTCGTCGTCTCCGGCATTCGCTTCGATCACGCCACGTCCGATCCCTACGATCTCGAGACGTTCAACCTGTACTTCTTCCTCGGCAAGAGCTTCCTCGTCACCGTGCACGCCGTCGACAGCACGAGCTGCAACACGACGCGCGACCGCCTGATGCGCAACCCCGATCTTTTCGCGCGCGGGCCCGAGATGACGATGCACGCCATCATCGACCAGGCGGTGGACGAGTACTTCCCGATGGTCGAGCAGCTCAACGAGCATGTCGACCGGCTGGAGCGCCAGCTGTTCGATGCATTCGACGAAGGGTTGATTCACGAGATCTTCAGGGCGAAGCGATCGGCCTACGCGCTGCGCCGCCACACGGGGCCGCTGCGCGAGGTGTTGAACGTCCTGTCCAACCGCCCCTCCGTCTACCTCCGTCCCGAAACGCAGCTGTATTTCCGGGACATCTACGACCATACCATCAGGATCACGGAATCGGTGGACACGACCCGCGATCTGCTGAGCGGTGTGCTCGAGACCTATCTCTCGCAGACCTCGAACCGCATGAACCGGGTCATGAAGCAGCTGTCCATCGTCGCGACGCTCGCCCTGCCGCTGATCGTGGTGGGCGGGATCTACGGAATGAACTTCAGCCAGATGCCTCTCACCCATCACCCCTTCGGGTTCTATTGGGCCCTGGGCACGATGTTCGCCGTCACGGCGGTGATGCTGTGGTGGCTGCGGAGCAACAAATGGCTTTGACGCTGTCGTCCGAGATCGTGACGCTGCACACTCGTCACCCGTTCATCATCGCGCGCGGCGGCCGCAGCGAGTACCAGGTGGTGCTGGTGCGGCTGTGCGACGCCGACGGCACCGAGGGGTACGGCGAGGCCTATCCCTCGTCGTACTACGGTGAGAGCATCGCGGGGGTACAGGAGGCGTTCCAGGCGGCTGCACGGGCGTTGCCGGTGGACGTCTTCGACCTCGATGGCGCCGAGGCCCGCTTCACCGAGGTCGCCCCCAGGAGCGCAGCGGCGCGGGCCGCCCTCTCGATGGCGCTGCACGACGTGGTCGGGAAGAAGCTGCGCCAGCCGCTGTGGCGTCTGTGGGGGCTCGATGCCCGCCGCGCTCCGCAATCGTCGTTCACGATCGGGATCGACGCCCCGGAGAAAATGAAAGCGAAGGTGGTGGAGGCGGGCGAGTACGCCATCTACAAGATCAAGCTCGGCACCGATCAGGACGAGACGCTGTTGCGCACCATCCGCGAGGTCACCGACAAGCCGCTGCGCGTCGATGCCAACGCCGGCTGGACCCGCGAGCGGGCGATCGCCATGCTCCCGGTGCTGCGGGAGTACGGCGTGGAGCTGCTGGAGCAGCCGCTGTCGCCGGAGGATCTCGAGGGGATCGCCGCCGTGCGGCGCGCGTCTCCCGGAATCCCCGTCGTGGTGGACGAGAGCTGTCTCGTCGCGACCGACATTCCCAAGGTCGCCGGTGCGGTGGACGGCATCAACATCAAGCTCGCCAAGTGCGGCTCGCTGCGTGAAGCGCTGCGCATGATCGCCACTGCGCGCGCCCATGGGCTGCTCGTGATGGTGGGGTGCATGATCGAGACGTCGGTGGCGATCACCGCCGCGGCGCATTTCACCCCTCTCGTCGACATCGCCGATCTCGACGGAGCGGCCCTCACCGTCGACGACCCGTTCACCGGCGCTTCGATCGCGGGCGGGCAGATCACCCTTCCGACAGGACCGGGGTTGGGCGTCGCGCGGCGCTGACCGGGATGACGCTGTTCGCCGACGTCCTCCTCCCCCTCTCGGTCTCGACCCCCTACCGTTACGCCGTCCCCGACGCGCTCATGCCGCGCGTCGTGGCGGGGACGCGCGTGCTCGTGCCGGTGCGCCGCCGCCGGGCTGTCGGCGTCGTCGCCGCGATCGGCGCGGAGCCGCCGGTGGCGGGAACGCAGCGCGAAATCCTCGCCGCTCCCGATGCCGAGCCGGCCCTCAGTCCTGAGCTGCTCCGCCTCGGCGAATGGCTGTCGAGCTACTACGGCTGTCCCAGGGGACTGAGCCTGCGGGCGCTCCTTCCCGGCGCGCTGTGGGGAGGCCGCGCCGCCCGCGTCGAGGGACCACCCGAGCGCACCGAGCGGACGATTACCCTGGTCAAGGCGCTCCCGTCGCTGCTCGAGCGTGAGCGCGCCTTTTCCCGCTCGCCCAAGCGCCGCGCCGCCTACGAGGCGCTGGAGGCTCTCGGCGGCACCGCACCGCAGCGCCATCTCGTGTCCCAGCTGAAGCTCGGGACGCAGGTCTTGACCGGACTGGTGCGCCAGGGATTGGCGCGCATCGACCTGGTGGCAGCGCCACGCGATCCGTTTGCCGATCTCGCGGTGGCGCCACCACCGGCGCTCACCGCCGATCAACGCCGCGCCATGGACGCCATCCTCGGGACGCCGCCCGAGCTACCGGTGCTCATCGAAGGCGTCACCGGGTCGGGGAAGACGCTCGTGTATCTCGAGGTGCTGCGCACCATGGTGGAGTCGGGACGGGGAGCGATTCTCCTGGTCCCCGAGATCGCGCTCACCCCCCAGACGGTGGCCCGCGTCCGCGGGGTCTTCGGAGACGCCGTTGCCGTGCTGCACTCAGGGCTGTCTGACGCCGAGCGCGCCGACGCGTGGCGCGTCGTGCGGCGGGGGAAGAAGCGCGTCGTCGTGGGCGCCCGCTCGGCG
>DATFTG010000212.1:0-26382 GCA_035262265.1 Gemmatimonadales bacterium
TTCGCCGTCGGTCCGGGTGCGGACGCCGCCTGGGATCTCGTGACCTCGCTCGAGCCCGTACCGGGTGGCGACCCGGTGACGAGCGCGCGCCCGTCGCTCGGCGAGCTGGCGCACGACCTCCACTTCCACACCGACTGCTGGATCCACGCCGAGGACGAGCCGCCGCCGCTGTCGCGAGAAGTCCTGCTGCCGTGGATCGAACGCGGTGGACGCCTGCTCCTGACCCAGCGCGCCGCGACGCTCGTGACGTCGCTCGGTCTCGAGACCGACGGCCCGAACGACACCGGTAGCCGCACCTGGCGCCCCCGCGACGATGAGCTGCGCACCCACGAGCTCAATGTCTTGCGCACCGTTCCGCAGGTGCGCGGGCTCGCGGCGTTCGGTCCGCATCCGTTGTTCGCCGGACTGGGACAGGGCACCTACCTCTGGGCGCCGACCGAAGGTGAGCGGGACTTTCACGCGACGTACGCCCGGGGCCGCCGCCCCCTGTGGGGCGCGGTCGTAGCCTGCGAGCGCTCGTACATGGATGTGAAACCGGATCGTGTTGTGGCGTGGGAGTACGCCGTCGGGGCGGGCGGCGTGCTGTGCATCGGAGCGCATATCGTCCCGGCTGCGCCCGACCGGCGCTTTCGGCGCCACCTCGCCGCGCTGCTCCGTAACGCGCTCTGCGGGGAAGGGATACCCCACGAACGGCGCTCGCTGCCGGCGGCCAGCTGGCCGGTACCGGGACGCTGTGCCCGGGAGGACCCCAATCTGGTCCTGCCCGACCGCGTCAGTCTCGACGGGCCGCTCCCCGGGCTCGAGTCGCCGCTGCACGTCGCGAGCCGGGCATTGTCCGATGATGCGGTGACGATCGCAGGACGCCGCGTCCTGGTGGCGGGCGGGGAGCAGCGCGGCATTTCAGAAATCTGGATGCACCCCTACCGCGTGCTGCAGGACCTCACCGTGACGATCGGCGGTGAGACGCCGCTGATCCGCGACGCGCAGATCACTCCGGTGGTGATGCAGCGTCATCTGGTGAGTCGTTCGCGCATCGTCGAGGAGGCGGTGGCCACGGCGCTCGACCACACCATCGTGTTCATCGATTACCGGCCCGAAAAGGTGGGCCGGGCGCGGGGACTGCGACTTCCGACCGATCTGCTGCTCCGGTGGCGCGTCGACCTGCGGCGCACCTGGCCCTACCCGGCCGGGGCAGGCGGCGACTTGCGTTACCGGCTCGCCGCTGACGCCCGCGCCCTGCTCGTGACCGATGCGTCGGGTTTGCCGCGCGCCGCGTTTCTTCCGAGCGGCGACGTGGAGTGGCAGATCCGGCCGCTGCCGGATCACCCGGCAATCGACGTCGAGCTGCGCGTCGCGCTCGAGGCCCCTTTCCGGCTCGCTGTGGTGGGCGGTTCGTCGCGCGCGGAGCTCGACGCAGCGATCGCCGCGCTGGGGCGGCGCGGCGTGGTGGGCTTGTCGACGCAACGCAGCCGGCACGAAGCGCAGGTCCAGGAGCAGCTGGTGCGCCTGCGCTCGCCCGACGAGCCGGTGAATCGAGCCTTCGAGTGGGCCAAGCTGCGGCTCGACAGCTTCTTTGTGGAGACTCCGGGTGTGGGCCGCTCACTCGTCGCCGGATACGCCGCGGCGCGACCGGGATGGGGTGCCGGCCGCCCCGGGTACGCCTGGTATTTCGCGCGCGACGCCTGTTGGACGGCGCTCGCGCTGCTCGCCGCCGGCGACTATGCCAGCTGCCGTCTGATCCTGCGCTTCCTCGGGCTCTCGCAGGACGTCAGCGGCAAAGTGATCCACGAATACACGACGAGCGGCCTGGCGCACTACGACGCCGCGGATGCGACGCCGCTCTACTTGCTGCTCGCCGGGCGCTACGCCGCCTGGACGGGAGACCTCGCCTTCCTTGGAGAGCGCTGGCCGGAGCTGGAGCGGGCGTATCGGTATTGTTTGGAGACGGACGCCGATGGCGATGGCTTGATCGAGAACACCGGTGTGGGGCACGGGTGGATCGAGATGGGGCCGCTTTCCGGCTCGCACGTGTCGCTGTATCTCGCCGGCATCTGGGCGGCGGCGCTCGCCGGTCTCGCTCCCGTGGCGCGCGGACTGGGTCACGCCACCTTCGCCGACGAGCTGCTCGAGCGCGCGGCGCGGGCGCGCGAGCAGATCGCGACCCGCTTCGCCGTGGACGAGGACTTCGCCCTCGGTCTGCTCGCCGACGGCACGGTTCAGCGCCAACGCACGGCGCTCACCGCCGTGCCGCTGCTGCTCGGGGCGATCGACGCCGAGCGGGCGTCGCGCTGGCTCGACGGCATCGCGTCGCCCGAGTTCACCACGCCGTGGGGCGTGCGACTGATCTCACGCGACGATCCGGTCTACAGCCCCGCCGGTCATCAGACCGGCACGGTCTGGCCGCTCTATACCGGGTGGGTGAGTCTGGCCGAATACGCCTGCCACCGCGGCGAGCAGGCGTTCGCACACCTGATGGCAAATGCGCGTCTGCCGTTCGCGCGGGGACAGGGCTCCTTCGCGGAGGCGCTCGATGGCGATGTCGGGACGATCGCCGGCGTCTGTCCGGAGCAGGCGTGGTCGGCCGCACTGCTGGTCGCGCCGCTGATCGAGGGTCTGCTCGGAGCCAAACCGGATGCCCTCGCCAATCGCCTGACGCTCGCGCCGCATCTGCCGGCGCAGTGGAGCGAGTGCGAGTGGCGCGGGCTCCACGTGGGGCATACGACCCTGGACGTCCGCGTCACGACCGGCGTCGAGCGGGTGGTCGTCCGGTTGCGGCGGACTGCTGGCGGCCGGCTCGACGTCACCGTCGCCCCGGCGATTTCACCGCACGGGTCGGTCGAAGTCCGGGTGGATGACGAGCTGCTGCAGCCGCGGCTCGAGGTTCATCAGGGGTGCCGGCACGCGCACGTCAGCTTTGAGCTGGCCGACGAGCACGAGGCGGAGTTCGTCACTGGCCTGCGACCCTGACCGGGACGCTGCTCGAGCCGAGGAACGTCCGCCCCAGCTGTCCCTGCGTCCCGTCTCCCCAGCAGTAGAGCACCAGCCCGTCGGTCAGCCCGCACGTGAACGCCGCTCCGGCGTGCACGTCCGCAAAGCGCAGCCCGCCGCGAACGAGGACGGGAGTGGGCCGATCGATCTGGGAGCTGTCGCCGAGCTGGCCGCTCGTGTTGGCGCCCCAGCAATAGGCGAGACTGTCGGTGGTGAGGCCGCAGGAGTGTTGTCCGCCGGCGGAGATGGTGCGAAAGGTGAGTCCGCCCGCCACGTCGGTCGGCACCGGCACGAGCGAGTCGGGAAGTCCGGTCCCGGTCTGTGAGCGGGTATTCGCGCCCCAGCACCGTGCCGTTCCGGCGGTCGTGACGGCACAGCTGTGCCCGCCGCCCGCGGAGATGGCACTGAACGTCTGACCGGGAGCGATCGCTGTGGGGAAGATGCGGTCGCTCGTCGAGGAATCCCCGATTTGCGCCGACGCATTGCCTCCCCAACACCACGCCGACTGGTCGGTCGCCACGGCGCAGGTGTGGACGGCGCCGCTCGCGATGACGACCCAGTGGGTGTCGGCGGCGACGACCTGCGGATCACTGCGATCTGTGCCGAGTCCGTCTCCCAGCTGTCCGTCGCCGTCCGCGCCCCAGCAGATGGCGGTGCCGGAGACGTCGAGCGAGCAGGTGTGCGATCCGCCGGCCGCGAGCTGAGCAAATTGCGCGCTGGCGGAGACGATCTGCGGGATCGCGGGGTTGCCGGGTGTGCCGGCGCGACCGAGCCGGCCATTCGCCTCCCGTCCCCAGCACCAGGCCGCGCGCGTGAGGTCGATGGCGCAGCTGTGGGCGCTTCCTGCCGAGACGGCGCTGAGGGGACCCGGGATCGCCACGCGCTGCGGGACGGGTTGGACGAGCGACGCGGACCCGGTTCCGATCTGGGCGTCATCGTTCCTTCCCCAGCAATACGCGTGGCGATTGTTGCCGACGGCGCACGCATGGTTGGCGCCGGTCGCGAACGAATTGTAGACGATGGGGGTGACGAAGACGGTGACGGCTGCGGTCACCACGCCGGCGTAGACCCGGACGGTCGTCGATCCGGGGCGGAGCCCGCGCACCGTTCCCAGCGCATTCACGATCGCGACCACGGTCGTGTCAGAGGAGACCCAGCTCAGGGAGACTCCCGTGAGCACGTTGCCCGCGGTGTCCCGCACCTGCGCCTGCAGCCGCAGCGTGTCGTCGGTGATCACGGTCGCGGAATCCGGGGTCACCCGGACGCTCGCCGGCCCGGCCGGCGGCGACGGATAAGGCGCGGGCGGGACGAACGGTCCCTCACACCCCGCGAGGGCTGCGACCGCGACGATGGTGAGCTGGCGCATCGTGAGTTCCACGAGGAAGCTAATAACCTGACGCTCGACAAAGGGTCGCTTCGCCAATCATTGCGTCGTAGGTTATCGGCGGCATGGCCTCCGTCACCCTCAAGAACCTCACGAAGCAATTCAACAGCGGCAATCCCGCCCTGCGCGAGCTGTCGCTCGAAGTGCGCGACGGGGAGTTTCTGGTGCTGCTCGGTCCCACCGGCTGCGGCAAGACCACGACGCTGCGCTGCATCGCCGGTCTCGAGGAGCCGACCGACGGCCAGATTCTGATCGGCGATCGCGACGTCACGCAGCTCTCTCCCGGCGACCGCGACGTCGCCATGGTATTTCAGAACTACTCGCTCTATCCGCATCTCACCGTCCGCGACAACATCGGTTTCCCCCTCGCGCTGCGGCGCGTGCCGCGCGGCGACCGCGCGCGCCGCGTCGAGGCGGCCGCCGAGCGGCTCGGCCTGACGGAGCTGCTCGACCGCCGGCCGGGCGAGTTGTCGGGCGGCGAGCGCCAGCGGGTGGCGCTGGGCCGGGCCATCGTGCGCGAGCCGAAGGTGTTCCTGTTCGACGAGCCGCTCTCCAATCTCGACGCCCAGCTGCGGCTCGGCCTCCGCGCCGAGCTGCTGCAGCTGCATCGCGATCTCGGCACTACGATGCTGTACGTCACGCACGACCAGATCGAGGCGCTGACGATGGGGGAGCGCATCGCCGTGCTGCATGGCGGGCGACTGCGCCAGGTGGGAACGCCCGGTGAGGTGTACGCCAGCCCCGCGGATGCCTTCGTGGCGGGATTCGTCGGCAGCCCCGGCATGAACGTTTTGTCCGCGGCCCCGGAAGCGGACCGCAAGCGCGTGCTCGCGTGCGGCTCGTTGCGGCTGAAAGTCCCGATGAACATCTCCGGGAGCGTGCTGCTCGGCGTCCGCCCCGAGCACGTCGAGATCGAGCTGCCGGGCGTCGGCGTCGGCGACGCCGAAGTGCGCGTCGTCGAGCCGCTCGGCAGCGACACCCTGGTGCACCTGGACGCCGGCGGCGTCGCGCTGGTGGCGAAAGTGCAGGGCATTCCGCTGATGCGCGCGGGAGACAAGGTCGGCGTGCGCATCGACCCGATGCAGCTGCATCTCTTCGACGCATCCGGCGCCCGGCTGGGATGACCCGCCGCCTCGTCGCCGCCGTCGCCCTGCCGCTGCTCGCGCTGGCCTGCCGGAGCGATCGCACCGTTCTGGCGCTCGCGAATTGGGCCGACTATCGCGAGTCGGAAGTCGAGGACCGCGCCCTCGCGCCGTTCGCGGCGGCGCATCCCGGCGTCGTCGTCGAGCAACAGAGCTCCGGCACGGGGCTGGTGGAGTACCGCGAGCGGATCCTCACGGCGATCGCCGCCGGTCATCCGCCGGACGTCTTTCTCCTCGACCATAGCGATGTGCCGGCGTTCGTCGACCACGGCGCGGTCATCGATCTCGCCCCCTACCTGGCCCGGCTCGGCGTCGATCCGGTGCGCTACGATTCCACCGTGCTCGGCATCTTTCGCCGCGGCGCCGCCGTGTACGCGATTCCCAAGGGATACACGCCGATCGTCATCGTCTACAACAAGGAGCTGTTCGACCGTGCGGCCCTGCCGTACCCGACGGGCGACTGGACGTGGGACGAATTTCGCCGTGTCGCGCGCGTGCTGACGCGCGATACCGACGGAGACGGCCGCGTGGACCAATGGGGGACGGCGTTCGACAGCCGGGCGTTGCTCTGGATCCCGTGGCTCTGGTCGGGCGGGGGCGACGTGCTCTGTGCCGACGGTTCCCGCTCCAGCGGGTGTCTCGACAGCCCGCAAAGCGTGGCGGCGATCCGCTGGCTCACGGGCTGGGTGACCGACGACAGCATCGCGCCCCGCGCCGAAGACAATCTGCGCCTCTTCTATTCAGGCAGGGTCGCGATGCTGACGACGGGTCACTTCTGGATCCCCAGCCTGCGGCCGTACGTCGATGATGGCCGCTTGCGGATCGGTTTCGTCGAGCTCCCGCACCGCGCCGGCGTCCAGCCGCAAACGGTCGTCTATGCCTCGGGGCTGGCTGTGCCCGCCGACGCAGCCCATCGCAAGCTCTCAGTGGAGCTGGCCACCTACCTCGCCGACTCGCTCGCCGAGGCCATCCGCCTGAGCGCCGGGGTCGAGCTCCCCAGTCTCATCGCTTCGGCGCAGACTGTCGCCATCCTCGACACGACGGGGTGGGAGCCCGTGTTCCTGCGCGCCATGCATCACGCGCGGGCACCCTGGGGCGCGCGCGTCGCCCACTGGCGTGTCGTCGAGGCCGCGCTCCCCGACATGATGGATCGCATCATGCTGCAGCACGTTGATCCCGCAGTGGCGGCGCGCGACATGGCGCACCGGATCGACGCTGTCCTGACCGCGACCGATCCATGAAGCGACTGGGACGGCGCATCACCGGCGCGCTCGTCATGGGGATCGCCGGCTTCGCGGCGCTCGCCGCCGCTCGCATCGTGATTCATCGTGCCGAGGTCGCCACCGCCGAGCGCTCCGCCAACTCCGCGGCCGCCTACCTCGCCCTCGTGACGCCGACCGAGCCCGGCGGCACCGCCTACCAGCTGGTGCAGCTCCTCGCCCAGGCGCGCGGCATCGGCACGCTTCCCGGGTGGGTCGACGTGGTGGAGGTCTACCACGGCAACGCCCCGCTGGTCCACGCCACGGCGACGCCGCTGCCGCAGGCGACGCTCGACGAGCTGCGCGCGCGCGAGGTGCCGCTGCTCTCCGGGGCCGAAGTCATCGTGCCGCTGAAGGACAAGGCCGACTGGGACGGCGTCGGTGCCGTGGCGGTGCGCATCGTCTCGACGGACGACGCGATCCTCGGTGGATGGGGCATCGTGCTGGTGGTCGTGCTCGCCGCCGCGGGCGCCGCCGTACCGGGCCTCGGCCGCCGCGCACTCCTGGTCTGCGGGCTCGGCGCCGTGCTCGTCGGCTCCGCAGCGTATGCCCGCGTGGTCGTGGGCGAGGCTGCCGCGACCGACCGCTGGATGGCGCGCACGCGGCTGCTGATCGGCGAGGCGTCGTCGCGGCTCTACTGGACCGGTGCGACGTCGACTGCCCAACGCCTCGCACCCTTGGCGCGCGGCGCCGAGATCCTGACCGACTCGGGCAGTACGGAAATCCAGCGGACCCAGGTCAACGGTGTCCCCCGCGCCCGCGTCATGGCGACGCTCGGTCCGGGGCGCTGGCTGACCTTGTCGGTGCTTCCGGGAGAGACGAACGCCGGCGGCTGGCTGGTGGTGACGCTGGCGCTCGCGCTCCTCGGCCCCATCGGCGTCTGGTTGATGGAATGGTTCACCCGCGCCCGGCGCCGGCCGCGGTCGTTCCACGAGACGCTGACGGCCTGGGGGTTTCTCGCCCCGGCGACGCTGCACCTCGCGGCGTTCTCCTTCGCCCCGATGGCGTTCGCGCTCTACCTGTCGCTGCACCGCTGGAATCCGATCGAGGCGGCGCAGCCGTTCATCGGGTTCGACAACTTCGTCGCGCTGGCGGGCGATCCGCTCGTCTGGGTGTCGGTGCGCAATACGCTGCTGTACACGCTGCACGTGCCGGTGGCGATGGCGATCGCGCTCACGATCGCCCTGCTGCTCAGGCGCAGTACGAAGGGGGCGCTCCTCGGCCGGGTGGTGTTCGTCCTGCCGTACGCCTCCTCGGTCGTGGCGGTCGCCCTCGTGTGGCAGTGGCTCTATCACCCCGAATTCGGACTGTTCAACTGGGTCGCGGGCGCACTCGGACGGCAGCCGGTGGACTGGCTGGGCGACCCGCACACGGCGTTGCTCGCGGTGATGATCGTCTCCGTCTGGCTCCAGGTGGGCTATCAGATGGTGCTCTTTCTCGCGGGCCTGCAGGCGATCCCCCGCGATTACGTCGATGCCGCACGTGTGGACGGCGCCAACGCCTGGCAGCGATTCTGGCGCGTCACGTTTCCTCTGCTGCGGCCGGTGACGCTGTTCGTGCTGGTCACGGGGATCATCACGTCGTTCCAGGTCTTCACTCTGGTGTTCATCCTCACGGGCGGCGGCCCGCTGCACGCGACCGACGTCATCGTGCTCCGCATCTATCGCATGGCCTGGGAACTGTTGCAGTTCGGCGGGGCGAGCGCCCTGTCGGTGGTGTTGTTCGTGCTGCTGTTCGTCGCGACGTGGATCCAGTTCCGGCTGCTGGGACGGCGGGTGGAGTATGCGTGAGCGCTGGCTGGTGCGCGCCACGCGCGAGACCGGGCGGGGAGCGGGCCTCGGACTCGTGATCCTGCTCGGGGTGATCGTCGTGCTGCCCTTCCTCTACATGGTCACGACGTCGTTGATGGACGAGTTCGAAGTGCTGCGCACCCCGCCGGCGGTGCTCCCCGCCCATCCGCAATTCGGCAACTATGCGGCGGCGCTGACGGCATTGCCGTTCTGGCGTTTTTTCCTCAATTCCGGGATCGTCTCGCTCTGCGTGGTCGCCGGGCAGCTCGCGACGAGCGCGACGGCGGCCTACGCGTTCGCACGGCTGCGCTTTCCGGGGCGCGACCGGGTGTTTCTCCTTTTTCTCTCGGTGTTGATGGTCCCGGCCGTCGTGCTGCTGATTCCCAGGTTTCTGATCGTGAATGCCCTCGGGTGGGTCGACAGTTATGCCGGTCTCATCTCGACGGAGCTGGTGACCGTCTGGGGCATCTTTCTGTTACGGCAGTTTTTCCTGACGCTGCCCCGGGAGCTCGAGGACGCGGCGCGGCTCGACGGAGCAGGGGAGTGGCAGGTGTTCTGGAAGGTGGTATTGCCCCTGTCCAAACCCGCCCTGGCTACTGTCGCCGTGTTCGGCTTCGTCGACCAGTGGAAGAGCTTCCTCTGGCCGCTGGTGGTCACCCGCTCGGTGCGCATGCAGGTGGTGGAGGTGGGCATCGCCTCGTTCCACGGCATGTACGGCTCCAACTGGCCGTTCCAGATGGCTGCGGCGGTGATGGCGGTCCTGCCGCTGGCGATTCTCCTTATCTTGGCACAGCGCTATTTCGTGGGCGGCATCCAGCTGACGCGCGCGTCCTGAGGCCCGGGAACGGGATGCGCGCGCTGGTGGTAGCACCTGGATCACTCGGGACTTCTGACGACAATCGTTAGCAGAGGAGAGGGAACGTGCGGCGAGCCTTCGCGCCGGTGCTCGGGGCGGTCATCGTGTCGTCCGCCCCGCTGAACGCCCAGGCGGCGTTCACGATCGGGTACGACGGGACACTTGGCAGCAACTGGCAGATCGAGGCGCTCGAAGGGGGGCTGATCGGGCACACCGCCTGGGGACCGGTGCGCTACGTCTCCGGGACGGTGCGCATCGGGTGGTTCGGCGACCAGGGCGCCATCATCGGCGGGACGCGCGGCTTCATCGGGGCCGGGGCGCTCGCGTTGCGCAGCGGCCGCGCCGGCGTGTTCACGGTCGGGGAAGACCAGAATCCCACCGTCGTGGCGGTGGATCTGTCGCTCGAAGCCGCGGGCTACCTGGCGGCGCACGCGCCGAGTCCCTGGGTGCCACGGTCGATCTCGCTCGCCGTCCTGCCGGGGATCCGGGTGGGGCAGGCGGGCGGCGGTCAGTTCGCCGTGCTGGTGGGACCGGCGTGGTTCTCCGGCGGCGGAACGTGGCACGCGCACGCGTTCCTGAGCGCCCGCTATGAAGTCCCGTTGGGGGAAAGGCACTAGATTAGCGGAGCCATGCCAGAGTCGACGGTCGAGTCGTCTCCCGCCGGGCTCCGCGTCATCGCGGATGTCGCCGCGGTGTTCGCCGCGGGGCTCGTCACTGAGGATGCACTCGCCCGCGTCGTCGTGGTCTTGCGTCGCGGTCTCGATCTCGCCGACGCCCGCGTGTGGCTGCGCCGCTCCGACAGGGCGGTCTACGAAGCGATTCCCCGGTCTTCCGATCCCAGCCGCTTCACTCCCGCGCCCGAGTGGTTCGCCCGCCCGCCGGAGCGCGAGCGCATCGCGGGTGGGGGGGCGCGGTTGCGGTTTCCCCTCTTTTTTGAAGGACAGGGGCTTGGTGCGCTCGAGCTGCACACCGACGGCCGGCGCGCCGACACGCATGTCGTGGACATCGGCCAGGTAGTGGCGCGCATTCTCGCTCCGATCATCGCCGCCAACGAGCTGTCGCAGGATCTCGCTTCCGAGGTCGCGCTCTCGGCGCGCGAGGCGGAGGCGCAGCGCAACTTCGTCGCCCGCATCATCGATTCCCTCCCCGTCGGCCTGTACGTCATCGATCGCGATTACATGATCCGCGCCTGGAATCGCCAGCGCGAGGCGGGGACACTGGGCGTCGCGCGCGGCCACGCGGTCGGGAAGGAGATCTTCGGCGTGCTGGACCGGCAGCCGCGCGAGCTGTTGCGGCGCGAGTTCGACCGCGTGTTCGATTCCGGCGAGATCCAGCAGATGGAGATGGAATCGACCGCCAGCGGGGAGTCGCGATTTTTCCGCGTGTCGAAAATTCCGATGCGGCTGGACGACGTCCACATCACGCACGTCATCACGATCGCCGAGGATGTCACCGAGTGGCGCCTGGCGCAGCAGCGGCTCGCCCAGACCGAGAAGCTCGCGGCGGTCGGGCAGCTGGCCGCCGGCGTGATGCACGAGATCAACAACCCGCTGGCCACGATCCTCGCCTGCGCCGAGGCCTTGAGCCATCGCGTGGAGGACCTCGACGCCCCCGCGCGGGGGCCGTTCGCGGAGTATCTCAACATCATCGACGCCGAAGTGCAGCGTTGTCGCCGCATCGTCGACGGGCTGCTCGATCTGTCGCGGCCCAAAACGGGCGAAAAGCGCCAGTCCGACCTCAACCAGATCATCGAGCAGACGCTGTTTCTCCTCAAGCATCACGACCGCTTCAAACGGCTCAGCGTGCATCGCCAGCTGGTGGGCGGCCTGCCGCGCGTCGTGGTCGACCGGGAGCGCATCATCCAGGCGTTCATGGCGCTCATGCTCAATGCCATGGATGCGATGAACTCGCGCGGCACCCTCACCGTCCGCACCGGCCGCAGCCCCGCTCGCTCCGACGAGCTGCTGGCGGAGTTCATCGACACCGGGAGCGGCATCCGCTCCGAGGAGCTGTCGAAGATCTTCGAGCCGTTCTATACGACCAAAGGCCCGGGACGGGGCACCGGACTCGGCCTCTCGATCGTTTACGGGATCGTCCAGGACCATCGCGGCCGCATCGAGGTGGAATCGCAGCTGGGGGTGGGTACGACGTTCAAGGTCTACCTGCCGGTCGCCGGGTGAAGCTCCTCGTCGTCGAAGACGACCGTACCGTCGGCCAGTACGTGAAACGCGGCCTCGCCGAGGCGGGGTACCAGGTGGACCTGACCGGCGACGGGGCGGAGGGCCTGCAGCTCGCCTCCGACGGCCACTACGACGTGCTCGTGCTCGATCTCCGGCTTCCGTCGATGGATGGCCGCGAGGTGCTGCGCACGTTGCGCGACCGCGGCAATCCCGTGCCCGTGCTCGTCCTCACGGCGCAGGACGCCGTCGACTTCAAGGTGCAGGCGCTGCGCATGGGCGCCGACGACTACGTCACCAAGCCGTTTGCGCTGGAAGAGCTGCTCGCCCGCGTCGAAGCGCTGTCGCGCCGCCCCAAGGCCATCGCCCCTCCGGTGCTGCGCGTCGCCGATCTGGCGCTCGACACCGGCAGTCGCGAAGTGGTCCGCGCCGGCCGCTCCATCGAGCTGACGCCCAAGGAGTACGCGGTGCTGGAGTACCTGATGCGCCACCATGGGCGCGTCATGCCGCGCACGCTGATCACCGAGTACGCGTGGGACTACCACTTCGATCCCGGAACGAACATCGTCGACGTGGTCATCACGCGGTTGCGCAAGAAGATCGACCACGGCCGCGAGCCGAAGCTGATCCATACGGTCCGGGGCGTCGGCTACGTCGTGAAGGTGTGAGATGGACACGATCCGCACCCGCCTCACGACGTGGTTCGCCAGCGCGGTCGCCGTCATCCTCGCCGGATTCACCATCGCCGTCTTCCTGTCGCGGCGCAGCGCGCTCTACGGCGAGCTCGATCGCCGCATCGAATCGGAAGCTGAGCTCACGGCCGGCATCCTCGCCGGCGTGGCGCGCGCGGGCGGCACCGTCGTCCGTACCGACGCCGCAGGCCGCCCCGTTCTGGCGCAGGAGCTGTCGGCCACGCTCGAGGCGGTTCCCGACTTCCTGCTGATCACCGCTTCGGAGAAGGACAGCTTCCCGCTCTTCATGTCGACCGACTCCGGGGGTCTGACGTATTCGAAGTACGAGCAGCTGCGGAAGGTGATCGTGTCGGCGCAAGGGCGGCGGGTGGAAGGCACGATCCGGCTCGTCCCCGACGGACAGCGGCTGCGCTACATCGTCCGTCCGCTCGGCCGCGAAGTGGCGGATAGCGGCGCGGTGCTCGTTGGCGTGCGTCCCGAGACGGCCGAGCTCGGTCTCGAGCAGACGTTCTCGACGTTCCTGCTCATCCTGCCGTTCGGCGTGCTCGCCGCGTACGCCATCGGCTCGCTCGTGGCCAGGCGCGCCCTCGCGCCCGTGGACCAGATCACCAATGAGGTGCGCGAGATCACCGACGGCACGAGCCTGCACCGCCGCCTGCCGACGTCGATGGTAAAGGACGAGCTGGGGCGGCTCGCCGACACCCTGAACCAGATGATCGGCCGGCTGGAACGCAGCTTCACCGCGTTGCGGCGCTTCACGGCCGATGCGAGCCACGAGCTGAAGACGCCGCTGACGGTGCTCAAGGCGGGGGTCGAGCGCGCTCTCACCACCCCGAAGATGCCCGCTGAATCGTTAGCGGCGCTGGAAGAGGCGATGGACGAAATCAACCGCATGACGGAGCTGGTCGATGCGCTGCTGACGCTCGCCCGTGCCGACGAAGGCCTCGTGCGGTTGCACCAGGAGCCGGTCGACCTGCGGGCGCTGATCCTCGAGACCGAGGAAACGGGGGAGCTCCTGGCGGAGCCCGCGGGCATCAGAGTCAGCGCCGATGCGCCGGTCGATCCGGTGGTCATTGCCGTCGACGGCAGCCGCATCCGTCAGCTCGTGATGAACCTCCTCACCAACGCGGTGAAGTACACGCCGGCGGGCGGGCGTGTCCGCTTGTGGCTCGAGCGGGAGGATGGCCGCGTGCGCTTCGGGGTTTCCGACACCGGCATCGGCATCGCCCCCGGCGATCTGCCGCACATTTTCGATCGCTTCTGGCGCGCCGACTCGGCCCGCACCCGCACCGGTGAGCGGCCCGGCGTCGGTCTCGGGCTCGCGATCTGTAAGTGGATTGCGGAAGCGCACGGCGGCACGATCGAAGTGCAGAGCCGCCCCGGCCGCGGCACGACGTTCAGTGTCACCCTGCCCGCTGAGCCGGGCGACCCCGTGCCGCCGGCGGCAGCACCTCCTCACTAGGCTGACATCCTCCCGACACGTCGCTCCCACGACCGCGCCACCTCGAGGTCGCATGTTGTGCGCAACCCGAGGCCGAGGTCGTCATCATGTTCGATATGCTGCTCGAGAGTGGTCACCGTCCGTCGCTGTTGCCATCGTGGGGTAAGGGCGTTGCAGTCACGCTGCATGTGCTGATTCTCGGCGCGCTGTGGCGAGCGCCGGCTTCTCCCGCGCCCGCCGGGCCTGTGATCATCGACGTACTCCCTTCCGAACCAGTGACCACGCCCCCGCGCGATCCTCCACTGCCGCCGCAACCGGGGCCAGTGTGTCAGTGTGGTTGGGAGCTGCCACCCGCAGCTCCGCCGACTATCCCCGTTGGCGTACTCAACACGCCGAGCGCTCCGATCAGTGCCGGGTCGCCCATCGGAAGCAACGCCATCTTTGGATCCTCGGACGGCGTGTACCCGGAAACCATTGTGCAGGAAGCCCCTGAGCTCTTGTCCGCGCCGATGCCTGTGTACCCACCGCTGTTGCGTGCCGCTGGGGTCCAGGGGCGGGTGATTGTCTCCGCGGTCGTGGACACGCTGGGCCAGGCCGAAAACGGCTCGGTCCGAATCGTGCTGAGCGACAACCCCGGGTTCGACGGCGCGGCGCTGGCGACGGTGCGGGCGGCGCGGTTCCGCCCCGCCCGCATCTATGGCCGTGCGGTACGCGTGCTGGTCCAGCTCCCGGTCGTTTTTCGCCTCAATTGAGAGGACCTGGTTTTCATCATTTTGTAATGAAGCCACCACTAGCGGGTAAGCCTGAAATGGTAGTATTTCGGTAGCCAACGCGGGAGGAAAGCCGTGTTTGACGTGCTCATCGAGTCGAAAAAGCCAAGTCAAAAGGGTAAGCTGGCCGGGACCAGCCTCGTCTCGCTGATCGTGCATACCGGCATCATCGGTGGAGCGATCTTCGCGACGCTGTCCGCGGCGCAGACGGACACCGGCCCCAAGGTCGATACCGCTCTGGTGTACGTGCAGCCGGAACAGAAGCAGCCCGATCAGCCGCCGCCGCCGCAGCTCGACGTGCAGTTCAAGGGCTTCCAGACGGTGGTCGCGCCGACCGACATCCCGACCAACATCCCGCCGGTGAACCTGCAGGAGCATTTCGATCCCAAGGACTTCTCGGGCGTCGGCGTCGAAGGCGGCGTCGCCAGCGGCATCGTGCCGTCGAGCGACGCGGTGCTGTCGGTGGACGTGGTGCAGGAGAAGCCGGAGCGGCTCGCGGGCCCGCAGCCCGTGTATCCGCCGCTGCTGCAGCAGGCGCAGATCGAGGGCGTGGTCATGGTCGAGGCGATCATCGACACGCTGGGCCACGTCGAGCCCAACTCGCTGAAGGTGGTCCAGACCGCCAACCCCGGGTTCAATGAATCCGCCAAACAGACGGTGGTGCACTCGCTGTTCCGGCCCGCCCGCGTGTACGGCAAGGCCGTACGCGTGCTGATCCATATCCCGATTCAGTACTCGATCAAGCACTAAGGGAGAGGAGTCGCATCGGATGCCGAATATCATCGATCTATGGACGAACTCGGCGGCTTTCGCCAAGGGGATCGTCGTCATCCTCGTCTTCATGTCGATCTGGTCGGTTTCGACCTTCATCATGAAGTGGTGGCAGCTGCGGAAGTCGACGCGCGAGACGGTGCGTTTCGTCCCCGAATTCTCGCGCTTCCTCCAGGAAGAGCATCTCGATGCGGCGATCGCGCTCGCCGAAAAGACCAAGAAGAGCCATGTGGCGCGCGTGCTGGGTGAGGCCCTCGCCGAGGTCAAGCCGCTGCTGCGCGACCGGGCGACGATCACCGCGGCCGACATCAACTCCGCCGAGCGTGCGGTGGAGCGCCAGATGCTGATCATCGTGGCCGAGCTGAAGCGCGGCCTCGGCATCCTGGCGACGATCGGCGCCACGGCGCCGTTCGTCGGTCTGCTCGGCACCACGATGGGTATCGTGAACGCCTTCTCCAGCATGATGGCGTCGGGCGGCGGCGGTTCGCTCGGAGCGGTGGCGGGCGGTATTTCCGAGGCGCTCATCACGACGGCGATCGGCCTCGTCGCGGCGATTCCGGCGGTGTGGTTCTACAACTACTTCACGACCAAGATCGATTTCATCTCTGTCGAGATGACCTACACCTCGAAAGAGCTGATCGACTACCTGATCCGCAGCGTCGGCTCGGAGTTCGGCCGCTCGATCTTCACGAAGGAATTCCAGGCCCAGAAGGCGAGCCAGTCCAGTGGCCCTATCAGCCGCTAAAGCCAAAGCGGCGGTCAACGCCAACATCAACGTCACGCCGATGATCGACGTGATGTTGGTGTTGTTGATCATTTTCATGATCGTGACGCCGCTCATCACCGCAGGCTTCCAGGCGAGCATCCCGCGGGCCGTGAATCCGGAAAACGACCAGGAGAAACAGGGAGAAATCCGGCTCGGCATCGACAAGGACGGCAAGTTCTGGATCGACCTGCCGCAAGCCGATGGCCAGTATTCCGGCATGCGCTTCATCAGTGATGCCGATTTGGCAACCCAGCTGGTGGCGATTTACGCGGCGCGCACCGCCGACAAGATCCTGTATCTCAAGGCGGATCAGAACATCAAGTACGAGCGCGTGCAACAGGCGGTCGCGATCGCCCGCAAAGCGGGTGTGCGCGTGATCGCCGCCATCAGCGATCAAAAGAAACAGCTCAAGTCGGATTAGAGGAGCCCAACCATGGCGATGCAAAGCGGCGGCGGTGAGGGACTCTCCTCCGATATCAACGTCACACCGATGATCGACGTGCTGCTCGTGCTGCTCATCATCTTCATGATCATCCTGCCGCTGTCGCGCAAGGCGTTCGACGCGCAGGTGCCGCCCGAGCAGCATGACAAGCCGAAGAACCAGCAGAACAGCGCGCAGATCGTGCTGGAGTTGACGGCCGACGGCGGCTATGCGATCAACACCAAGCCGTATGCCAAAGACCAGCTCGCCCAGGCCTTGAAGGACATCTTCGACCAGCGCGTGGCGAAGCTGATGTTCATCAAGACCGCCCCGACCCGGACGTACGGCGAGGTCATCGAGGCGATGGACATCGCCAAGGGCGCGGGCGTCCAGGTGATCGGCTTCACCCCTCCACCCGAGGGCCAGGCGGCGGCATCGCAATAGAGGTGGAATCCCGGTCTCTGTCGGTTGCGTAGGGGCACAGCGATGCTGTGCCCCTTCGTCCATGTGCGGGGTATGTATCCGCTACTGTGGCCACGATGACGATCCCTCCTGCCACCGGGCCGTCCCGTCCGGCACCGCCTCCGTTACGCCTGCCGCTCCCCAGTCGGCGCCCGGGTGGGTTCATCACCTCGTTGTTGCTGCACGCGGTGATTCTGCTGTTGATCGTCCGGTACGGAGTGGAAATGGTACTCGGCAGCGGCGACGACCGCCTGGGTCCGCGCGGCGGCGGTGGCGGCGCGGGGGGAGCGGTGCACCTCGTCGACCTGCCGGCGGCGGCGGCGCCCGCACCCGCGGCGCCGGTGCAGCAACCGGCCGTTCATTCGCCGCCGCCGCAACCCGAGCCCGCGGTCACACTGCCTCCTCCGACGCTCAAGCCGCTGTCGATGACCGTCGCTCCCCTCGTCGCGTCCGCCGCAACGGCGAGTGAGGGGATGGCGGGACAGGGCCCGGGCACGGGCGGAGGGACCGGCTCGGGAGTGGGGCCGGGCGTCGGGAGCGACTCCGGCCCTGGAAGCGGCGGGAACGGCGGGTACATTGGACCCGGGCTGCGGACGATGATTCTCCCTCCGGACTGTCTGCGCGGCAGCGTCAGAGTGTCGTTTGCCGTCGCATCCGACGGCCGGGTGACACAGGTCAACGTCGACCCGGAGCCCAAGGACGGCGGCTGTCGCAGGGAGATGCTGGACAAGATGATGGGGTATCAGTTCCTTCCGGCGCGCGCCCGGGACGGCCGGGCGGTGGCGGGAACGTACCAGATGACGTTGACACACTAGGACGCCGCACCCCGTCACGCGCAACACGATCGCCTCACCACTTCTGCAGGAGTCGGCATGACCGGAGCTTCCGTCGCTCGTCCCGGCCGGGGCCAGTTGTTTGCGCGCAAGACGGTGGATCAGTGCATCGCCGATGGCGAGCAAGGCGGGGGACTGCGCCGCTCACTCGGGCCGCTGCAGCTCACCGCGCTCGGCGTCGGGGCGATCATCGGGGCGGGAATCTTCGCCGCCATCGGGACGGCGATTTCCGGTGACGCCGGCCACCTCGGCGCGGGCTCCGCGATCGTCATCTCGATCATCCTGGCCGGCGTCACGAGCGCGTTCGCCGCGATCACCTACTCCGAGTTCGCCGCCCTGATCCCCATCTCGGGGAGCGCCTATACCTATGCGTACGCGACACTGGGTGAGCTGATCGCGTGGATCATCGGCTGGGATCTGATCCTCGAGTACGCCGTGGGCAACATCGCCGTGGCGATCGGCTGGGCGGGATACTTCGACTCGCTGCTGCGAGGACTGGGCATCACGATGCCGCGGTGGATCGTCACCGACTTTCTCACCGCGCAACACGATCCCGCCCTGCTCGCCTCCGCTCCACATCTCGGTCCGATCCCCATTGTCTTCAATCTCCCGGCACTGCTCATCGTCGGTGTGATCACGTGGCTGCTGGTGGTCGGGACGCGGGAATCGGCGTGGGTGAACACGCTGATGGTGGCGATCAAGGTCGGGATCATCGGCCTGTTTCTGTTCGTGGGGCTGAAGTTCGTCCGCACGGAGCAGTGGAGCACACCGGCCTTCGCGCCCAACGGCTTCAAGGGGATCAGCGCCGGGGCGGCCATCATTTTCTTCTCCTATATCGGATTCGACGCGGTGAGTACCGCGTCCGAAGAGGCGAAGAACCCGCAGAGAGACATCCCGATCGGGATCATCGCGTCCCTCATCCTGTGCACGTTGCTCTACATCGCCATCGCCCTCGTGCTCACCGGGCTGATTCCCTGGGACAAGCTGAACGTGCCGGACCCGCTCGCGATCGCCCTGCAGTACATCCACGCCGACTGGGCCGCCGGGGTCCTGTCACTCGGCGCGGTGGCCGCGATGACGTCGGTCCTGCTCGTGTTCCAGCTGGGCCAGGCCCGCATCTTCATGTCGATGGCGCGCGACGGTCTGCTGCCGCCCTGGGCGGCCAAGGTGCACCCCAAGTACAAGACGCCGCACATCACCACGATCATCACCGGGATCTTCGTCGGCGTGTTCGCGGCGTTCGCCCCGATCGGCGTCGTGCTCGAGCTCACCAACATCGGCACGTTGTTCGCGTTCATTCTGGTTGCGGTCGGGATCATCGTGCTCCGCAAGGCGGAGCCCGACCGCCCGCGGCCGTTCCGTACCCCGTTCGTGCCCGTCCTGCCGCTCGTGTCGATCGCGTTCTGTGTGTACCTGATCTACTACCTGCCGCTCTTGACCAAGCTGCGGTTCGTGGTGTGGATGGTCGCCGGCGGGCTGATCTACTTCTTTTACGGCGTGCGACACAGCCGGGTGCGGGAGCGGGCGAGCGCCTCAGCTCAGCGCAGCGGCTAACCGCAACGCTCCCAGCGGCGCGTCGACCGACACGTCGTGCAGCTGTGCGCGCGGCAGCTTGGCGTTCAACCGCTCTACGAACGCCTGCAGCAGCGGACTGCCGGCCTGCAGCATGCCGCCGCCCGTGGCCAGGGGAAGCGGGTCGTCGGGCGGGAACATCGGCTCCACCACCTGCACCAGCTGCACCAGCTCCGTCGCCGCGCCGGCGATGATGCGCTGCGCCGCGGGGTCGCCACTGGCGGCGGCGGCGAGCACCGGCGGCGCGAGCGCTGCCACGAGTGCGGGCGTCGCGGTCGCCGTCCAGCGCACCAGCTCGTCGAACTCGTGCAACCCCAGCGCCGTGAGGATGCGCGCGAGCAGCGGAGTGCCGTCGCCGATGCCGTCGCGCGCTCTGGCGGCGGCGGCCAGCGCCTGCCGCCCGATCCAGTAGCCGCTCCCTTCGTCGCCGAATTGCCAGCCGTAGCCGCCGCTGCGGCGCAGCCGCCCCTGGCGGTCGCGCGCGTAGGCGATCGAGCCGGTGCCGGCGTTGATGAGGACGCCGGGCTCCGTGCCGAACGCGGCGGCGAGGGCGATCTCGCCGTCGGCGACGACTTCCATGGTGCGCGCGATACCGTGCGGCAACAGCGCCAGCCGCAGCTCGCGCCGCTCGAGGGCCCGTCCGGCGCCGGCGGCGCCGATCACGGCACGGTCGACGGGGAGCGTCACGGCGGCGGCGCGGGCGGCCTGCGTCGCCACTTCGGCAATCACCGCCGCGGTGGTCGTCGCATCGCCGGCGCGCATCGGCGCCCCGCGCCCTTCCGCTCGCCCGAGGATCAGGAGATCGGGCCGGGCGATCGCGGCGGCGGTGTGACTGCCTCCGGCGTCCACGCCCAGCAGGATGGAAGGCGCCTCAGATAGACTGTGCGGGCTAGTGGGCACGTGCGATCGCTCCGCTGTTCGTCGACTGAAGGCGTGTGTCGCCACGCATTGACGACGCCATGCCCACGAGCACCGTGACCGCAGTCCCCAGCGGGACGTCCCACGGCCAGGCGAGCCTGCGGACCTGGGTGAGAATCCACGGATCGTGGAGCAGCCCGCCCAGGCGCGCCGCGAAAATCACCGGAAACATCACCAGGATGCCGACGACCATCGCGACGATCACATCGCGTTGGCGGGCACGCGGCCAGAACCCGCCCAGGATATACGTGCCGAGCAGGGCCCCATAGGTCAGCGAGGCGACCTGCAGCGCCAGCTCCACGACCGGCGTGCGGCGATCGGGGAAGGCCATCGCGCCTGCCACCAGCACGACCGCCCAGACGAGCGTCAGGCGGCGGCCGATCTGGAGCAGGCGTGCCGGATCGCGCTCCCCGGTGAGGGGAGCGTAGAAGTCGTTGGTCGACGCCGACGCGAGCGAGTTGATCGCCGAAGCATGGGTGCCCATGGCGGCGGCGAGCAGGCCGGCAACGACGAGCCCGGCGAGTCCCGCGGGCAGCTCGGTGGTGACGAACGTCGGATAGATCTGATCGCTCGCCACGCCGGGGTGAGCGGCGCCGGTGAGCCAGAGGCTGGTGCCGACGAGCAGGAACAGCGCGAACTGAAAGATGATGAACACGCCAGAGCCGATCAGCGCCTTCCGCGCGTCGCCGAGGCTCCGTGCGGAGAGCAGCCGCTGCACGATCAGCTGGTCGGTGCCGTGCGACGCCGCTGAGAGCAGCGCGCCGCCAACCAGACCGCTCCAGAAGGTGTAGGTCGTCGTGAGGTTAAACGAGAAATCGAGAAACACGAGCTTGAAGTGATCGTAGGCCACGCTCATCTGTCCCGGGCCACCCACCTTGTGCAGCGCCACGATGAGGGTCGCGACCCCGCCCAGGATGTAGACGCCGAGCTGCAGTACGTCGGTCCAGACCACGGCGCGCATCCCGCCGAACCAAGTGTAGGCGAGGGTGATCACCCCTGTGGCGAGGATGCCTGCGGGAATGCTCCAATGCGTGATGATCGCGAGCGGGATCGCCGTCGCGAAGACGCGCACCGCATCGGCCAGCGCGCGGGTGATGAGAAAGACCGCGGACGCCGTGCGGCGTGCCTGCGGACCGAAACGCCGCTCGAGACGCTGGTAGGCGGTATCCTGCGTGCCGTCGAAGTACCCGGGCAGCAAGAGAAACGCCACGCCGATGCGGCCGAGCAGATAACCGAACGCGAGCTGGATGAAGGTGAGGTTCGTCGTGGCGGCGAGCCCGGGCACCGAAATGACGGTCAGCGCCGAGGTTTCTGTCGCGACGATCGAGAACAGGATCGCCCACCAGGGGAGGCCACGGCGCCCGAGGAAATAGTCGGTGCTGTCCTGCTGGCGCCCGGCGAAAAACACACCGACAGCCGCCACGGCGACGCAATAGACGACGATGACGGCGATGTCGAGTGCCCGCACCTACGGATTCCGGCGTTCCAGCGCGACCTCGTTCTCCCGTGTCCGGGGGCCGTCGAGGGTGACCGTCCTGGTCGGCTGCATCATGAAGAGCTTCTCGGTCCACGTCCTCCCCCCGTCTTCGCTGACCTGCTCGAGGCGGATGAAGAACACGTCCGGATCCCCGCGATCCGGTCGCAGCGTCAGCTCACTGCCGCGGATCGCATACGCCCCGTCGCCGAACGTCGTGCTGGTCCAGACGGCAGCTTTGAAACGCGAGAGCGCCATGTAGCGCTGCCCGACGCCGAAGAACGCATAGCGGCCGGCCGGCGTGAACGCGTATTGCAGCGCGGCACCGCCGCCCGTGCTGGTGCCGAACGACTCCCAGCTACCCTGGATTCGCTGAGTCAGACCACCTGCGGAAGACGGCGTCCAGTTTCTGAAGCGGAGATTGGCGAAGAAGCGCGGCCACACTTCCGGATGAAAGGCATACCCGTACATGTAACACGCGCTGAGCTTGGGATCCTTCGAGAGAAAGGACACGATGGCGACGCGATCGCCCAGTCGGGCCACCATGATCGACCCTCCCAGCTGCGCGTCCGGGTTCTGGGGCCAGAGAATTCCGCGTCTGACGAGCGCGTATTCCCACCCCTGCGGGGCGACTCCGCGGACGAGGATCGTCTTGTTGAGCGGATCCTCGGGCCGGATCGCGAATCCCTGGAACACCTGACCCCACGCCCGCTGCGCGTCGGCGAAGAGGTCGCCGCTCGAAGGCGCCATGGGCCAGAGGCCGATGGTGCAGCGTTCACCGTTCTCCAGGGTCGGCGATGCGATCCAGAGTCCGTTTCCCGATGGAGTGGTCGTCCATCCCTCAGGTACCGTGTAGATGTAATCCCCGAACGCGCTCCCTCCGCGCGGCGTCTCCGCATCGCTGCCCTGCGGCGGAGTGGCCGCCGGAGGAGTGGTCGCGACCTGACTCGGACCGGATGGTAGCGCGATGCGGCTCATCATCGCGTCAGCGACCGGTGCGAACCGGTTTTCCAGATCGGGGCTGTCCGCGGCGAGGATGAATGCCTGGCCGCGATCGGCCCAGCGCCCGGTATAGATCCGGCTCCACAGGTGAAGACCGTTCTGCAGCTGCTGATGGATGCTCGTCACCACGAATGCGCCGACGCTGCCCTGTTGCGGCGACTGCAGCGCCGGTGCCTGGCCGAGCGCTCGCCGTACGATCAGCTCGTGAAACTCTTGCCCCGATCCGGCAAATGCCTCGGGTGTGAACACGGTGATGACGCAGAAGTGCGGCGCTTGGACGCCGGGCGCTGTCAGGGTAACGAGGCTGGTCCGCGGGTCCTGCGTGCGCATCCAGCCCTGCGGCACATCGTAGGGCAGCGCGGCTTGCGCGGAGAGCGCCGGAACGGCAACGAGACTGCAGAGCGCCAGCGTGATGAGCGATCGCATGGTGGAAGTCTCCGGAACGCGTCGAGCACCAATGTACACGCAATCAAAAAGGCCCGCGGAACGCAGGCCTCATTGAAGTCGGCAACGACTTCGCGGTTATACCGTGAACGACGATCCGCAGCCGCAGCCGCCGGTGGCATTCGGGTTGTCGAAGGCGAACCCCGACTCCTGGAAGTTGCTCTTGTAGTCGATGTTCACGCCGTTGAGATACTGGCCGCTGAACGAGTCGACGAAGAGGCGCACACCGCTCGACTCGATCACGATGTCATCGGCCTCAGGCTTCTCTTCGATGTTCAAGGTGTACTTGAATCCGGAGCACCCGCCGGGCTGTACGCCGACGCGCAACCCCGCGGTGGCGGGATCGACCTTCTCCTCGGCCATGAATTTCCGGACCTCGGCGGCGGCGCGCTCGGAGAGCGAGAGCGTGATGGATTCGGGCTTGTGGGTCGTGGTCATGCAATCCTCCTGGCAACAAAATAACAAGAGGGCGGGAGAAGGCGGTAGAGGCTAATGAATGAGCGCCTCCGCCACGAGATCCGCCACCGTCGCCCGCACCTGCAGAATCTTCGTATTCGCCCGCGTCGGGTTCACCCGGTTGCTCAGGAGAATCACGTACAGGTCGTTGTCGGGATCCATCCAGATCGACGTGCCGGTATATCCCGTGTGGCCGAACGAACGACGAGAGAGTTTTGCTCCCGCACTGGAGTATCCGGAGTCGGACGGCGTGTCCCAGCCGAGCGCGCGAGTGGAGCCGGGCGGGATGTTTTGACGCTTGACGAACATGGCGACGATGTCCGGGTGAAGCAGTGCTGGAACGGGCGGGTGAGAGCGGTTGACGACGGTGCCAAGCATCCAGGTTGCGAACCGCGTCAGGTCCGGGGCATCGCTGAACAAGCCCGCGTTCCCGGACACTCCACCGAGCCGCGCAGCGCTCTCGTCGTGCACCTCGCCGCGCAACAGGTGGTGGCGGAACATCGTGTCGAGCTCTGTCGGCGCGATATGGTTCAACCACGCAGGCGGGGGGTTGAACCTCGTTGCGCCCATTCCGAGCGGGGCGAACACGCGGGCTGCGAGGTAGGCGTCCAGCGTCTGGCCGCTGATGCGCTCGACCGCCTGCATCAGGACGATCGCGCTGAGATCCGAATACACGAATCGTGTCCCCGGGGGCGAGAGCAGCGGCGACGTATCGACCATGGTGAGCGCGGCCGCACGGCTGTGCGTCGAGTCGAAGAGCGGCAGGTCGGCGGCGAGCCCCGCCGAGTGCGTGAGCAGCAGGCGGATCGTCACCTTGTCCTTGTCGGGCCCGCGAAACTCGGGCACGTAGCGCTGCACGGGGGCGTCGAGGTCGAGCTTCCCCTCCTGCACGAGGATCATGCACGCCGTCGTCAGGCCGATGACCTTGGTGAGCGAAGCCAGGTCGTAGACCGTCTCGGGCTCGACGGGGCGGTCGTCACCGTCGCTGTAGTGTCCCACCGCCGCGAGCAGCGCGAGCCGGCCGTGCCGGCCCACGGCGACAACGGCGCCGGGGAAGGCGCTGTCGACCTGCGACGCGACGTACTCCTTGACGCGGTCGAGCCGTGTGGCGTCAAACCCGAGTGACTCGGGCAGTGCGGCGGGGATTGGCGGGCTCGCCGGCATCGGCGTGCCGCTATGACACGCCGCAACCAGGAGTGCCGCGATCGTACAACGTACCGTTCTGCCCTCGTGCACCCTGTTCATGGCTTCTCCGCCGCAACCGAATCCGGCATCGTAATTCCCCAGCCGACGGGGTACGCCGGCGGGATGCGAATTGGCAGGTGACCGCTGATCGGCGACAACCCGAGCACCGCCCGTGCGGCGGCGCGCTCGGTGGCCCGTATGCCGCTCCACGCGATGAGGTAGGTCTTCACGCCGGGCGTTTGCTCGAGCAAGTAGGGACTCCCGAACGACACCAGGAGCGTGGGTTTCAACGCGTCGCTCGTGCCGATCAGCGCCGCCAGCGAGTCGGGGAGCGCGATGGTGCCCCGGGAAGAAATCGGCTTCACGTTGGCGGCGAACAGCGCCACCGGATTGCGCGCCAGGACGACGCGGGCCGAGTCGTACGACGCCGGCCCCGACATCGGCCACAACCGGAAGTAGTCGACGGTATCGCCGTTGACGCGCAGGTAGTCGGTGAAGCGCAGCGCGACCGCCGGCGTCCCCTCATCGGCGTAAGCGATCACGGCGAGCCGCGTGCGCCGGCCGCGCAGCGTCCGTAGCGTTCCCGTGGAATCGCGCACCACGGTGACGGCGCGGACGGCGATGTTTTCCGCCGCCCGCTGCCAACGCTCGGTGCCGACGGACTGCATGATCTGATCGAGGGGCACGGTCCGGCGCTGGAACAGGCCGAGGTGCTGCTTGATGGCGAGCACCCGCCGCACCGACGCGTCCAGCCGCGAGCGGGCGATGCGTCCCGATTCGACCGCCGCGGTCATCGCGTCGAGCGCCGAGTCGGGGCTCGCCGGCATCAGCAGCACGTCCGATCCGGCGAGGAAGGCGCGCACCGTCGCTTCCCCGGCCCCGTACTTCGTGACGATCGCGCCCATCGCGAGGGCGTCGGTGACGACGAGGCCGGTGAAGTGCAGCGAGTCGCGCAGCAGCCCCGTCAGCACGGCAGCGGAGAGGGTGCCCGGCTCGCTGCTCGATCCCGTGAGCGCGGGAAACGCGATGTGGGCGCTCATCACGATGTCGGCGCCGGCGCCGATGCCGGCCCGGAACGGGACGAGCTCGAGTGTATCGAGCCGGCCATACCCCGCGGTGATCACGGGCAGTCCGATGTGCGAGTCGGTCTCCGTGTCGCCGTGGCCGGGGAAGTGCTTCAGCGTGGCGAGCATGCCCCCGTCGTGGACGCCGCGGATATAGGCCCGCACCAGGGTGCTGACGGCGTGCGGATCCTCTCCGAACGAGCGCGTATTGATGATCGGGTTCAGCGGATTGTTGTTGACATCGGCGTCGGGAGCGAAATTCACGTGGATGCCGACGGCGCGTCCCTCGGTCGCTCCGGCGGCCCCGATCGTGTACGCGTCGTTCGAGTCCCCGGTGGCGCCGGCGGCCATGATTTGCGGGAACCCGGTCGCCCCCACGACGCGCATCGCCGCGCCCCACTCGAGGTCCGCCGAGACGAGCAGCGGCAGTTTCGAGCGCAGCTGCAGCGTGTTCAGCTTGGCGGCGATGTCGAACGGGCCTCCGACCGAGATGATGATGCCGCCGACCTGCAACG
>DATFTG010000213.1:0-8458 GCA_035262265.1 Gemmatimonadales bacterium
ATTTATGAGGGCACGCAGTGTGGTTGGGGCGCGCCAGCGCGAACGCCGTTCCCCGAATCTTCTGGCGGTGACGCGGCGGGTGCTGTGGCCGCTGGTGAAGCTGCTGGTACACCGGGGGATCGGTTATCCGGCGTTCGCGGAGGCGCTCAAGTCGGTGTTTGTGCGGGTGGTGAGCGAGGAATTTCCGCTGCCCGGCAAGCCGCAGACCGACAGTCGGATCAGCGTGCTGAGCGGCATCTATCGGCGCGACGTGAAGCGTTTGCGCGCCGAGGCGCGGCGCGCCGCCGCGGGGAGTGCATCGGCGCTCACTGCGCGGGCGGAGGAGCCGCCGGACGTTTCGCTCTCGTCGATGGTGGTGGCGGTGTGGACGGGCAAGCGCGCGTATCTGGACCGCGCGGGCAGGCCGCGGGCGCTTGCGCTCACAGCTGCCAAGGGCGGTCGGCTGTCGTTCGAGGCGCTGGTGCGTTCGGTCAACAAGGACGTGCGGCCGCGGGCGTTGCTGGACGAGTGGCTGCGCCGCGGGGCGGTGGCGTTGGACGAGCGGGGCCGCGCGTGTCTGAATCTCGACGTCTTCATGGCGCAGAAGACCCTGGACGAGAAGGCGTTCTACTTCGCCCAGAACGTGCACGACCACATCGCGGCGGTCACCCACAACCTGACCGGCGAGCCGCCGCCGTTTCTCGAGCGCTGCGTGCACTACGGCAAGCTCACCGAGGCCTCGGTGGCCGAGCTCACCGAGCTTGCGCGCGAGGCCGGGATGCGCGCGCTGCAGACGGTGAACCGCAGGGCGATGCAGCTGCAGGAACGCGATGCGGGCAAGCCCGGGGCCGAGCAGCGCATGAACTTCGGGGTGTATTTCTATAGCGCGGCCACGCGCCGGACCGACGAAGGAGAGGCCCCGGGTGACTAGCACCCGCGGTGCTGTCGCCTGGACTCTGGCGGGGGTCTCGCTTCTGCTTGCGCTTGCGCTGGGCTCCGGCAGTGCCGGGGCGAACGACTGTCAACCCGGACCCGATGGGCTGGGCGGCACGGGCCGGCCGCACGAAGCCCCGAGCAACACGGTCCCGGCACCGAAGGCGGACGGTCTGGGCGGCACCGGGTTCGTGCCCGAGCCGCCGCCGCGCGAGCCGGGTGCCGACGGTCTGGGCGGCACCGGGTTCGTGCCCGAGGCGCAGCCGCCGCGCGAGCCGGCCGCGGCCGGTGGTCCAGACGGCTTCGGCGGAACCGGGATCGTGGGCACGATCAGCGCCTTTGGCAGCATCTGCGTCAACGGCATTCGCGTGCAGTACGACGCGGCGACCCCGGTCGAATCGCAGGGCCGGCGAATTCCCGCGGAGGCGCTCGCGATCGGACAGCTGGTCGCGGTGGACGCTGCCGGTCGGGGTGCGGAAGTCCAGGCCCGCAGCATCACCGTGCTCTACGAGGTCGCCGGCGTGGTCACCGCGGTGGACGTGAACCGGGGGCGTTTGTCGGTGATGGACCAGCTCGTCGAGCTCGGGCAGCTGCGCGCGGTGGTCGATCAGGCCGGTGTCGGGGCGGGCGCGCTTGCGCCCGGGCAGTTCGTGATGGTGAGCGGTCTGAGGCGCACCGACGGCACGATCGTGGCCTCGTTCCTCGCGCGCACGCCCCCCGGTGCGGCGAGCCTGATGGGCGAGCTGCGGCGCAGCGGCAGCCACGGGCCCGACAGCATCCACGGCGTGCCGGTCCTGCTCCCGGCCGACAGCGCGGCGGTGCCCGGCCAGCTGATTCGCGTCGAGGGCCGCTGGGACGGCAGCGCGCTGCTCGGCGAGCGGGTCGAGGTGCGGCCGCTGCAACGCGCCCTGGGGCGCGCGACGCACCTTGAGCTGGAGGGTTACGTCCGCGACGAGCGCGGGCGATTGCGCATCGCCGGTGAGTCGGTCGAGCTCACCGCGGCCACGCGCTTTGTCGATGGCGACGCTGGGGTGCTGGGCAGCGAGCGCCTGGCTCGGATCAGCGCGCGCGTGCTCGCCGATGGGCGGGTCGTGGCCGAGCGCGTGGCCGTGGAGCGCCCAGCGTCGCCGGCGCGGGGCGCGGGGCGCGCGGGTGTGGATGCGCCGGCGGCAGCCGGCGCCGGGGCTTCGCTGAACCCCGCCCGAGACGCTGCCGAGCGTCGCGACCGTCCCGAGCGCCCCGAGGCGGCGTCGCGCTCCGGCGGCGATGCCGAGCGGCCTGCCAGAGTCGAGCGCCCGGAACGGGCCGAACGCCCTGAGAAGCCCGAGCAGCCCGAGAAGGTCGAGCGACCCGAGAAGGTGGAACGACCCGAGAAAGTGGAGAAGCCCGAGAAGGTGGAGAAGCCCGAGCGAGTCGCGGCGCCCGAGAAGGTCGAGCGGCCGGCGCGGGTCGAGCGGCGGTAGCGAGGCATCGCGAGGACATGGTCGCTAGAATTGGTGATGCGCGCGCTAAGCCTCCCGGGCGGAGCGGAAACACGTCGCGTTAAGCCGAGCGGCCCTTTCCAGTAAACCATGCAAGACCTCTCCAGCTGGCTCCTCTACGTCGCGGTGCTCGCGCTCATCCTCGGCATCTACCTGCGCAGGCGGAGAAAGTCGCAGGACGATCACGCGCAGGTCCTCGAGGAAGCGGTCGCAGCCGGACTCACCGAGCCTGCATCGCTCCACCCGGTCATCGACCCTGTGCGCTGCATCGGCTCGGCCGGTTGCGTTACCGCCTGCCCCGAGGACGCGATCGGGATCATCGACGGCAAGGCCCAGCTCGTAAATCCCTCGGTGTGCATTGGCCACGGCGCCTGCCTGACGGCATGTCCGGTCGAAGCGATCCGGCTTGTGTTCGGGACCGCGAAGCGCGGGATCGACATCCCGCAGATCAAGCCCAACTTCGAGACGAATGTGTCCGGGATCTTCATCGCCGGCGAGCTCGGAGGCATGGGGCTCATCCGCAAGGCGGCCGAGCAGGGGCGCCAAGCCATCGGCGAGATCAAGCCGACGCGCGCGGGAGGCGACGACCTCGATGTCTTGATCGTCGGCGCCGGACCTGCGGGGATCGCGGCCGGGCTCGGCGCGGTCCAGCACAAGCTCAAATACCGGTTGATCGAGCAGGAGGACTCGCTCGGCGGAACCGTCTATCACTATCCGCGGAACAAGATCGCGATGACGGCACCAGTGCAGCTGCCGCTGCTCGGCAAAGTAAAAATGGGCGAGATCAGCAAGGAGGCGCTGCTCGCGTTCTGGCAGGACGCGGTCGGGAAGACCGGGCTGAAGATCAGTCTCGGCGAGCGGATGGAGGCGATCGAGCGCTCAGCGCAGGGCTTCGTCGTGAAGACCTCGCGCGGCACCTACCGCACCGCGAAGGTGCTGCTGGCGATCGGCCGGCGCGGAACGCCCCGCAAGCTCGGCGTCCCAGGGGAGGAGCAGCCGAAGGTGGTCTATCGGCTCATCGACGCCGAGCAATACCGCGGACAGAACGTCCTCGTCGTGGGCGGCGGCGACAGCGCCCTGGAAGCGGCGATCGCGCTGTCGGAGCAGCCCGGCACCAGGGCGACGCTCTCCTACCGCGGCGACGCCTTCGGCCGCGTGAAGCCGAAGAACCGGGAGCGGCTCGAGGAAGCGACCGGCGCGGGCCGCCTCGAGCTGATGCTCAAATCGAACATCACCGCGATCGAGGCGCGGACTGTCACGCTCGACCGGGAAGGCGCCGCCGTGCAGATCCCGAACGACATCGTCATCGTCAGCGCCGGCGGCGTGCTGCCCACCGAGCTCCTGAAGAAGAACGGCATTCTGTTCGAGACCAAGCACGGGACAGAGTGATTCCGCCCGCGACGCTGTGCCTCAACGGACAGTTTGCACAGCGATGACCCGCCCGGGTGCGGGCCATACGCCCCGCTCGAGCGCGCGTCTCCCCTCGAATACCAACCAGCTCTCCGCCCCATAGTGCGGCAGCGGGCCCAAGAGCGCCCGCAACGAATCGGCGTCCTTTGCCGAGACCACTGCCACCGGCGGGTCGGCCCCGCGCACGACGGTCCACACTTGCGCGCTACCGCGCCCCGCCAGTCTCACGGGGCGCGGTGGCAGGCCGGCGTGCGCCAGCGACGCGTCGACGTCCGCATGCAAGCCCACCAGCAATATCGGCTCGGTGCCCTGATTCAAACCGTCCTGTGACACCGCCTGCGGCGGGATTTCGAAGAAGCGTTGCGCCAACCCCGCGGCGGCCTCACGCACATCCCCCTCGCCAGAGGCCTGTGCCAAACGCGGCGCGCGCGAGATGACCCACCGGCGCAGGATGGGCGGCAGCTCTTCCGCGTCCAGCACGCGCCAGACCCGCAAGTCCGGGTCCAGGCGCACGCCGTCGGGTATGGCATCGACGTCCACGGTGATCACATCGCGTTGCCGACCGATGTCAATCGAGCGCGTCTCGGAACGATCCGAGAACACGATTTCGAGCGGCAGGCGCAGGGCGTAGGCTGGGACCGCTTGCTCCACGGTCAGCGTCAGGCGGACCTTGCCGCCCTCCGCCTTCGCGTTAGCGTCGACGACCTTCACGAGCGGGCCCCCGGGGCGGTTGAGCCACTGATCGAAGAATGTTGCGAGCGACCGTCCCGCGGCCTTGTCGAAAGCGGCCTGCAGATCGCTCCAGGAAGCGGTCTGGAATCGGTGCTGATCCCAGAATGTGCGAATGCCGCGCCCAAAAGCGTCCTCGCCTATAGCATCGCGCAGCATCACGAACAGCATCGCCGCTTTGCCGTAACCGACGGTCGCAGCAGCGCCGTGGGTTCGGGAACGAAACGATGCCAGGGACTCGTCGTGACCGGCCGGCACGGCGGCAAAGTCCCGCAACCACCGGAGTCGCATGTCGCGCGCAGCCTGTGCCGACTCGCGCTCCTTGTAGGCGTAGTCCGCCATGAAGGTGGTCAGCCCTTCTGACCAGTTGCCGGTGGGGTAGTCGACGTAAACGCCGTTGCCCCACCAGCCGTGAAGCACCTCATGGCCAAGCGAGGTGGCACGGATGAAGGGCAGCTTCAGCACCTCGGCGCCCATGTAGGTGAGCGTTGGCATGCCAAAACCCGTGGGCAGTGGGCTCGCCACTACCGAGAACTCGGTGAACGGGTAGGCGCCGATCTGCCCGCCGTAGAGCTCGAGGTAGCGGCGCGTGTCATCAAGGTAGCCATCGGCCAGCCCTGCGACGGCGTCCAGCTCCTGAGGGAAATAGGTGCGCACCCGCACCGGCCCACCGTTCGCGCGCGGCATGAACTTCTCGCGAATCACCCATGGGCCGGCCATGAGGTCGATGCCCGTGGCGGGATGCGAGAAGTCGAAACTCGCCCGATACCGACCCGACCCATCGGGCGGCAATACCTCGGACTGAAGGCGGCCGGGAACCAGTGCGCGCTGGTCACCGGGCACCGATACGGTTACGCGGTAGGTGAACAGTGGCGCGGGCTGCGGGTACCAGGCACACGGGGCGGGCAGGAAGCTGCCCTCGTTTGAAGCCATCGGCGGGAGCGCCCGAAGCACGCGCCGATCGTCGAGACTGCGATCCAGCGCGGGCAGCGTTCCGCCATATTCCAGACGCAGGCGGGCTGCGCCCGCCGGCAACTGGACGTGCCACGCTCGGACCGGCCCTTCGCCCCTTGCCGGAACAACGCGCACCGGCTTGCCGTCGGCCGAGGCCGCAGTCACCCTCAGAGATTCGTGCAGGTCGAACCGGAGTTCACGCGCCGCGGGCGCGATCAGGGCCACCGCCCGGAAGGTCCGCGTGCCGGGATCGAGCTCGACGTCGAGGTCGAGGGACGGCGTTGCCGCTCGGGCAGGCCCCGACGCGAGCACCGCGAGGAACACCACGAAGGCTAGAAGCGTTTGCGGGCCGAGCCCAACCCTCATCACTTCGGCGGGAACATGACCATCAGTTCTAGCAACTCGTCGCCGCGCTTCACCCGCAATGGCAACCAGGTGCCCGCGGGCTGCAGCCGGATCGCCGCGATCACGCGCATCGTTTTGTTCACCGGCGCACCGGCGACCTCCACAATTTGATCGCCCGCTTTCAGTCCGGTTTTTTCCGCGAGGCTGCCGGCTATGACCTCGACGATGCGCACGGCGCCCGCGTTCTCGTCCAGCCGCACGCCCAAACGCGGCGGCTCGGGCGCGACCTTTGCCGATTCCGGCAACGCGAAGACGGCATCGGCCAGACCAGGTTGGAGCTCCTTACAGTCGAGGCCGACGGGGACAGTGATCAGGGTCCCGACGCTCTTTACGCCGAGATCGCGCAACTGGTGCGGAACACCATAGCCGAAGCGGACGTGGCTACTCCCCATGACGCCCACCACGAGCCGCTTCTCGCCCGTCGATCCTGGAACCACGTAGCGCGCGAGCGCCTCGGCCATGGCCCGGTCCCACGCGGTCTGAGACTCGACGAAGCGGCCGAAGGCGCCGTCGGTCTTCTGTGCCTTCGCGCCATCGCTGCCACGGGAGTGCGAGTGCCCGCCATAAACCTCGAACAGGAAATCGCGATACGCTTCAGACGCCGGCGCCGCCCTGCCGACACCTTCCCGCTCCGCTTCAGGCACTGCGTCCCAGCCCTTCTCCGCGATTGACCTGGTGAGTTTCTGGTCGATGTTCAGCGCCACCATCGGGATGCGGTTGATGCGGGCGAACTGAAACAGCGGCAGGTAGAGTTCGGCCGGCAGGCTCCAGACCGTGTCCCACTGGGTTTGCTCGAGCAACTGTTTGACGGTGAGATTACCCGCTACCCAACTATCGAGCGCGGGTTGCGCGCGGCGCGGGAACATCTCGAAGCCGATGACCATGTTGGGCCGCTGCGCGTGCAACGCTGCGAGCACCTGCATTTGCCAACGGTGATCGTCGTCGGCGTCGTGTTGCTCGCCAAGCAGGACGACATCTCTCTTCGCCATCCCCGTCAGCACGGCGGCTTCGCTGGCGGGGCCCTGCTGCTCGCCGTCCAGCATCGCCCAGGCGGCAGGGTTGAGGCAGGGCAACCCGGCGTTCGCGGCCGCGGCATCGGCGAAAACGCCGATCCCAACCGCGCTGCCGGCGAGGGCCGCAGCGAATATCTGGACAAGCTTCGGGTTCATGATTCTGAGGGCGACGTAATTCTGTCACACCGCACTTCTTGCGACCAGTTTCCGGAAGGAGAGGAAACTTCCCTTCCGACTGCTCGAGCGAGGACTCTGCAATGCCCTGCCCTCGCTCCCGCCGGGGATGAACAAGCGCCTAAGCGCTCGCGGGTTGACGGGAAAAAACTGGGCGGCGTCTCGAAGTCCTGGACGCCGACGTCGGGCAGATCAAGCGCGCCATCGCCGCGGCGACATGACGTCCCTGTGGCCTGGACGCCGCGCTATCGATACACGAATCGAAGGATGTAATTCGACCCCGAGATTACCGTCGCGCTTGGGCGGTGGTGGTGCTTGGCCACGCCGCAAAGACCTGCGTCCCCGCGCCCGGCGCCGTCGTGATCACGAGCGTCCCGCCCGAATATTTCGCGCGCTGCCGCATGCTCGCGATGCCGAATTGGAAACTCGATTGGACTTTGGAGATATCGAATCCCTCGCCATTGTCCATGATGCTGAGCTGAATTTCGTCCGCCTCTTTGCTCAACGTGATGTAGATCAGGTCGGCACCGCTGTGCTTTAGCGTATTGTTCACGCCTTCCTGCAGGATGCGAAAAATAGTGGTCTTGAGGAAATCCGGTATCTCTGATTCCCGCACGCCAATCCGCTTTAACACGCCGACGTTGTGATAGGAACCTTCGAGTTCCCGGCAGAACCACTCGACCGTGGCAACGATGCCCAGATCGTCCAGTATCGGTGGCCGCAGACCGATCGCGATCCGATGCACTTCCCTGATCGTCGCCTGGAGTTGCGACAGCAATTTTTTGAAGGCGACCGCGTCAGAACGCGGTGTTGCCGCGCCCGCCCGCTTGATCGCGTATTCCAGCCCGACCTTGATCGCGCTGAGCGACGAACCGATTGAATCGTGCAGATCGGCCGCGATGCGCGCCTTCTCGCGTTCCTGGCAGGCTTGCAGCTCTGCCTGCAGGTGCGCGCTCGTAATCGCCTGGTCCTCTGTGCGCCGATCGCGGATTGCTACCCGCCGATCGTGGATCGGCACGTCCAGATCCGCGACCGTTTCTTGGAACTCGCAGTTGCCGAGATTGGGCGAGACTTCGTCCGGACCGTATGTCCCCGGGGATTCGAAACCCCCGGGACCGGCCGTCGTGCCGCCCGTCCCCTCCACCCTCGCCGCCATACCCCGCCCCTATACCGACCGGTAGGTATCTTATGTATCGATGGTCGGTGAAACTGAGCATGCCACATTGTTGAGCAGCTGCAAACTACCGGCGGTCGCCGCTGCAAACTTGTACGACGCGTGTGACGAATTTTTTTACAGTGCGCGCAACGGCGATGCGTGTGGCACATTTTCACACGAGTCAGTAGCAATGAACGGCCACGATGCTCCGACGACGGTACGAC
>DATFTG010000214.1:0-17804 GCA_035262265.1 Gemmatimonadales bacterium
AGGAGTGCTCGGCGGCCTCAAGGAGGCGGTGTTCGCGGCTCGCGGACCGCAGGCCTACGGCACCCTGCGCCATGAATCGGGTGTGCACCGCGTCCAACGTGTCCCCGAGACCGAAGCGCAGGGCCGGATTCATACGTCAGCAGCCACGGTCGCGGTGTTGCCCGAAGCGGAAGAAGTCGACATCAAGATCGAAGACAAGGACTTGCGTATCGATGTCTTTCGTTCGTCGGGACCCGGCGGCCAGAGCGTCAATACGACCGACAGTGCCGTGCGCGTGACCCATCTCCCGACCGGGCTCGTCGTACAGTGCCAGGACCAGAAATCCCAGCTCCAAAACAAGCTCAAGGCACTCGAAATCCTGCGGTCTAGGCTGCTCGACCGGATGATCGCCGAGCAGCAGGCCGAGCGTGCGCGCGAACGCCGCACCAAGCTAGGGACGGGCGATCGCTCGGAGAAAATCCGCACCTATAACTTTCCCAGAAATCAAATCACCGATCATCGCATCGGCTTCAGCTCTCACAATCTCGCTGAGGTGCTGGACGGCCGGCTCGATGAACTGATGGACGCCCTCCGCCAGGCAGACCAGCAGGAGCGGATGAGTGCCTGAGACGAGCGCTCGCCCCGCGTCCATCGCGACCGTCGGCGCCGCGCTCGACCGCGCGGCGGAGCTGCTGGGGGCGGAAGGCGTCCCTTATCCGCAGCGTGAGGCGGGATGGTTCTGGGAGCTGGCGGCGGGGTTGCCCGCCGGCCAGGCATGGCTGGCGCGCGAGACTCGCGCGGCCGGCGATGCGCTGCTCCGCTTCGATGCCATGGTCGCGCGCCGCGTGAGCGGGATGCCGTTCGCCTACGCCGCCGGACAGATGGCGTTTCGCCGCCTCACCCTCGCCATCGACGATCGTGCACTGATCCCGCGCCCCGAAACCGAAGGGCTCGTCGAGCTGGTGCTCCAGTGGGCCGAGGACCACCCGGGCGGGTGGGTCGCCGATATCGGCACGGGGTCGGGGTGTATCGCTTTGTCGCTCGCTCTGGAAGGACAATTCGATCGGGTCGTCGCCACCGAGCCGTCGCCGTCCGCGGCGGCGCTCGCCCGCGCCAACGTCGCGCGCACGGGGCTCGCGGTGGAAGTGCGCGAGGGCGATCTGCTCGAGCCGCTGGCCAACGACCGCTACCGGGCCATCGTGTCGAATCCGCCGTATCTCACGGATGCCGAATGGACCGCCCTCGACCATGCGGTGCGCGCATTCGAGCCGCGCCTCGCCCTGACGAGCGGGGCGGACGGTCTCGACGCCACCCGCGCCTTGCTCGCCGGGGCGGCGGAGCGGCTCGAGCCGGAAGGTCTCCTGGCGCTGGAAATCGACGAGCGGCGCGCGGCGGCGGTGCGCGACCTGGCCCGCGCCGCCGGCTGGGAGCGGGTGCGGATCGTGCCCGATCTGTTTGGACGCCCACGTTACGCCCTGATGCACTCTCGCGGGAGGACGTCGTGATCGAAGAGAAGGCGCAGGATCTCGGCAGGCTGATCGGACAAACCGACGAGTACAAGGCGCTGAAGCGCGCCAGCGACGCCCTGCGCGATGACGCCGATTGCCAGCGGTTCCTCGCCGAGATGGAAAAAATCGAAGGCGAGATCAAAATGGCGGCGCGTGCCGGAAAGGAACCCACGCAGGAGCAGGCGGAACGGCACGATCGGACGGTCCAAAGCATCCAGGTGAACCCGGTGTATCAGCAGATGGCCGTCGCCCAGGCGAACTTCGAGAAACTGATGGCCAAGGTGAACGCCCGCATCTACGAGGGGATCCAGAAGGGCGCCGCGAGTCCCATCATTACCCTCGGATGACGGCAGCGGGCGGGGCGTTCATCGTGCTGGAGGGGCCGGAAGGGGCGGGGAAATCGACGCTCGTCCGGGCCCTCGGCGCGCGGCTCCTGGCGGAAGGTTTCCAGGCGCTGTCGGTGCGGGAGCCGGGGGGAACCCCCGTGGCCGAGGCGGCTCGCAAGGTCGCCTTGAAATCCAGACATGAAATGACCGCCCGAGCGGAGTTATTCTTGATATTGGCCGCCCGGGCAGACCTGGTGGAGCGGGTGATCCGGCCGGCGCTCGAGGCCGGCCAGGTGGTGCTCGCCGACCGCTTCGACCTGTCGACCAAGGCGTATCAGGTGGCGGGTCGCGGGCTGCCGGCGGACGATGTCGATGCCGCCCTGCGGCTGGCGACCGGCGGCCTGGTGCCCGATCTCACGCTGGTGCTCGATCTGCCGGTGGAGGCGGGCCGGGAGCGGCAACGGCGGGCACGAAAAGTGAAGGACCGTTTCGAGCGGGAGGATGATGCCTTCCACGAGCGGGTGCGCGCGGCGTATGCCGCGGCCAGCGGCCCGGGCGTGGTGCATATCGATGCAACGCCGTCGAAACCCATGGTGCTGGAAGCCGCCTGGCGCGAGCTGGCGGCGGTGACGGCGCTTTCAACCCGAGGTAGCTCATGAATCGCAAATGGCTGCTCGTTTTGGCGATGTCCGGCTTGGCGCTCGTGACGGGGGCGTGGCTGCTGCAGCGCGACACCGGACCACAAGGGACCGTGTACCAGCAAGCGCGGCTGTTCGACGACGTGTTGTCGCGGGTCGCGGACTTCTACGTGGACTCGATCGATGAGCGCAAGCTCTACCAGATGGCGATCGACGGCTTCCTCGATCAGCTGCACGATCCCTATTCCACATATCTCAAGCCGGACGACTTCCACGCGCTGAACGAGCAGACCAGCGGGGACTACGGCGGCCTCGGTCTGCAGATCGACGTGCGTAACGGCTGGATCACCGTCATCGCGCCGCTTCCCGATACGCCCGCCGAACGCGCCGGCGTCCAGACCGGCGATGAAATCATCTCGGTCGACGGCCGCTCCTCGGAAGGATGGAAGCAGGACGAGGCGGTGAAGCAGCTGCGCGGCACGCCGGGGACCACCGCCGAGCTGAAGATTCGCCGCATCGGGGTCAACGACCCCATCACGTTCAAGCTCACAAGGGCGAAGATCCACGTGCGCTCGGTGCAGATCGCCATGATGCTGGACGACAAGGTCGGCTACGTGTCGCTCAGCCCGGTGAGCCAGACGTCGGCGGACGAAGTGCGCAACGCGGTCGACAGCCTCATCAGCAAGGGGATGAAGTCCCTGATCTTCGATTTGCGCAACAACCCGGGCGGACTGTTGAACCAGGGGATCGGCGTGAGCGATCTGTTCCTCGATCCGGGGCAGGAAGTCGTGGCGACGCGGGGCCGCGCGCCCGATGCCACGCACACCTATCGCGACGATCGCCAGCAGAGATGGCCCAAGCTGCCGATCGTGACGCTGGTGAACGGCGGGACCGCCAGCGCCGCCGAGATCATTGCGGGCGCGCTGCAGGACCACGACCGCGCCCTGGTGGTCGGCACGCCGACCTTCGGGAAGGGACTGGTCCAGTCACTCTACGTGCTGTCGCCTGAAACGGCGCTGAAGCTCACGACGGCGCGCTGGTACACGCCCAGCGGACGCACCATCCAGCGCGTCAGCAAGAGTGAGGAAGATCAGGTCGCGCAAGTCGAGAGTGCGGCGGAAGGGAAGGATACGGTGCCCGACAGTCTCCCCGTGTTCCATACCGACGCAGGACGCACGGTGCGCGGCGGCGGCGGGATCCGCCCCGATATCTTCGCTTCGCAGGACACGTTCACGACCGCCGAGCGCGCGTTCATGAAGTCGCTCGGGGCCAGCGTCGCCGCCTTCCGCGACGTGCTCACGGGCTACGCGCTCGAGCTGAAGTCGAGCCACGGCGTTTCGGCGCCCGATTTCCAGGTGACGCCGGCCATGGTGAACGAAGTCCTGAGCCGGCTGCGCCAGCGCGGTGCGGCGATTCCCGATAGCGTCCTCGTGGGCGCTCGCAGTCTCATTCCCGACCAGCTCGGCTACGAGGTAGCGCGCTACGTGTTCGGACGTCCCGCGGAAGTGCTGCGCCGCATGCACGACGACCGCCAGGTACAGGAGGCGTTGACCTTGGCGCGGCGGGCCCGCTCGCCGCAGGACCTGCTCTCGCTCGCGTCCAGCACGACGCCGCAGACGCGCAGCCCGTGACGGGGGGGGCCCACACCTCCACCGTTCGAGTGGGGGTGATCGGCCCTGGCCGGGCAGGAACGGGCTTGGCGCTCGCCTGGGTGCGGGCCGGACATGACGTCTGGCTGCACGGGCGGCGCGCCAAGCCCGTTCCCATTCCCCTCACGTTGACGACCGGCGCCGCCGACGCGGCGCCGCCCTGGGTCGACCGCGTCGAAGTGATCGTGTGCGCCGTGCCCGACGACGCCGTCGCTCCTCTCGCCCGCGCGCTGAGCGCGACCGGCGCCGTGCGAGCCGACCAGGTGGTGCTGCATCTCTCGGGCTCGCTCGACCACACCGCGCTGGACAGCCTCCACGGCAGCGGCGCCGCCCTGGGGTCGCTGCATCCGCTGCAGACGCTCGTCGAGCCGGAGCGCACGCCGGACCACGTGCGCGGTGCGTGGGCCGCCGTGGAAGGCGACCCACCGGCGGTCGAGATGGCGGAGCGGCTGGCGCGCGACATCGGCTTGCACCCCTTCCGGCTGCGTGCAGAGCACAAAGCGCTCTATCACGCCGGCGCCGTATTCGCGTCGAACTACTTCGTCGTGGTAGAGGCGGTCGCCCAACAGCTGTTGGAGCGCGCGGGATTGAGCCGGGAGGACGCCTGGGCCGCGCTGGCGCCGCTGGTTCGCGGCACGTTCGACAACCTGAACCGCACCGGACCCGAGGCAGCGCTCACCGGTCCGGTGCTGCGCGGCGACGTCGACACCCTCGCCCGCCACCTGCGCGCGCTCCCCGACAGAGACCGGACGCTTTATCGCGAGCTGGGGCTGGCAGTGCTCGAGCTGGCGCGCCGCCGCGGTCTCGCCGACGACATGGTGGCCCGCCTGGAGCGGACGCTGGCTACTGGTTGACGACCGCGACGCCGTGCGGCGGCGTGAAGCGGAATTCGGCGGTCGGGACCGGGACGTTCAGCTGCAAGCGGGACAGCCACACGCGCCGGATCTGCCCTCCGGATTCCGCGATCTCGAGCTGGTGCACGAGCCCGTCGCCACGACCAACCCAGATCGTCGCGCCGGAGTAGGGCAGCGTGGAATCGTGTGGAGTGAGCGCCACGACGTCGATCCATCCGGCAGCGGTTGAATCCGCCCGCACGTAGCGCGCCGTATACCGCTCGCGGGGGCGCTCCACGAACTGCCCGATGAGATTGGGGCCCGTGGTCCCGGCGTCGGGGATGCGGCTGCGAATCACCTGGCCCGGCGTGGTGCTCGGCGTATAGAGCCAGAGGTACTTCCCATCGGCCACGATCCGGTCGCTCGGCGGAACGTGGAAGCGCATCGCAAACCGGCTGGGGCGCTGCTGGAACAACCGGCCGCGGGTCGTGTCGGGTGGTCCCACCATCGGATTCTCGATCACCTGGACGAAGTCAGCGGTGAGCTTCTGTACCGTCTGGTAGGTCGCGCTCGCATGGTCGAGTATCGGCCAGGGGTCCTGGGCGGCGGCGGTCGATGAGACGGCGGTCAGGCGGTCCGTCGGACCGGCGGTCAAAAACACCGCGGCGCAGATCGCGGCGGCCACGCGACCGCCCGACCGCCTGACCGCGTGACCGCCTGACCGCCCGACCGCCGGACTGCCCGTCACGCACCCACCTGCGCCGGCTCGGCCACCCGCCTCCCGATCACCTCGGCGATCACCCGCACCTCACGCATCAACTGGGCGAACTGCTCGGGGAACAGCGACTGGGCGCCATCCGACTTCGCCGCTTCGGGGTCGGGGTGCACTTCGACGATGAGCCCGTCGGCACCGGCGGCGACCGCGGCCCGCGCCATCGGAATCACCTTGTCGCGCAGCCCCGTGGCGTGTGAGGGGTCGGCGATAATCGGGAGGTGGGACAGCTTCTGCACCACCGGGATCGCCGCCAGATCGAAGACGTTGCGCGTGGCGGTATCGAACCCGCGGATGCCGCGCTCGCAGAGAATGACGTCCTGGTTGCCTTCGGCGAGCAGATACTCCGCCGACAGCAACAGCTCCGTGATCGTCGCCGAGATACCGCGCTTCAGGAGCACCGGCTTGCCGGCGCGTCCCGCCGCGCGCAACAGCGAGAAGTTCTGCATGTTGCGGGCGCCGATCTGGATGATGTCCGCCATTTCGGATACCCACCCGACGCCCTCGACGTCGATCGCCTCGGTGCAGATCAGGAGTCCCGTCTCTTCACGTGCTTTGGCGAGCAGCTTCAGTCCCGGCCGCCCCAGCCCCTGGAACGAATAGGGCGAGGTGCGCGGCTTGAATGCCCCGCCGCGCAGGATCACCGCACCCGACTCGCGCACGTGCCGGGCCGCCTGGATGACCTGTGCTTCGGATTCGACGGAACAGGGACCGGCGATGACGGCGACGTCGCTGCCGCCGACGGTAACCCCGCCCGGCAGGCGCACGACGGTGTTTTCCGGTTTCCATTCGCGACTCACCTGCTTGTACGGCTGTGTGACGTGGATGACTTCCTGCACGCCGGCGAGCCCTTCGAGCCGCGAAGAATCGACGCGCCCATCGTTGCCCACGAGCCCGACCGCGGTGCGCTGCGAGCCCGGCATGGGGCGCGCCTGGTACCCCATGTCGCGGATCACCGTCATGACCCGCTGGACTTCTTCCTCGGTCGCCCCGTGGCGCATCACGATCAGCACGACGTCATCCCCTCAATCAGATGGTGAACCGCTCCCCGTCGGTCGCCGCCGTGACGGGACCCGTGAAACGGGTCGCCGCGCCGCGTGCCGGATCCGGTGTCTCGACGGGAGGATAAAAGTGCGTCAGAACGAGCCGTTTCGCTCCCGCCGCCTGGGCCAGCTCTCCCGCCCGCTCCGGCGTCAGATGAATGTCCATCGCCATCGTTTCCGGGAGTGAGCACTCCGCGAGCAACAGGCTGCAGCCGTTGGCCCAGCGGGCCAGCTCCGCCGAGGGCCCCGTATCACCGGTATACACCAATCGGCCCTCGGGAGCCGTCAGTCCCAGCGCCACGCTCTCTTCGGTATGCGGTACGGGGAACGCTTCCAGCGTGAGCTCGCCGTCGAGCGGGAACGGCTCGCCGGGCTGGAGGTCGAGGATGACGATCGGGAAACCGGGGTCGAGCAGCCAGGAGCCATAGCCTTCGGCCAGCGTGCGCAGCAGGCGCACCACGCCGCGCGGCCCGAGAATCACCAGCGGATCTTCGCGCGGCGGACGCGTTGTGTGCTTGAGCGCGTACACGAGCATCGGCAGGTCGGCGAAATGGTCGGGATGAAAGTGCGTCAGCGCGACGTGGGTGATCGTCGGCCAGGGGATGGTGAACGCCGCGAGGCGGTGCAGCGTTCCCGGTCCGCAGTCGAGCAACAGCTGTACGCCGTTGCGCTGCACGAAGTGGGCGGCGGAGGAACGGTGGGCCGAGGGGGCCACCGTGCCGGTGCCGATGGTAGTCAGCTCCACGGGGTCAGTGCGTCCTTCCGAGGTAGACGAGTCGTTTGAACTGAATTAGGCCTCCGACCTTCAACTTGTACAGATAGACCCCCGCGGGAGCCCATTCGCCGTCGTCCGCGCGGCCGTCCCAGGTGAAGCGCTCGTCACAGAGACTCGCCCCGGTCGTTCCGCGGCCGTAGCGGCCGGGTGGCAGGATCGCGGGCACGCTCTGGCTCGGCAGCACGTGGCGGACGATGCCGCCGCGCAGCGCCAGGACGTCGAGCTCCACCTGGCTCGGTGTCGCGAGATCGAACCAGATGCACGTCGCTGCTTGCGTCGCCGACGGGAAGGGATTGGGAAAGTTCTGATACAGGATCGTCGCCGGCGGCGCGCCGATATCGAGGATGACGAACGGCCGCGGCGCCGCGACGCGGGACGTATCGGTTCCCGCGTGGACGATCAGCTCCCAGTGGTAAGTCGCGTTGCGCTCGAGCGGCCGCGGGATCTGGAACGTCGTGTCGGTCAGCCCGCCCGCGCCGAACACCGGGCTCGCAACGCCGGTGCGGAACACGAACACATCGTAGCGCAGCGGACCGGGCGGGCTCGCGATCGGCGTGGGTGACCAGGTGAACGTCGGTTGCGTGTCGGGTGTCGCCGATCCGCCGGTATCCGCGAGCGAGGTGAGCCGCGCCCAGGCGGGAACGGTGATCGGTCCCACGACGCCGGTCGACGCGGACTCCGCCGTGGCGCTGATCGCTTCGACCCGCCAGAACAACGGAGCGCCGGGTTTTTGCGGCTGGCGCAGCGGGTATTGGGCGACGGCGAGCTGGGTGTCGACGAACGCAGTCGTGAACGACGAATCGCGGGCGATCCGCAGCCGATACGTGACCGGCTGAGCGAAACTCGGGATCGCCCCGACCGACCATACGAAATCGGGCGTGATCGAGGTGAGCGCGGGCGGGAGCGGCGCGAGCGGCGTCACGCTGTCGGAAAACGTCGCAGTGGCGCTGACGTCGGGGCGCCCCCACCCGCGAGTCGAATCCGGCGTCGCGCGATTCGCCGCGTGCGCCCGCAGCGCGTCGCGCAGCGCCACAGGGCCGAGCGCCGGCTCCAGCTGCTTCACGAGCGCCGCCGAGGCCGCGAGCAGCGGTGTCGCGAACGAGGTCCCGGCGAGGCGGCCCAGCGAGCCGCCGGCGTCGGTGCAGACGTCGAGGCCGGGTGCGGTGAGGTCGGGCTTGAGGCGCCCGTCGGCGGTGGGGCCGCGCGACGAGAACCCGGTGATCGTGCCGAGCGAGTCTTCGGCGCCGGCGGTGATGACCGAGTGCGCGTCGCCGGGAGTGACCAGGGTGCGGAATCCGGGACCGTCGTTGCCGGCGGCGGTCACCACGAGGATACCGCGGGCGGCCGCCGAATCCGCGGCGACGGAGGTGACGGCGACGTCGCCGTTGAGCTGGGACGGCGTGTAGCTGAAGCCGTTGTCGAACGACAGGTAGCCGAGGCTCGACGACACGATGTCGACGCCGATCGAATCGGCCCACTCCAGCGCGGCGACGTAATTGTCCTCTTCCACTCGTGTTTCCGAGCGGATGTCCTCGGTCTTGGCGAGGAGGTAGCTCGCGCCGCGCGCGATGCCGACGAGCCGCCCCGGTACGAGTCCCGCGAACAACGACCACACGGCCGTTCCGTGGAATTGCGCCCCGGGCTGATGGTTCGGCTGGTCGCGCACCACCGAGTCGCCGAACACGAAATCGTGTTGCGCCGTCACCGTCACTCCGGCGAAAACGGGGTCGAGCGTATTGAAGCCGGCGTCGAGAATGGCGATGCGCACGCCGCTGCCGTTCACCCCGGCGTCGGCCAGCGGGCGCAGATGCAGCTGGCGATACGGCATCTCGGAAGAGCCGTAGGTCGGATCGCCCGCGGCGGGGCAGGTGTCCACCGCCAGGACCGTCCACTCGTCGATCCCGCTCGGGCGGAGGATGCGCCGCCAGCGACCGAGGGGCTGGATGCGGCCGATCCATCGCTCCCGTCCCAGCGCCGCGAGCACCGGCGCCGGAACGCTCCCGCTGACGGCGTGGAGCCAGCGGCTGACGGTGCGAGGCATTCCCCCCGCCGCGCGGAGGCGCTGGGCCGCATCGTCGAGCGCGACATCGCGCCGTACGAAGATCCACACGGTGAACGCGGTATCGCGGCCGCTCGTGAGGGCCCGCGCGAGCGGGGCGGAGATCACGGGTCGCTGAGCGGTCAGCGATCCCGGGATGACGAGGGCGACGAGGGCGGCGGCCCGGGACCAACGTCCGCGAGCCCGGCGACTCCGGGGCATGACGGCGTCAGGCGGTTTTGGCGAGCTGGCCGAGACGCACGCCGACGATGGTGGAGACGCCGGGTTCCTGCATCGTCACGCCGTACACGGCGTCGGCGGCCTGCATCGTGCGGGGATTGTGCGTGATGACGATGAACTGCGTCTGACTCTTGAATTCCGAGAGCAGCCGGACGTAACGCCCCACGTTGGCGTCGTCGAGCGGGGCGTCCACCTCGTCGAGCAGGCAGAACGGGCTGGGGCAGGCGAGGAAGATCGCGAACAGCAGCGACACCGCGACGAGGGTGCGCTCTCCGGAGGAGAGCAGGTGGATGCGCTGGGTGCGCTTGCCGCGGGGCGCGGCATGGATCTCGATCTCGCTTTCGAGCGGCTCATCCTCGTTGGCGAGGCGCACATCGCATTCGCCGCCGCCGAACAGCGTCTGGAACACGGTGCGGAAGTTCTCGCGCACCTTCCCGAACGACTCCAGGAACAGCGTCTTCGCGGTCTGGTCGATCTCGCGCGCCGCCTGCTGCAGCGATGCGCGCGCCGCGACGATGTCGTCGCGCTGCGTCATGAGGTGTTCGAGGCGCTTCGTTTCTTCGGCGTGCTCCTCGACCGCGAGGGCGTTCACCGGGCCAACGGCGTCGATGGCGCCGCGCAGCCGTTCGTTCTCCGCGCGCAGCCAGTCGAGGTCACCGTTGATGTCGGGCGCGTCGTGCAGCAGCTGCGAGAGCGGTTTGCGCCATTCGGCTTCGACCCGCTCGGCCGTCGCGCGCTTGCGCCCCTCGAGCTCGGTGCGCTCCACGGCGAGCCGGTGCTCTTCGTCGCTCAGGGATGTGAGCGCGGTCCGCGCCGCTTCCACCCCGGTTTCGGCATCGGCCACGGCGGCTTCGGCCAGCGTCACCGCGGTGGCGGCGTCGCGCGTCGCCGTCTCGAGCTCGACCAGCGCCAGCTTGCGCTCCTGCAGCGCGTCCTGCCACTGGGCGCGCTGCGTCGTCAGCTCCGCGGTGGTGCGGTCGATGTGGGCGACCTCCTCCACCAGCGCCGTCGAATCCTGCCGGGCCTGATCGGCCTCGCCCCCGGCCCGCTCCGCCCGCTCCCGCGCGGCGTTGAGGCGCGCCTCCATCTGCGCCGCCTCCACCTGCCAGTGGACGCGCTGCTCGCGCGCCCGCTCCTGCTCCGTCTCGACGGATACCAGGGCCGCGCGCTCATTGGCGAGCAGCTCGTCCGTCGTGCGGCGGACCTTGCCGCGCTCCTGCAACTCCCCGTCCAGCGCCCGCAGCCGCGATTCGACGTCGATCAGACGCTGGTTGAGACGCTCCGCCTGCGTCGCCGCCTCGGAGAGATCGCGCTTCGCGTGGGCGAGGGCCCGCTCCGCCTCGCTTTTGCGCGCGCCGGATTCGAGCTCCTCACCGCGCGACCGCTCGGCGGCCGCGCCGGCTTCCGCGAGCGATCCTCGCGCGGCGGCGAGATCCCGCAAGGTCGTATCGAGCGTCGCCTGTGTGCGCTCGCGCGCCGCGGCCGACTCGGCCAGCTCCGCCACCAGCGCCTCGAGCTCGGCGCGGCGCTGCAACGGGCCGGCGCCAGCGGAGCCGCCGTCGAGGAACATCGCGCCGTTGGCGCGTCGCAGCGTGCGGCCATCGTCGAGCACTTCATGGCCGGTGAGCAAGGCGCGCACCCACGCCACCGCCGGGCCGTCGACCCGCAGGTCGTCGCGCAGCGGATGCCCATCGGCGGCGAGGCGGGGTCCGGGACTGCACGGCAGCAGCACCAGGGGACCCGGCTGCGTCGTGGCGTGCCACCGGCGAATCGCTTCGGCCGCGGCCTGATCGCGCACCAGGACGGCCTGCAGCCATTCGCCCAGCAGGCGTTCGGCGAGCTCGGCGTCGCGCCGGCTGGTGCGCACGAAATCCGACAGCGGACCGAGCACCGCGCCGCCGAACTGGTCGCGCGCCTCGAGCAGCGCCTGGGCGGCCGGGGCGAGCCCGACGTGCCCGCGATCGAGCTCCGTCAGCGCCTGGTGGCGGGCCTCGAGCTGCGACCACGCGTTTTCCGCCTGGCGCCGGGCCGAGTGCGCCGTCAACTCCTGCTCTTCGAGGGCCGCGACGCGATGCCGGGCGACCTGCGCCGTCTCGACGGCCCGGACCGCCGCCTGCGCGGCTGTGCCCGCGGAACGCGTCGCGCCCGTCAGCGCCTGTTCCGCCGCCGTCGCCGCCTGCTGGCGCGTCGCGCGATCGGCCGTGGCCTGCTGCAGCGCCTGGCGCAGCTCTTCGCGCTCGCGCTCCAGCGCCGCGCGCTCGATTTCGAGTGCGCGCGCCGCTTCGCTTACCTGCTGCAGCTCCGTTTCGAGCCGGCGCACCGTGTCGCGCAGCGTGCCCAACCGGTCGCGGACTTCTCCCTCGACGCTGGTGCGGCGCGCCAGCTCGGCACTCACGCCCGCCAGCTCGCGCTCGACCTGGGCGCGCTCGCTCTCGGCGGCGTCGCGCTCCCGCGTCGCCTGGCCGGCGCGGCGATCGCGATCGGCGCGCTCTTCGAGGGCCCGGTCGCGGCGCTGGGCCGCGTTGGTGAGCCGCTCCGCCGCTAGCGCCAGGTCGCTCTGCAGCCGCTCGGCTTCGAGCTTCGCCTCGCCCAGCTGGCGCTCCATCTCCGCACGGCGTGTCTCGGCAGTGTGACGCTCGCGCACGCGCGTCTCCCGCCCGCCTTCCGCTTCCTCGAAGCGCGCGCGGGCGCCGGGAGTGCTCTCCGCCAGCTCGCGCGTGCGCACGCCCAGGGCGCCGAGCGCCAGATCGAGATCCTCGAGCTCGCGCCGTACCAGCGTGATGGCGACCCCGAAGCGCTCGTCGACCATCTTCTCGTAGCGCTCCGCCTTACCTCGCTGGCGCGCGAGACTGCGGACCTGCGTCTGCACCTCGGAGATCAGATCCTCGAGCCGCGCGAGATCGGCGGCCGTCTCCTCGAGGCGGCGCTCGTAGCTCTGCTTGCGGTTGCGGTACAGACCGATGCCGGCCGCCTCTTCGAACAGCGCGCGGCGCTCCTCGGCTTTTTCCGACAGCAGCGCGTCGATCATCTTCGCTTCCATCACCACCGCGGCATCCGCCCCGAGACCCGTTCCGCGCAGCAGATCCTGGATGTCGCGCAGCCGGACGGGGGAGCGATTGAGCAGATAATCGCTCTGACCCGAGCGCGACAGCCGTCGCGTGATCACAACTTCCTGATAGGCGATGGGGAGCGTACCGTCGGAGTTGTCGAACACCAGCGAGACTTCGGCGACGTTCACCGGGCGGCGGCCGGTCGAGCCCTGGAAGATCACGTCTTCCATCTTGCCGCCGCGCAGCAGCCGCGGCGACTGCTCGCCCAGCACCCAGCGCACGGCATCGGAGATATTCGACTTGCCGCAGCCGTTCGGCCCCACGATGGCGGTGACGCCGAGGTCGAAGGGGAGCTCCACTGATCCCGCGAAGGACTTGAAGCCCACCAGCTCGAGTCGGCTCAATCTCATTGGGTCCGATCCGTCCGCTGAATGAGTGTGGCGGCGATGCCGGCGCGCTGCAGCGCGGTCAACGTGACGCTCGCCGCTTCCGGATGCTCGAATGCGCCGACGAGCACAGGGCCGTGCGCCCCCCAACGTACCGCGGCGAACCCTACACTGCGCAACCGGTCGGCGTCGGCCGGTTTCGCGAGCGCCACGGAGTATGGGGCGAAAACCGGAGTTCCCTCGCCGCGCGCCGCGAGTCCGCGACGCCACAGGGTGCGCCGCGCCGTTGTGGCGTCTTCGCGCGTCCGGTATGTCCCCGCCAGCACCCGATACCACACCGCTCCCGAGACATCCGGAGTGAGGGGGCTGACGACTGCCGGCAGATCGGCGGCGACGAGACGATCCACGTGACTGAGGGCGCGGGCCGGGGCGCCATAGGCGGCGAGCTGCAGCATCCAGCCGCTCGAATCAGCCGCGGCCAGGACCGGCAGCGGGATCGTCGGCTCGCTGCTCGCCAGCGTCCGGGCCGTCCCGAATGTCTCTCGCGCGGCTGCGACGGGCGCGCCCGGCGCGTGGTCGGGCGGGCTCTTGCTGGTCGCGAAGAGGAGGGCGGCGAGGACAGCGGCCGCGAGCGTGAACGCCACCAGGCCATGGCGCACTCGCGGCCTCCCGGTCGCCACCAGGGCCGGTGCCGCGGCACTCCAGCGCTCGCGCACCACTCCGAGCAGCTCCACGCCGCGATCCCGAGCCGCGAGCAACGCACGCCCAGTGGTGGATCCCAGATCGACGCCACCGGGGGCCAGGGCGATGACGCCTTCCGGATCGGCGCCGAGCTCGTCCAGGTGATCGGCGGGGAGGCAGACGAGGAGCAGGGCGCCTTCGTTGCGGAAGCCGGCGTGCAGGCGGCGCCACCGCGCGGCCGAGCGCACGGTGACGGCGTCCGATTCGGGCGTGCCCGCTGGCAGAAAGTGGACGCCGTCGATGTCCTGAGCGATGTCGTTGAGCGGCGTCTCGTGTGTGAACGCTTCGCTGATGCCGGGGGCGGCGGCGGCGTGCTTGACGGCGTGCAGCAGCGGCGTCTCGAGGCAGAGGTCGACCAGCGCTACCTCCCGCCGCTTGCCGCTCCCCGCGCTGGCTGCCGCCCGCGCCACCCCCCACGCCGCTTCGGCGGCCCACGCGGCGTCATCGGTCGCGGGGACGAGGGCGATCAGCGCCGAGCCGTTCAGCAACGGCGGCGCAACCCGGTCGAGCCGGGATCGGGGCAGCGGGCGCAGCGTCACTGACCGGGGTGGTAGATCCAGTAGGGACGCCCGAGCTTCCTGCCGATTCCTTCGGCTTGCTCGCGCGTGTTGTAGGGACCGAGCACGACGCGGAACCCTTCATCCACCGTCGCCGGGGGCAGCACCTTCGCGGCCAATCCGGCGCGCGTCAGCTCGTCGGCCATCTGCTGCGACCAGGTGGCGTTGCGCGACACCGAGACCTGCACGTAGAGCGGACCCTCTCCGGTCCCTGAGTCGCTCGCGGCCACGGCCGCGGCGCTCGGCGTGGCGGCGCCGCGCGGGGCCCAGGCTGTCGCGACCCACAGATCGCTCGCGGCGTTGGTGATGCGGCCTACTTCCTTGAGCGAGTCGGGGCGCACGGCGACGATGTCGTCGCCGTTGCGCAGCAGCAGTGACCCGTCCGCCGCGATCGTCGGCAGGTCGCCGAGCCACGGGGTGGGCAGGCCACCCACCAGCTGTTTGATGGGGAGGTTCACGACCCACACGGTGTCGCCCACCGTCGGCCGCGCCAGGAGCCATTGTCCCAGCGGATCGAGCCGCAGTGCCGCGGCGGGCGTCGGCAGCGCCACCCCGTCGATCTCACGCAGCGAGTAGCGGTCGATGACCCGCAGCCCGAGCCCCGAGCGGCTGCCGACGTAGACGCGATGCCCGGACGGCGAGAAGAGCAGCGCGCGCGGGTGGTCCGAAATTGAAACGAACGCGGCGTCGCGGCGGCCGAGAGGATCGAGCAGTGTAACGCCGGAATCGCTCGCTACCGCAACGAGGTCGCCCCACCGGCTCGCGGCCACGTCGCCCTCGGCGGGCAGGGGTCGTGCCGCCTGCGGCTGATCCGCCGCGGCGACGATCAGGGTCGGTTTCCCGCCGCCGACCGTCGCGACGAGACGCTCGTTCGTCGCACCGAACAGGTCCGCGGGGTCGCCATCGAGGGGATGCGGCCAGGTGAGCCGCACGCGGCGCGACAACGTCGTGACGCGGTGCTTCGAGTCGACAGCGTAGAGGGTGCCGTCGGGACCGAGCGTCGAGAGCTGGACATCGGCGACGACGGAATCGACGCGGCCGCTCTCGAGATCGTACGCGAGAATCACGCGTTTGGCGTTGCGGACGAACAGCTGCGCCGCCTCGGGATCGACTCCGATCACTCGGTCGATGGGGGGCAGCTTCCCCCGCAGCGCGTTGCTGAGCGGCGTCAGCGCGGGGAGTCGATATAACATCGGGCTGCCGCCGCCGGTGGGGACTCGAATGGCGAACGCCGCCCCGCGTCCGGAGGGGCCGATTTGCCCCTTAACTGTAGGATTTACAACGGATTGCGAAGACGCTGCACCCGGCGCTCGAGATTGACAACCCCAGAGCACCAGAACCACGAGGGGCAGGAGGGACCGAATAGGAACCAAATGGCCTCGCCGCAAGATAAAAATGGGGCGAGGCCAATGCAAGTGGTGCAATGATGCGGAGTTAGAACGTTGGGCCGAGGCTGACAGTCCAGTACGCTTTGTTATACACTCGGTCCAGTGGCTTGGTGACGTCGATCCGCAAGATGACGAAACCGAGCGCGTTGACCCTGATCGAGCCGCCGTAACTGCGCAGCACGGCCTTCTCATTGGCTGCGGGGGAGGCCGGCAGTCGCCAGTGGAGCACATCGCCCGAGTTCCATGCGATCCCGGCATCATAGAACAGCGCTCCCTCGATCGGCGGCAGGCCCAAGGGGAGGAAGCCGAGGACGAGGCTGCGGGTGAGCGGGAAGCGCAGCTCGACGTTGGCGACGGCGATGCGCGTGCCGATCAACCGGTCGAGCTCGTCGCAGCCGGTGAGGCTGCGGGGATCGACCGAGGGCGCGGTGACGCACTCGTGATTGACGATCGACCCGGAGGTGTAGCCCCGGATCAGCTCCGTGCTGCCGAGGTAGATCGGGAACAGGTTCGCGTCCCGCCCGGTGTTGCCGTAGATCAGCCCGCGGATGGCGAGGGTGAACGGCCGCGCGAACAGATAGCGGCGGTAATCTCCCGTGTACGTGGTGAACTGCTTGCTCCCGAACGCAGGGGAGATGCCGAAGCGCGAGCGCGAGCCCGCGAACGGTCCGACGTAGCCGAACAGCGCGTTGTCGTGGACCAGGGCGATACTCGGCTGGACATAGGCGAGCGAGCGATGATTGGTGGTCGTTTCGGTCGAAAACTCGTACAGGCCGCTGTTGAGGTCGTAATAGTCGTTGAACGAGAGCGTTGCGATGTCGAGATCCACCCCGTGAACGCCGAGCTCGACACGGCTGAAGCGGCTGAAGGGGTAGTACGACTCGGCGAACAGATCGCGCACCACGTAGCGCTGCAGGTTGAGGCTCGAGACGACGGCGCTGTCGCCGGCGGTATCGAGCTGCTGCACGGTGATCGTGCTCGGCTGGAAGAAGTAGTACGGCGTCTGCGACCCGCCCACGCCCCAATTCAGGCGGCTGCGCTGATTGATGTAGGCGGCGAAGATCTGCGCTTCGCTGATGCGGCCGTTCACCGCCCCGGCGAACTGCAGGGTGTGGTCGCCCAGGATGTCGGAGAGCGATACCGCCGCGCCGCCGAAGAAGCCGCGCCCGAAGTTGTCGCGCGCATACCCGATCGTGGGGCGCGCCGTGTAGTCGGGCGTGAAGCGGACGCTATAGGGTCGCACCGAGAACTCGGTCGTATCGGGGAGCGACAACGTCGCCGAGTCGAGCAGCGTCCGGACTGATACCGGCGCCGGGCCCACCGCGGATGAATCCGCCGGCTCCGGCGTTCCGCTCGAGGGGCGGAACCCTCCCGACGGCGGGCGATAGACCGACACGGCGCCGCCCGAGCCGGTCGCGGCCTGGGAAGCGGCCGCCGCTGCGGTCGCCGGAGTGGAATCGCGATGCTGTGCCGCGATCGCGCTTGTGTCGCGGTCCCGCTTCGCCACGCCCGCGGCGAGCAGCATCACCGGCCCCGGGGCCGGCCGATCCTGATACGGCTGCCGGCGCAGCGAGCGCGGATTGTCGATCGAGTAAACGTTGTACTCGCCGTTCTCGTAGTACGCGAAGGCGAGGCGGTCGGCCTGACGGGCCCACGACAGGGCGGGGGAGATCGGCGTGATCCCCGAGACGCCGGTGAAGACGTCGGTCAGCTGGTAGACGGCGTTCTCGTTGAGATCGAACAGATACAGATTGCTGATCCCGGTCCGATCGGAGACAAAGGCGATCGACCGGCCATCCGGCGCCCACACCGGGTTGACGTTCTTGCCCTCGTCCATATGCGGCAGCAGCTCGATCGTACCGCCGTCGAGGTGGTAGAGGG
>DATFTG010000215.1:0-4859 GCA_035262265.1 Gemmatimonadales bacterium
AGGCGCCGATGTTCGCGAAGCCGCGCTGCATGAACTCGTCGTCGACGCCCGTCGTGCCCTCGGCCCCCTTGTCGCGACCCATCTGCCGGAATGTGCGCGTCGGGAACATCCATTCATGCAGCGCCTCACCTCCGGCGCCGAGCGGTTCCTTGCGGCTCTGCCGCGGCCCCGCGCCGTAACCGTCTATTGAAATCGAGAATGTGTGTACGCGGAGCCTGGCCATGCGCTTCTCCTTTCATTTCAAGAACGCCTCCGTCATTCCGAGGATCCAGTCCGTCCGCTCCACGATCGACACATGCGTCGTTCCCGGCAGGATGGCGAGCTGCGACGGCGGCAGCGGATGCAGGTCACCGGCGACGCCACCCCCCAGCAACCGCAACAGCTCCACGGCGTGCTCGGGCCGCACCACGTCGGCATCGCCGTTGATGATGAGCACCGGCGCCTTGATCCCCTGCACATCCCTGGCGGCGAATCCCTTCCAATTGAGGTCCAGCGTCTTCACCTGCTCCACCAGCTTCGCCCAGTCTCCGGGATTGGGGGCGATCTTCGCGTACGCCACCTGCCACGGCGATCCCGCGAGCATCTCGGGCGTCATCGTCTGCTCCGCGGCCATCAGCTCGGGGTAGAACCCGCGGGGATCGAACGCCGCGCCGCCGAACCAGATGACCTTGTGCACCCGTTCGGGGTGCCGTACGGCCACCTGCAACGCAATCCCGCCGCCCATGCTGTAGCCGAGGAAGTCGGCGCTGTCGACCTTGAGCTGGCCGAGCAGCTCGGCGACGTCGTCGGCCAGCTGCTCGTAGCTGAGCGGGCGGTCGCTGTCGGCGGTGTGACCGTGCCCCTGCACCTCGACACCGATGACGCGATGGGAGCGCGCCAGCGCCGGCAGCATCCTGGCGAAGTCGGTCTCAATGTTCGAGAACGCACCGTGCAAGAGGATGAGCGGCCGGCCGCTGTCGCCGTGCAGCTCGTAGTACATGCGCAGCCCGTTCACGGTGGCGTACTGCGCCTGCGGTTGGACGCTCATCTGACTTCCTTTGCTCGAGGTGCCGGGTTGGCAGCCCAGCGACACGACCGCGGCGAGTGCGGCCAATGTCAGATCCGGTCTGCTTCCATATCCGGTCATTTTTTTCCCCCTGGATTCCCGAGTCTCACGCGTTGGTGCAAGATTGGGGCTGGTCCCGCGTCGTCAATCGGTGATGCTAATGAAGAGGAAACCGTGAGTCTTGAACGGACTGGCTGTAGAGCCTCGGTGTGGCCGCCCAGCTAGGCATCGCGACCTGGCCGGCGGCGATGATTGTATGGGGCCCGGGGTTCGTCTCCACGCCGCATCACCACCCGTGCACACAGCTGATCCTGACGCTGCGCGGCTCGCTGCGGATCAGCGGTGGCCCGCGCGCTTCCTGGAAACGGTGTGGCGCCGCGCTGGTCCGCCACGACGCCGTTCATCAGATCGATGCGCGGGGCACTCATGTGGTGATGGCCTACATCCACACCGCGAGCGAGCTGGGAGTCGCCCTCGGGGAGCTGATCGCCGGGGACATCACCCGCGTGAGCCCGGCGCGCCTGGCGCGCTGGCGGGCGTCGCTGGGATCGCCGGTGCGCGGCAACCGCGTGGATCAGTGGGTGCGGAACGACCTGCTGAATGGCGGGCCACCCGTTGGGATCGACGGGCGGGTGCAGCGTGTGCTCACCTACGTCCGCCAGTCTATCGGCTCGTCTCGCGATTTTTCCCTCTCGACGCTCGCCGCCCTGGTCGGCCTGTCCCGCTCCCGCTTCATGCACCTCTTTACCCAGTCGCTCGGCGCGCCGCTGCGGCCGTACGTGCGGTGGCTGCGCGTGCAGCGCGCGGCGTGTGAGCTGATCGCCGGAGCGCGCATCTCGACCGCCGCCCATAGCGCCGGGTTCGCAGACGCCGCCCACCTGAACCGCACGTTTCGCCGCATGCTGGGCATGCGACCGAGCGAGCTGGCCTACTACGCGCGGCACAGCCTGGGACTGTCGCTGATGCGGTGAGACACCCTACAATGGTGGTCCTCGACACCCTAAAGGGTGCGCCTCGAAAGAACACTGTGCTAAAGCACAGTGCCTTTCGGGGCTCACGCTTTAGCGTGTCGCCCCGGCACGACGTTCGCCCGGCCTACGGCACGTATCGGGCGACCGCCATCGCCGCCACGGCAAGGAGCAGCAGCACCGCGGCGATGACCCCTACCGTTCCCGACCGCTGCTGCAGGCGGCCCAGCTCGGCGGCCTCATCGGCGCTCGGCGGCCCGCCCCGTTTGCGGGCGGCCTCCGCGATCGCGCCCATGCGCCGCGCCGTGGGCATGCCGACCACGAGGCCCAGCAGCAGCGCCGTGATGGCCAGCGCGCCACCGACCATGAGCGTGCGCCCCATCGGCGAGCGTATGAACGCCGCGTTGCCGCCCGAGTCGAGCAGCAAGAGCCAGATGCCGGAGATGATGTTGACCAGCGCGGCGCCCATCATCGCCGCCGGAACGCGCCGCCTGGCGAATTCCGCCAGCACCGGCTGCGCGGCGGGACCGGCCGCTTTGAAGGCCGGCAGCAGGAACCGGGCGGAAAAGATCGTGGACCCGGCCCAGAAGACGCCGGCCACGATATGAAAGAGACGCAGGATGAGAATCACGATTCGATCTCCAGAAAAGGCCCCCACACGAGGCGACACCCTAAAGGGTGGGCCACGCTCATGGGCGACACCCTAAAGGGTGCGCCTCTGAACAACACTGTGCTAAAGCACAGTGCCTTTTGAGGCTCACGCTTTAGCGTGTCGCCTCGACGGTCTCTCCGTGACACTCGGCCCCCAGTCATCTGGTCTCACTCTCAGCGAGCCGGGCGAGGGTCTGCATGACGTCCGGAAAGTCAGCGGAGATGGCCTGGCCAACCTCCGCGGCGTCCGGGCCCAGGACGGTGATCGCGTACACGATGCGCGTGCCCTCGCCTGCCATGCGTTCCAGCCGGTGCTCGACGCGCACGACGATGTCGCCGAGCCGGGTTTCGTCGACGAACCGCTCGTTTTCCCGCACGTCGACGAGGCGGGACCGCAGCGTGTCCATCCCCGGCGGCGTCATCAGGAACTCGGTGCCGGCGGCGAACGGTCCGTCGATGGTGATGCGTTCAATGCCGGCGTTCCAGCGGGGCCAGCCCGGGACATCGGCGAAGTAGCGCCATAGAGTCTCGGGCGACGCGGTCGACTGATGCTCGACGCTGTGTTGCCACTGCGAGTCGGCCATGAGTCGCGATCCTTACCGAGGCGACACCCTAACAAGCGTGGGCCTCACTCGTGGGCGACACCCTAAAGGGTGCGCCTCGAACGACACTGTGCTATAGCACAGTGCTTGTTCCAGGCGCACGCTTTAGCGTGTCGCTCCTTCGGAGGCACGACATACCATCCTCTATGAATCACCGATCACCGCTCGTTCAGGAACGGCAGCACGGTGGGCACGAGCGCCGGCGACATGAACATGTCGTAGTGCGTGACGTTGGGCAGAATCGCGAGCCGGTTCTTCCCCATGTGCTCGCGCTGCCAGCCGGCGTCGTGCTGGCCCTCGCCGAGCAGCTGGTAGAACTTCACGATGTGCTCGGGGCGAATCATGTCGTGATCGCCGAACACGAGCAGCACCGGCCCATGCAGCGTCTTGACCTCCTCCGACCAGTCATACGGCTGGCGCATGTACGCCCCCATCGCATCGAGGAGCCGCGGGAAGTCCTGCGGCCGCGGCGCCACGGCGACGTAGCCCTGGTACATCGGCGTCTGCTTCATCTGATCCGCCATCGCCGCGCCCACCGCCGCCTGCTGCGGCAGCATCTCGGGGTAGAAGCCGTCCTGCGAGATCGGCGCCGAGACCACCACGAGGCGCCGCACCACGGTGGGGTGCTGGATCGCCAGCCGCAGCCCCGCCCCGGCGCCGAATGAGTACCCCATGACGTCGACGCTGTCGTAGCCGAGCTTGGCGAGCAGCGTGGCCAGGTCGTCGCCGATCGCATGGAGATCGATCGGCCGGTCGCCCAGCGCCGTGCGGCCGTGGCCCTGGAGATCGACGGCGATGACCTGCCGCTCCTTCACGAGCTGCGGCAGGATCACGGGGGTGAACGACCCGATCGACATCAGCCCGCCGTGCAACAACAAGAGCGGCCGCCCCTGCCCGTAGATCTCGTAGTAGTAGTTGACGCCGTTGGACGCGACGTAGCCGGTCCGTTGCGGCTTCAGCGCCGGCGCGGCGGCCCCGCCCGGTGTTTGAGCGCTGCCCCGGGACGGCAAGCCGAGTGCGGCGATGGTGACCAAAGCCCCGACGAGTACCCCTGCAGGTCCAGTCATCGTTTTCTCCCTGGGAATCGACGACACCCGAAAGGGTGCGCCTCTGATAATGCGACACCCTAAAGGGTGCGCCTCGAGCGACACTGTGCTAAAGCACATGAGCCCCCAAAAGCAATGTGCTTTAGCACAGTGTTGTTGAGAGGCGCACCCTTTAGGGTGTCGCAGGTTGGAGGCCCACGCTTAGCGTGTCGCCTCCGCGTCCGGACCACGTATTGACGACGAATGACCTCCACCGAAATCGACATGCGAATTGGCGTGGTCATTCCAGAGCCACCTCGACATGGCCCGACGGGCGCCGCGTGAGCAGAATCGCCGGCACCATCAGCGCCATGATCCCGGCGAGCACCAGGAACGCGTCGAGATAGGACAGCGTCTGGGCCTGTTGTATCACCTGGCGATACACCACCCCGGCCGCCGCGCGCGCGGCCTCGGCGGGCGCCATGCCGCCGTGCGACAACGTGTGGGCGATGCCGTCGACCCGGGACGTCCACAACGGGTTCCCCGGGTCGAGGTGGGTGATCAGCCG
>DATFTG010000216.1:0-9219 GCA_035262265.1 Gemmatimonadales bacterium
CTCCCCGAGGTAGAACTCGACGACGCTCGAGACGGGGTCGAGCGCCTGCGCCTGCTGGAACCAGTCGGCGGCGACCTCGAGCCGGCCGCGCGCTTTTTCGGCGAGACCGAGCTGGATCACGGCGGCGACGTCGCGCGGGTGATGGGCGAGGATCTGCTCGAACTCGGCGACGGCTTCGTCGAACTGGCCCAGCGCGGCGAACGCGCGACCCAGCTCGAGCCGCGCTTCGCGGTCATCGGGCGACTGGCGCAGCCGCTCCTGCAGCTCGGCGACGCGCCGGTCGTAGTAACCGGTCGAGTGGTAGGCGATCTCGAGGTTGCGCTGCGCGACCTGCATCTTCGGGTCGAGCTCCAGCGCCCGCGAGAACTCCGCGATCGCCTCGGCGATCAGTCCCTTCTGATAGTACAAGACGCCGAGGTTGTTGTGGGCCCCGGCGTCGGCGGGATCGATCCGGCGACCGAAGGATCGCAGCACCGAGAGGTCGCGATCCGAGAGCGCGGGCACCGTCACGGCTCAGGTGACGCGGATCGCGTCGAAGATCGCCTTCAGCGAGGCGAGGTCCGGCAGCAGCAGGAAATGCCCGCGCAGCTCCTCTTCGGCGTCGATGCGGAATTCGGTCTCGACGCAGAACACGAAGTCGCGGTCGTGCCCGAAATTGAGGTACGTGGTGGTGAGCACGGCGGCGGACAGATCGATGACGAGACTCGGCACCGACGGCAGCAGCAGCATCCCCATGAAGTCGGAGAGGGCGTTCATGTACGCGCCTGAAAGAATATTCCCCGCCTCCTTCAGGGCCGACTGCTCGAGCGCGTCGAACGACGTCGTCGCACCCTGCGCGCGGCGCAGCAGCATGTCGCACAACCGCTGGCCGACGCGCTCGGGAAAGAGCAGCAGGGTGCGCCCCGTCAGGTCGCCCAGCATGTGCATCAGCACGGCCACCACCACGGCGTGCGGGTCGCCCAGCAGGTCGGCGACCTCCTCGAGCCGCGCGATGTTGATCTGCGGCACGCTGATCATGATGCGGCGGCTCGTCATCTGGGACAGTGCGGTCGCCGCGTGGCCGGCCCCGATGTTGGCGACCTCGCGCAAGGCGTCGATCTGCAGCTCTTTCAGATCGCGAACGTCTTCCATGCGTCCCCCTTACACGAGCCCACCGGCATCGAGAATCAATGCCGGGACACCATCCCCCATGATGGTCGCACCGCTGAATACCGGGAGCGTTCCCCGCGGTGCGTCGAAGCTCTTCACCACGATCTCCTGCTGGCCCAGCATCCCGTCCACCACGACGCCGGTGCGGCGCTCGCCCATCTGCAGCACGACGACCGGTCGCCGCGCCGATGACGGGGCGCCGCCGCCCGCGCTCAGCAGCTGGCGCAGGTGGACCAGCGGCACGACGCGGTCGCGCAGCACCATCGCCTCGCGCCCTTCGACCGTCGTGCTCGGCACCGCGCCGAACTCGACCGTCTCGGACACGTAGGTGAGCGGCAGCGCGTAGCGCTCGCCGCCGACGTCGGCGATCAGCGCGCGGACGATCGCGAGCGTCACCGGCAGCCGCAGCACGAACGTAGTACCGCGGCCGGGCTCCGACTGCACCTCGATCGTGCCGCCCAGGGCACGGATCTTCGACATGGCGACGTCGAGCCCGACGCCGCGTCCCGACACGCTCGTGACGGCTTCGGTCGTGGAGAAGCCCGGGCGCGCGATCACGCGCAGCAGCTGGTCGTCGGTCAGGGTCTCCACATCCGCGTCGACGAGCCCTTCCTTTCTTGCCTTCTCGAGAATGCGGCGGCGGTCGAGCCCGCGCCCGTCGTCGGCGATGCTGATCGCGACCGAGGCACGCTCGCGCACCGCGCCGAGCACGATCTCCCCCTCGGCCGGCTTGCCGCGGCGTTTGCGCTCGGCGGGCGTCTCGATGCCGTGATCCACCGCGTTGCGCAGCAGGTGCACCAGCGGGTCGCCGAGCTCGTCGAGGATGGTGCGGTCGAGCTCGATCTCCTTGCCCTCGACGCGCAACGCCACCTGCTTGTCGAGCTGCCGGGCGAGATCGCGCACCAGCCGGGGATAGCGGTCGAACACCTGCCACACCGGCGTCATGCGTGCCTGGATGATCTCCGCCTGCAGCTCGCCGGTGAGCCGCGACACCTGGATCGCCACGTCGTCGACTGCCGGATCGCGCCGCTCCGCGGCGACCTGGTTGAGACGGCCGCGGGCCGTCACCAGCTCGCCGATGAGATCCATCAACGCATCGAGCCGCCGCAGGTCGACACGGATGTGCCGGCTGCGCTCCGCGGCGCCGCCGATTGCCGCCGCCCCTTCGGGAGCGCGCGCGGCCGCCGGCGGCTCGAGCTCCGCCACCGACACCGATTCGACGTCGCCCGCGTTCGCGAGCGCGCGCTCGATGTCGGCGGCCGGCGACGGGGTGTCCAGTCGAAGGGTGAAGCGGCCATCGAAGTCTTCGGCGCCGAACGACTGCTCGGGCGGGGAGAGGTGGGACACGGCGCCGAGAGATTGGGCGCGGCGCAGCACGAGCAGCGCCCGTCCACCCTTGAGCGGAGCTTCGGCACGCAGGGCGATGGTCACGAGCCGGCCACCCGCGCCGCTGTCCTCGATCGCCGGCGACACGGGCGGGGAGACCCGGGTCCGTCCCGGCCGTCCCACGCGTCCGGCCGGCGAGCCCCATCGCTTCGCCGCCGTGTCGAGCTCGACGCCGAGCGCCGCGACGTCGAGATCCTTCTCGCGACCCTGCACCGCAAGACCGATGGACCGCTCCAGCATGTCCGTCGCGCGGAACAACAGCTGCAGCAGATCGCCGCCCGGCGCGCCTTTCGTCTTGCGCAGCCGGTCGAGCAGGTTCTCCATGCGATGCGCCAGATCAGCCACCCGGGCGTAGCCCATGGTGGCGGCCATTCCCTTCACCGTGTGGACGGCGCGGAAGATGCCGCCAACCGGCTCCGCCGACGCCGGCGTGCGCTCCCACTCGAGCAGCAGATGATTGCAGGCGCTGACGTGCTCCCGGCTTTCCGCCAGGAACAGTTCGGCGTACTGCGAGAGATCCATGTCAGCCGAGAACGCGCTGGACGGCTTCCAGCACGCGGGAGGGCTGGAACGGCTTGACGACGAAGTCCTTGGCCCCCGCCTGAATCGCCTCCACCACCAGCGCCTGTTGCCCCATGGCGCTGCACATCAGGATCTTCGCATCCGGGTCGTTCTTCACGATCTCGCGCACCGCATCGATGCCGCCCATGTCGGGCATCACGATATCCATGGTGACGAGATCGGGCTTCAGCTGCCGGTACTTCTCCACCGCCTGAGCGCCGGTTTCCGCCTCGCCCACGATCTCGAAGCCGGCCTGCGCGAGGATGTCGCTGATCATCGTCCGCATGAAAATCGCGTCATCGCAGACGAGAACAGAATGGCTCACAGACCCTCCCTAGGAAGTCAGTACGGGGGCCAGCAAAGCCTCAGTGTCGAGCACCACGAACACCTGCTCGCCACGCCGGCCAACGGCCCGCACCAGTTTGGGATCGAGCCCCGGCAGCGTCTCGCGCCGCTCGAGCTGCTGGCTCGGCACCGTCAGCAGGTCCAGCACTTCGTCCACCATGAAACCGAGGGGGCGGCGCGCTGCCCCTACTTCGAGCAGGATCGTCGTCCCGCCATCCGCTGTCACCGGATCGGGAAGCGCGAGCGCCCGCCACCCCTCGACGACCGTGATCAAACTGCCTCGCACGTTGACCAGCCCGGCAACCAGGGGCGGCGCCCCCGGAATGCGGATCGTAGGGAGTCGGGGCAGGATTTCCCGTACCGCCTCCGCCTCGACGGCGCAGGCGAGCGGGCCCACCCGGAACACCAGGAGCCTGACGACTGTCGGGTCAGCCATCCGAGAGAGCGAAGCCAAGATACTGCAAGGGGTTGCGTTCAGCAAGCAATTTCGCGTCGCCGGCCGCTTCTGCCAGCGCGGGGCGCAGATCAGCGGGCCATTCCGATCGCAACGCCAGCCTGGCCCCCGTGATGGGGTGCGTGAAATCGAGCTCCGCCGCGTGGAGCAGCTGGCGCGGCGCCAGTTCTTCGAGCCGTTCCGCGGCGCGGCGCTCGGAGGGCGTGACGCGCCGGCTGCCGCCAAAGGCGTACTCGCGGTCACCCACCACGGGGTGACCGACGTGGGCGAGGTGGACGCGGATCTGATGGGTACGCCCCGTGCCGAGGGTGACGCGCAGCAAGTCGACGAGCGCGAAGCGCGCGATCTGCTGGACGTGGGTGACGGCGTGTCGGCCACCCGCACGTACCGTCATCCGTTTTCGGTCCTCGCTATGTCGGGCAATGGGGGCCTCGATGTCGACCGGACTCCTGGCGAAGTGCCCCCAGGTGACGCAGGCGTAGACCCGACGCACTTCGCGGCGCTCGATCGCACGGGCGAGGCGGCGGTGCGCGAGATCGGTCTTGGCCACCACCAGGAGACCCGAGGTGTCGCGGTCGAGGCGGTGCACGATACCCGGGCGCCCCGACTCATTCCCTTCGGAGAGCGGCGTGCCGCGGCCGACGAGGACGTTGACCAGGGTGTCGTCCCAGTGACCGGGACCGGGGTGGACGACGAGCCCGGCCGGTTTGTCGAGCACCGCGAGGTGCTCGTCCTGGTAGACGAACTGCAGATCGCCGTCGGCGGGGGTGTAGGTGCGCGGCGGGGCATCGGGGGGGAAGTCGACGGTGATCGTCATGCCCCGCTCGAGCTGCGCCGACGCGCGCAGCGGGCGGCCGTCCTGGGTGACGCGTTTGTCGGCGATGAGGCGGGCCGCGTGGGTGCGGGAAACGGCGAGCTGATCGGCGAGAAAACGATCGAGCCGCTCGGTCACGGGCACCACGATGCAGAACGTGGTGCCGGACGGCGTCACGACGTCGCCGTCCCGGCCTCCTTCGGCGCTCCGCCGCCCCGCGTGCGCCCTTCCATCCACAGCGAGATGGCGAGCGCGATCGCGCCGACGGTGATCGCGGAGTCGGCGACGTTGAAGGTCGGCCAGCGGTAGCTGCCGATCCCGACTTCGATGAAGTCGACGACGCCCTGCGCGCTGCGCAGCCGGTCGACGACGTTGCCGATGGCGCCCGCGACCAGCAGGCCGAGCACGAACAGACGCAGCCGGTCGCTGTCGGGGGTGTGGCGCACCATCGAGCCGAGTACGGTGAGGGCGAGCAAGGCCAGGGCGAGGAAGATCCAGCGCGAGTATTCGGTGGGGCCGAGGCAGATCCCGAATGCCGCGCACTGGTTGTAGACGAGCCGCAGCACCACGTAATCGCCGATCACGGGGATCGGGCGATGGGACAGGATCCCCTCGGCCAGAATCTTGGTGAGGATGTCCAGGGTCACGATGCCGATCACCGTGCCCCAGAACAGCCGGCGATTAGCGGCGCTTTCCATCCTCTTCCTTGGCCTTGCAGTTGATGCACAGCCGCGCATGGGGCAGCGCGTCGAGCCGATCGAAGCCGATCTCCTCGCCGCACTGCTCGCACTTGCCGAATTTTTCGGGATTCTGGTAGAGCCGGCGGAGGGCCTGGTTCACGTGCCACAGGTAGCGGCCTTCCTGCGACGCGAACAGGAAGGCCTTTTCGCGCTCCATCGCGTCGGTGCCCTGGTCGGCCATGTGGAACGAGTAGCTCGAGAGATCGCCGTCCGATGCCTGCAGGCTCGAATTGAACGACTCGTCGTAGTGGCCCAGCTCCTTCATGACCCGGGCGCGCTCCTCCAGCAGCCGCTTTTCCAGATGCGCGAGCTGCTTCTTGTTCAGGCCTTTGGTCTTAGTCGGCATTTCAACCCTTTCGTCCGTCGTGTCGACGCAGGCCAAGTGTCGCCGCCCGCCCTTCGATATCGACTTCTCGTGTGATGTCCGCGTCTTCGAGGAGGTTGCCCAGCTGCAATCGCCGGGCCAGCGTCTCCCCCATGACGTAGTCCTGAAACGCCTCGACGGCACGGACGATGTCCGGCGCACCCGAAACGCTCAGGTCGATGCGTGTGGTGTACTCGAAATCGGCGTCCTTGCGGAGCCGCTGCACGCGGTTCACCACCTCCCGCGCCAATCCTTCTTCGATCAGATCCGGCGTCAGCACCGGATCGAGCGCCACGACGTACGGCCCTTCGGCCTGCACCACCCAGTCGCTCGCGACGTCGCGCGTGACGGTCACGTCTTCGGGGAAAAACTCCCACTCCCCGCTGCGCACCGACTCGCCGCGCTCCAGTCCATGCAGCGCCGCTGCCGGCAGCGTTGCGACTGCCTCCGCCGCCTGCGGTGTCGCTTTACCGTAGCGTTTCCCGAGGGAACGGAAATTCGCCTTGGCCCGCAACGTCACGAGCTCGTCGTCCGATTCAACGACCTGAAACGTCTTCACGTTGACTTCGGCGACCAAGATATCTAACAGGTCCGCCAAGACCGGGCCCCGCACGGCGGCCGGAATGGCCAGCTGCATCCGAGCCAGCGGCTGGCGCCCCTTGAGACCCCTGGTTTCGCGGGCGGCACGCGCCAGCGAGGCCAACCGCCGCACGGCCGACATCGCCGTCACCAGATCGGGCTCGCGGCGTCCCTGATCCAGCGGAAACCGCTGCAGATGCACCGATGTTCCAGCCAGCGCCCGGTGCAGCCAGTCCGACAGGAACGGCGCCGCGGGGGCGAGCAGCTTCGCCACCGTCGCGAGGCACTCGTGCAGCGTCGCCAGCGCCGCCTCGTCCGCTGCCCGGTCGGGAGCCCAGAAACGCGGCCGGTTGAGCCGCACGTACCAGGTAGACAGGTCGTCGACGACGAAGTCCATCACCGCCCGGGTGCCGGTTGTGACGTCGTAGTCGTTCCAGGCGGCGCGTACCTGGGCGACGGTCTGGTCGAGGCGCGCGAGGACCCAGCGGTCCACGAGCGGCCGCGCGGCGACGGGCTGCACCGCGCCGCCGGGACGCCATTCCTCGGCGAACAGCTGAAAGAAGTTGTAGGTGTTGCGCAGCGTATTGAGAAAACCGCCCGCGAGCTTCCCCACCTCGGCGGCGTCGAACCGCTTGGTGAGCCACACCTGACTCTGCCCCACGAGAAACAGGCGGACGGCGTCGGCCCCGTGCTGCTCGATCACCTGCCAGGGATTCACGACGTTGCCTTTACTCTTCGACATCTTCTGCCCGTGGGCGTCGAGCACCAGCTCGTTGACGATCACGTTGCGGTAGGCCGGGCTATCGAAGCACCCCACCGCGATGGCGAGCAGCGAGTAGAACCAGCCGCGCGTCTGATCGACGCCTTCGCAGATGTAGTCCGCCGGAAAATGGGCCTTGAACTCCGCCTCGTGCTCGAACGGGTAGTGCCACTGCGCCGCCGGCATCGCCCCCGAGTCGAACCAGGCGTCGATCACCTCGGGGACGCGCTTCATCGTGCCGCCGCAGCTCTTGCACCTCCATGTGACGGCGTCGATGAATGGCTTATGGGGATCGAAGTCCGCCGGCACCGTGCGTCCCCAGCGGGCTCCCAGCTCTTCGTATGAGCCGATCACCTCGCGGTGCTCGTTGGTGCGGTCGCATTCCCACACGTTGAGCGGTGTGCCCCAGTAGCGGTCGCGTGAGATCGCCCAATCGACGTTGTTGCTGAGCCACTCACCGAAGCGGCCGGAGCCGATCTCCGGTGGATGCCACGACACGGTGCCGTTGGCTTCGAGCAGGCGCCGCTTGAATCCCGTGGTGCGCACGAACCACGAGCTGCGGGCGTAGTAGATCAAGGCCGAGCCGCAGCGCCAGCAGAACGGATAGGTGTGCGTGAGCGGCGCCGTCTCGAGCCAGCGCCCCTCGTGCTTGAGCCGCTCGATGATCAGCGCGTTGGTCGCCTTGTCGGTGACGAGTCTGCCCTCGACCTCCGGCCACGTCGTGCCGCGGAAGGTGCCGTCGGCCGCGACCGGATTGACGAACGCAAGACCGTGCTGCTGGCCGGTGGCGTAGTCGTCGGCGCCGAACGCCGGCGCCATATGGACGAGCCCCGAGCCGTCCGCGGCGGTGACGAAGTCCGCCGCGACGACGATCTCGCGCTTCCCCTCCTTGGGATACGCCACGACGTCGAGCGGCCGCCGGTACGTCCGGCCCACCAGCTCGCTGCCGGTGAACGTGCGGATCAGCTCGCCCTGAGAGATCGGCTTGCCGTGCAGATGCACGTGGTCCGCCCGGGCGACGGCGACGATGTAGCGCAGCAGCTGACCGGTGGCGTGATCGGGGTGCGCGTATTCGCCGTACTCGAGGTCGGGGTGCACGGCGACCGCCACGTTGGAGAGCAGCGTCCACGGTGTCGTCGTCCACACCACGAGCTGCGCCGCCGGATCGTCCGCCAGCGGAAACGTGACGTACACCGAATTGATGTGCTCCTCCTCGTAGCCGAGCGCCAGCTCGTGCGAGGAGAGCGCGGTGCCGCAGCGCGGGCAATACGGCAGCACCTTGTGGCCGCGATACAGGAAGCCCCGCTCGAACAGCCGCTTCAGCAGCCACCATACCGACTCGATGTACTCGCGCGAGTAGGTGACGTAGGGATGCTCGTAGTCGAGCCAGTAGGCGATACGGTCGGACAGCGCTTCCCAGTCGGTCTTGTAGGTGAAGACGCTCTCGCGGCACAGCTGGTTGAACTTCTCGATGCCGAACTCTTCGATCTGCTGCTTGCCCGAGATGTTGAGCGACTTCTCGACCTCGATTTCCACCGGCAGGCCGTGCGTGTCCCACCCCGCGATGCGGGTCACGCCCTGCCCCAGCATCGTGTGGTAGCGGCACACCATGTCCTTGATGGTGCGCGCGAACACGTGGTGAATCCCGGGACGGCCATTGGCGGTAGGCGGCCCCTCGAAGAACACGAACGGCGGTCCGTAGCGCGTCGCCTCCTGCACGCGCGAGAACAGCCGCTCGTGCTTCCACGTCGCGAGCAGCTGGCGCTCGAGCGTGTCGGCACGCTCGGTGACCGAGAGCGGGGGGTACGCCATCAGTTGAGGCGGGCGATGACGCCGCGCACCACCGCGGCGAGGCGCGGCTCCGCCCCGCGCGCGACGGCGATGATCCGCTCGACGGTGGCCGGCTCGAGCGCGTCGGGGAGGCAGAGATCGGTGATGATCGAGAGGCCGAGCACGCGCATCCCTTCCTGGCGGGCGACGATCACCTCGGGAACGGTGCTCATCCCCACGACGTCGGCGCCCCAGGCGCGCAGCAGCCGGTACTCGGCGCGCGTCTCGAGATTGGGG
>DATFTG010000217.1:0-21851 GCA_035262265.1 Gemmatimonadales bacterium
CACGTCCTCCCGCAGTGCCGTGATGCACACGGTCCCGCTGCCGCTCGCACTGCACCTCGCCAGCTACACGGTGCTGGGCCTCTTCTGCATGTTCGCGGGCGGGCTCAACCTCATCGATCCGGGTCACATCCTGCGCCTCGGCGTACCACTGCTGGCGCTGGCGGGATTCAGCTGGGGGTACGTCTTCGGCATCCTGATGGGCCGCAAGGAAGTCTTGGCCTTGGGATTTCTGGCGAGCATCGGGTACATCGCGGCTGGAGCATACAAGTTCGGGAGCGATCACCCCTTCGGGCTGTTGCTCGGAGCGATCGGGGCCTACGGGTTCGTCGTTCTGCTGATGTATCGGAGGCTAATTCTCACCTGATATCCAGCTCCTCCACGCTCCGCAGAGGGGCGGCCGGTATCTCTACCACGAACCGCGCTCCGCCCAGGTCTGAATCTTCGACCCTGATTCGCCCGCCGAGTCCACTCACGACGCGTTGACAGACCGTCAGCCCAAGCCCCGACCCTTCATCTGGACTCTTCGTCGAAAAGAAGGGTTCGAAGATCCGGTTCCGAATGTCCGGTCGCACACCCCGACCCGAGTCTTCGACTGACAGGCGAACCCACCCCTCCCGCGCGCGCGTGGTGATGCGAATCGTGCCAGGTGGGTGATCGCGCACCGCGTGCTCGGCGTTGTTGACGAGGTGGAGGATGACCTGCATCAGCTCCTGGCCCAGGCCGAGTACCGGCGGCGCCGAGTCGTCGAGATCGGTCTGCACGGTGACGTTTTCCGTGCGCAGGACGTTGCGACGGATTTCGGACAGGTCCAGCACGATGTGATTGAGCTGGACGGGTGTGGGGGTCATGTCGTTGCGGCGCACCAGCTGCATGAGACTGCGGATGATGTTCGCGGCGCGGTCCACCTCTCGAATGATGGTGCGCGCCGCTTCTCCGGTCTCCGGGTTCGCATCGCCGCGCAACAGCTCCGCTTCCATGCGAATGGCGGCAAGCGGGTTGTTCACCTCGTGCGCCACCCCGCTCGCGATTTCTCCGACCGTCGCGAGCTTCTCGCGCGCCACCATCTCGTGCTGGGCGCGGAGCTCCTCGGTGCGGTCGTACAGCGCGACCAGCAGATCGCGGGAGCCGAGCCCTTCGAGGTCGGTCACGGTGCAGTCGCAAATGCGGTGGTCCCCCGAGGCTTGCGTCACGAGGACGCGGCCGTGCCACGGCCCGTCGGTTCGCGCCGTGTCCAATGCCTCGGCGAGCGACCCCTCCGCCAGCGTGATGCCCAGATCGGCGAGCCGCGTACCGGCGGCGGCGGCGCGATCCTGCAGCGCCAGCACCCGCCGCCCCGCTTCGTTGACGAGGTGGAGGCGGCCGTCGCCGTCGACCAGCAGCAAGGGCAAGGGGCTGGCGTTGACCATGGCGACGGCGCGGTCGGCGGTGGCGCGCGTCATGTGGACGGCGTTGCTGAGCTCGAGGCCGCCCGCCACGTGGGCCGCGACGCCCATGAAGAAGTGCAGGTCGGCGAGGGTGAATGCCGGCGGCGGCTGGGCGTCCGCCCCGCCGCGCCGGAAGCGCACCAGGCCGATCGCGCCGAGCACGCCGGTCGGCGATTGCAGCGGCACGATCAGCGCCGCCCGGGCTTGTGCCGCCGACAACGCGGAGGGCGGCAGATAGATGTCCGGCTCTTCGCGAACGTTGTCGGTCATCAGGGCTTCGCCGCTCTTTACGACGCGCCCCGTGGTGCTCTCGTCGAGCGGGACCCGCATGCCGTTGAGCTCGGCCGAGCGCCCCAGCGCCACGACGACGCGCAGGTGGTCGTCGTCCGGCTCGAGTAGCGCCGCGTACGCTCCTTCGGCGTCATACAGGCGCATCACGCTCTGCAGCGTGTAGCGCAGCATCAGGTCGCGCTCGGGAGCGGCGAGCAGCCAGCGCGACAGCTCGATGACGAAGCTGCCGAGGCGCTGATCGTGCTCCAGCGCCGCACGCTGCCCGACCATCTGGGCGAGCTGCCCCGTCAGCTCGAGCACCGGTTCCAGCCGCTCGCCCGCCTGCGTGGTAGGAAGGGCGTGCAGCTCCGCCTCGACACTGCGGTTGTCGTCGCTCCAAACGACGAGACGCGGACCGGCGCTTGGCTGGCCGTCGGTCTTCACGGTGCCGCGCTGGCGCTGTCCCTCATACCGCAGTACGACGTGGGCGGCGCCGGACCAATCGCGCCACGCGGTCGCGGCGCGATCCCAGAATTCCGGGACCGATTTGGATTCACGCGCGGCGGTGACCAGCGCGAGCGGGAGGTTCACGCATAAACACTAACGGCGTAAGGAAAAGACGTAAGGTGAGAATCAACTGGAGGGTTTCGTCACCCACGCTTTCCAGGATTGCGGCGCGGCACCGATCGTCAGCTCGTTCTGACACCGCACCAGTGGCTGGCGCAGCAGCAGCGGCTCGAGCGCGAGCTTCTCGAGCCAGCGCGTATCGGTGAGCTGCGCGGTGGCGAGGCCGAGCGCCGCAAACCGTTTCGAGCCACGGTCGATCAGGGCCTGCACGCCGAACTTCCGCGCGAACCGCTCCAGCTCGCGCGGACTCGCGGCCTTCTCGTTGAGGTCCACGAAGTGCGTGCGGATGCGCCGCTCGGAGAAGAAGCGCAGCGCCGCCCGCGTATCGGCGCTCTTGTGGGTGCCGAAGATCTGCACCTCCAATCAGGCACCCGCGTAGATGTAGGTGCAGCCTCGTTCCTGCGCCAGTCCGATCGCCACGACCATGGCGGGCACCACGGTCACGTTGGGGAGCAGGCCGGCGATCAGCCCGGCGCGCGTCGCCTCGTAGGTCGCGCCCGTCTCCCCCGCCAGGGTGCGGGTGACGAACCGCAGCACGTTGTTGCAGAGGATGAACTTCGCGCCGCGGGGTTGCAGGGCGTTGACCGAGTACTCGTACATCTCCTCGCCTTCGCGCGGTTGCCACAGCACGTTGCGCAGCGCCGGTTTCCCCGTGCGCGGGTCTTTGGCCTTCACGCGCCGTCCCAGGTCGTACTTCGCCCAGATCGTGTCACCGAACACGATGGGATACGCGTCGCCGTGGATCCCCAGCACCGCCTGCACATCGGGATACGTCGTCCCAAACGCATCGCGATGCGCGTTGAAGTAATTCTTCGCGTAGAACAGCCCTCCGCCATCGGCGTACGCGGAAACATCAAATACCTGCTTGTGTTTCGCGGTGAGCTGATCGAGCCAGCTCGAGTCCCAGGGTCCCTCTTTGGTGGCCGGCGGCGGGGCGGGGAGCGGCGCCTGGGTCGTGGATTGGGCCGTGGCGCACGCACCGACTGCCAGCGCGACGCCGCCCAGGGCCAGCGTCTCGAGAAACTCACGTCGCTCGCTCATACAGGAACTCCCGGCGGGAAGGTCAGGGGTGAAACAGCAGCTGATCGGTGATGCGCTCGGCGATCGTCGCCGGATCGCCGCCGTTGCGGTTCGTCAGGATGATCACCGTGAAGCGGCGATCAGGGTAGCGCTGGATGGCGTTGCGGAAGCCGCTGGTTTCGCCGGTGTGGCGCCAGCGCCGGACGCCGCGGTAGCTGTCGATGAACCAGCCGAAGCCGTACTGGGTCGAATCGTTCAGCAGGAGCGGCGGGGTCGTCGCCTGCGTCATCGTCGCGGAATCCATCAACCCGCCGGGATAGAGCGCCTGATCCCAGCGCACCAGATCTTCGACGGACGTGTACACGCCGCCGTCGCCCAGTGTCGCGCTGGTCACGCTTTGGTCGGTGGGGAGGAATCGCCCTGAATCGGGCGTGTAGCCGTAGGCGCGGTTGGGGACGGTGTCGACCCCGTCCCGGTGCGCCACGCTCGACGTCATCCCCAAGGGTCCGAAAATCCGCTCCTGGAGGAATCGGGCGAACGGCATTCTGGAGACGCGTTCCACGATCAGCGCCAGCAGGCAGTACCCGGAGTTGCTGTATCGGTAATGCGTCGCCGGCGCAAAGTTCATCGAATCGCGCGTCGCGAGGAGCTTCAGGACGTCGGCGTCGTGCACCTGCACCGTCTGCGTGTCGGGGATCAGATCCTCGTAATCGAGCACGCCGGAAGTGTGGTTCAAGAGATTGCGGATCGTGACCTGGTGTGACGCCGGCGGCATCTCGGTAAGGATGTCCCGCACCGGCACATCGTAACCGAGCTTCCCGTCTTTCACGAGCAGCAGGATCGCCATGGCGGTGAACTGCTTGGTGACCGAAGCGAGGCGGTAATCGGTCCGGGGCGTCGCTGCGACGCCGTTCGTCAGGTCCGCCATCCCGTACGCCCGCGACAGCACGACTCGGCCGTTTTGTATCACGATCACGCTGGCCCCGGGAACGGCGCCGCTGTAATCGGCGAACAGGGCATCGATGGGATCGACGTGGGGCGTCACGGGCGCCAGTGGTAGCAGAGGTGGAGGTGGGTGACTGCTCGCGCAGGCCAGGGCGAAGGCGGTGCAGAGCGCGAGGACAGGGGTGCGTCTCATCAGCTGCCGGTGGAAAAACGAACTGCGCCGATCTCGACCAGCCCTTCGAGCGTCGCTTCGAGCTCCCCCGGTTTCAGTCCCGCGTCCCGGGCCAGGTCGTCGAGCGAGCGTCGTCCGTCCGCCAGCTCGAGCACGGTCGCGATCGTCGTCGTGGTGCGCGCGACCGAGACCCGGCCGTGCGCCGAGCGGGCGATCAGCAGCGTCGTCTCCTGCGCGGGTGCGTCGGGCGGGACGGTCCAGTCCCGCAGCAAGAGCGGCAGGACCGCCGGCAGATCGTGTTTCAGCTCGAGCAGCATCGTTCCCTCCACGCGCAACGGCAGCGACGCGCGGGACGACGCGGCCGTTGACGACCCGTCACGCCACACGCGTGCACCCGATTCGACCGCCATCATCGCGCGCTGGTAGAGCACCAGGTCGTCATGATAGCGAATGTCGGCAATCGTTCCGGTCGCCAGATGTGCCGTCACCAGGTCGGCGACCGCGACCGCGGAATCCCGGCTTCCCAGGACCAGCGTCGGCAACAACTGGTCGAACCCGGCGCTCGAGAGCACGGCCTCGGGCGCTCGACCCGTGATCCGGGCCAGCGCTCGCGAGTACCGGAAAAAGTGCACCAGCCGCTCGTAGTAATAGTGCCGCGCCAGGAATTTGGCGAAGCGGTCGAGCCGGTCGGCGTCCGCCAGCCCCCGCTGGTGCCACTCCGCCGATGCGCGATAGGGCGCGTCGGCGAGGGCGCGGATCAGCGCGTCCTGCACGGCGCGATCGCTCACCGCGGCGCCGGACGGAGCACGCCGATCCGTCCGGGTTCGATGCGCCACACTTCCCCATGGTCGTGGTCCGATATCCACAGCGATCCAAAACCGAACCGGATCGCATCGGCGCCGGAGCCACCGGCGAACTGATGGGTCACGGCGCGCGTCGCCGGATCGATGCGGGTGACCGGTGTCCCGTCGACGCTCACCCACACGGCGCCGGCGCCGGTGGCGATGTCGCCCCACGGTGTCGGGACGTTGGCGGGGACGGATGCCGCGAACTCGTTGCTGTCCGGATCGATCAGGGAGACGGATCCCGTACGCTGGTGCAACACCCACACGCCGCCCGCGCCTACAGTGAGGAACTTGGGACGGGGCGTGACCGGCACGCTCGCGACGACGGCGCTTTTCCTGGGATCGACGCGCATTACTTCCGCCCCGAGCGTGCTCGAAACCCAGAGCGCGGTCGAGTCACCGACGACGACGTATGAGCCGGGTCCGACGAATATCCGCTTCTCGATCGCCCCGGTCTGCTCGTTGGCGCGAATGAGCGTCGATGACGCAGCCGTGCTGTCCGTCACGAACAGCCACAGGCTACCAGCCACAGCAACGAACGAGCCCTCGTCGTCGACTTTGAAGTCGACGGTGAGCGTCCGCGAGACGGCGTTCTTCGCAGGATCGATCTGCGCCACGACGTGGTGCTCGCAATCCGCGACCCACAGCGCGGTGTCCGTGACGGCGATCCCGAGGCAGGCCTTTCCGCTCAGAGGGATCGACGCTGCGACCTGGTTGGTGGCAGGATCGATCCGCACGAGCGACGGCGGCCGGTAGTCGACCACCCACACCGATCCGAATCCGGTCGCGAGCCAGTCGGGCCGCGCCGGGACGGGGATACGGGCGACGACCGGCAGCGAGTCGAAGGGCAGGCGCACGACCTGCGCCAGCAGCAGCAGGGTATTCAATTCCCCAGCGCCTTGCGGATCCGCTCAACACTCGAAAACATCACGTCGCCGGTGAGCGTCGGCGAGAAGGCGTCGAACGTCACGGCGCGAACCCCGGGGCAGCGGCTCACGGCATGTACCATGAACTCGAGCATCGCGTCGGACGGGGCAGTGGGAGCGATCCAGGGCCCCTCGAGGTCGCGGTCCTCTGCCACGCCGGCGACGTGCACTTCGACGACGCGCTCCACGGGAAAGTCACTCAGAAACGTCAGCGGGTCGACGTCGTGATAGTGGGCTTCGAGCCAGATGTGCGGGAGATCGAGGAGAAAGCCCACCTCTGTCCGTTCGAAGAAGCGCTGCAGCCATTGCGCTTCGGGGATGCGACTCGCCGCGACATCGAAGAACCCCGGGATGTTCTCCATCACGAGCGGCTGATCGAGCCGCTGCTGCAGCGCGTTGGCGTTGGCGACGAAGCGGTCGAGAAACTCTTCTGTGTACAGCGGCGGGAACACGTAGTTGAGATTGTAGGTCCCGTCTTCCGTGTGCAGGCACTGGAAGTGCTCGGCGACCCACGGTGTCCGATACAGCGCCGCGAGCGATCGGGCGCGCTGGATCGCCGGCTCGTCCAGGGGCTCGGAGAGCTGTCCGAGATAGTCGTGCAGCAGGAGGGTATAGCGGTCGCGGATCGCCGGCCACCACGGGTCGTCGCCGCGCGGCGGATCGGCCATCGCCAGGTGGTCGATCCCGGTTCCTCCTGAGAGCTCGCGGCCCAGGTGCGGATTGTAGAACGCTCCCACCATCACGTCGCGCATCGGCCGCTCTCGCTCACCGCTCCGGCAGGCCGGCCACGAACGGGTCGAACCATTGACGCCACGCGGCCGCGACGGTGTGCGTCCCGCGCCCACGCGTGATGTCGCTCGTCGGGACGAGGACGTACCGCCCGCCGTGGACGCGCGCGATCAGACGCTGCATGATGCCCAACTCGGGCGGATTGATCTCGTCGTCGGCCGAGTTGATCGCGAGGACGGGCGCGGTGATCCGCTCGAGGTCGGGACTGGGGTCGTAGTCGCGCGACGCGTCGAACTGGTACAGCATGTCGTTGGCATCGGTCGTCGTGGCCCGCTGCGCGAGCCAGCGCTCGATGCCGGCATCGGCCGAGTCCCGCGTCGGCGCGCCTCGCTGCAGCTGCAGCGGGCTCGACCCCATGAAGAACAGCACCTGCAGAGCGGCTCTGAGCCCCGGGGGCTGCTGGCTGTAGGCGCCGCCGTTCCAGGCCGGATCGGAGCGGATATCATCGATGATCATCCGCCGCATCATGCGATTGCGACCCGCGATCTGGGTCGGCAAGCAGGCGAGCGGCACCACGCCGTCCATGAAATCCGGATACCGCTCGGCCCAGAGCCAGGCGTGCATGCACCCCATCGAGGTTCCCATCACGAGCCGCAAATGGTCGATGTGGAGCACGTCGGTGACCAGGCGGTACTGCAGCGCCACCATGTCCTGATATCCATAATGCGGAAACGCCGCGCGCAGTCCGTCGCTCGGCTTGCTGGAACGGCCGTGTCCCACGTTGTCGGGGAAAATCAGATACATCGCGCCCGTGTCCAGCGGGGCGCCGTGCGCAAACAGCTCGACGAAACCCGCGCTGTGGAACTGGCCCCCCGAACCGCCAGTGCCATGGAGCACGAGCACGGCGTTGCGCACCTTCCCTCCGGCGTCTTTGCGCGGGTGACCCATCGTGTGATAGAAGAGCCGCACCTCTGAAAGCGTATCGCCCGAGGTGAAGTGAAATCCACGCATCACGACCGTGGCGGAATCGAAGGGGGCGGTGCCCTGGGGGTTCCCCAGCATCGCGATCAGTATCGCGGCAGCGAGTGCAGGAGTCATTCGGCCAGTCCCGAGGCGAGCAGCTGATCGGCGAACACCTTCACCTGGGCGGCGACCATCGGCTGTTCCCCGCGGTCTGTCCACGCAGCGGCGATCGCCTCCGGCGTTGCCCGACCATCGAGGTGCTCCACGATGAAGCGCTCGCGGGGTCCCCAGCTCCGCGCCTCCTGGGTGGCCGCGGTCGTCGCGGCCGGCAGCCGGAAGGCGGCCCGCATGGCAGTCTCGATTTCGCGGCCGGTATCGTCGTCCAGGGGGGCGTCAGCTGCCGTGAGACTGTCGGTTACGTGCGCCGCCCGCCGCGCGCCCGCGAGCACGATCGTCACGCCCGTGCGAGAGAGCAGCCAGCGCAGCGCCAGTGCGGGGAGGGAGATTTGCAGGCCGGTGGCCAGCTCCGTCAACTTGTCGATCACCAGGCGGCGGCGCGCGAACTCGGCGTCGCGAAACCAGTACAGCTTCGTGCGGTGGTCGTTGTCGGGGAAGTGCGGCGACTCGGAGAATCCTCCGCCGAGCAGCCCCGACGCGAGAGGACGGTAGGCGAGGAAGGCGAGGCCATGATCGCGACACAGCGGCAACAAGCGCTCCTCCACGTCGCGATCGAAGAGGTTGAACGGTCCCTGGTAGGCGGCGACCGGCGCGACGCGCAGCGCGCGACTCAACTCGACGTGGCTCGCGTTACACAGGCCGATGGCGCGCGCCTTCCCGGCCTGCTGCAACCGGTGCAGCGTCTCGAGTCGCGATTCCCACCCCGCGGCGATTTCATGCAGCTGTACGAGGTCGACGTAATCGGTGCGGAGGCGCTGCAGAGACTGCTCCAGCGAGGCCCGCGGATCGTCCCGTGGTCCGACTTTCGTGGCGATGCGGACCTTGGAGCGATGCGGGCCGAGCGCCCGGCCGAGCAGGCGCTCCGACTCCCCTTCGCCGTAGGTCGGAGCGGTGTCGAACCACACCACCCCGCGCTCGCGCGCCGCTGCGATCGCGGCCAGCCGTTCCGTCTCCTCCGTTGCGGCACCCCATCCGGAGCCTCCGATTCCCCAGGCCCCAAATCCAAGCACAGCCGAGCCGGGAAAAAGAAGGGGCCCGGAATGCTCCCGGGCCCCCGTGTGCATCAGCTGTTCCCTCAGGTGTGGCAGGTGGGAACGAGCTCAGTCGTCTCGACGATTTCGGGACGATGACAGCTGGGCACGAGTTCATGAGTCTCGACGATCTGCATCCGGTCCTCCCATTGAGGATGAATGTGATACTACCGGGTCGACCACCATACGAGTTGCCGGAACAATCGTCAACCCGTAAGTCTTACCCCTGCATGATCCCTACCCATACCCTTCTGACAGAGAATGCTCTCGCGGACGATTTTGTTTCCTCGCTCGTCGCGCGCCGCCTGGATGAGAAGTTCTTCTATTGGTTCCCCCTGTCGGTGCGGGCGTGGCTCGCCCTCTGTTCCGACGGCGCCTACCGCAATTTCGTGCGATCGCGATCGCTGATCGCCCGTTCCGCCAACGACTTGGCGGATGTGCTGCAAAGTAGGTCACTGGAAGTCGTGAGCCTCGGCTCGGGCCAGGGCGACAAGGATCTTCTGCTGCTCGAGGCATTGGCCGCGCAGGACCGGCGGGTACGATACGTTCCCGTGGACGCGAGCCAGGCGTTGCTGGAAATGGCGGTTGCCGGCGCGCTCGGGGCGGGGATCTGGTCGCAGGGGATCAAGGCGGACTTCACGCGTCCCGATCATCTGGCGGCCCTTGCGGCAACCGCCGACGCGCCGCCGCGTCTCGTGATGCTGCTGGGCAACACCCTCGGCGCGTTCGATCCGATCGCCGAGGCGCGCGCGTTACGGGGATTCCTGCGGCCGGAGGATGCGCTGCTCGTGGACGGGGAGATCTATGCGGGCGGGCAGACGGTCGCGGGATACGACAATCCGCTCAACCGCCGCTTCGCCTGGGCGCCGCTGCACTCGGTCGGGATCGCGGAGTCGGATGGCGCCATCGTCTTCGAGGACGTGATCGACGACCGCCTTCAGGGGCTGCACCCGTTGCGCAAGCATTTTCAGGCATCGCGCGACGTGGCGGCCCGCCTCGGGGGTGAATCGCTCGCCATCGGGGCGGGTGAGCGTCTCGCCATGAACCACTCCTACAAGTACGACGCCGCGACCTTCCTCCGCGTTCTCGACGACGCCGGCCTCGCCGTGCGCTGGCGCGGGACGAGCGACGACAAGCGGTTCCAGATGGTGCTCGCGGGGCCACGATGACCGCGCCGGTCGTCGAGCTGCGGGGGGTGAGCTGCCAGCTCGGCACAATGCCACCCCGTCCCATCGTGCGCGACGTGTCGTTCACCGTCGCGCCGGGGGAGACACTGGTGCTGCTGGGGCGCAGCGGCTCGGGGAAAACGACGACGCTGAAGCTGATCAACCGCCTGATCGAGCCGAGCGCCGGGCAGGTCGTGGTGGCGGGGCAGGCGACGGGCGCCGTCCCGCCATTCCGGCTGCGGCGCGGCATCGGCTATGTCATCCAGGAGGTCGGGCTGCTGCCGCACCTCACCGTGGCCGACAACGTCGGCCTCGTGCCGCGCCTCGAGGGATGGGACGAGCAGCGCATCGCCGCCCGGGTGACGGAGCTGTTGATGCTCGTGGGACTCGCGCCGGAGCAATTTTCCGGGCGCCGTCCGCACGAGCTCTCGGGGGGACAGCGCCAGCGCGTGGGCGTCGCGCGGGCGCTCGCCGTCGACCCGCCGCTGCTGCTGCTCGACGAGCCGTTCGGCGCGCTCGATCCGATCACGCGCAGCGAGCTGCAACGCGAGTTCAAGGGACTGATCGCTCGCCTCGGGAAGGCGATGGTGTTCGTCACCCACGACGTCCGCGAGGGACTGCTCCTGGGGACGCGCATCGGGCTGATGCAGGACGGGCGACTCGTGTTCCTCGGGACGCCCGAGCAGTTTCACCGGTCCCCGGAGCCGGAAGTCCGCGCCTTCCTCGAGGCGGCGGCGTGAATCTGATCCGGTTCTACCTCGACAACGGGCGCGAGGTCGTGGGGCTCGTCGGGCAGCACCTGCTGCTCGTCCTCGTCTCGACGGCGATCGCGGTCACCATCGGAGTGCCGCTCGGCATCCTCCTGACGCGGCGTCCGGCGTGGCGCGGTCCGGTGCTCGGCCTCGCCAACGTGTTCCAGACGATTCCCAGCCTGGCCCTGTTCGGGTTTCTCATCCCGCTGCCGTTCCTGGGTGGTATCGGGGCCCGCACGGCCATCGTGGCGCTGGTCGTGTACGCCCTGCTGCCGATCGTGCGCAACACCTACGTCGGGATTTCGGGCATCGATCCGGCGGTGCGCGAAGCCGCCCGGGGAATGGGGATGACGGACGGCGAGCTGCTGCGCATCGTCGAGCTGCCGCTCTCGGCGGGAGTGATCCTGGCGGGGATCCGCGTCGCGACGGTGGTGGGCGTGGGGACGGCGACGATCGCGGCGGCGATTGGCGCGGGGGGTCTGGGCGTCTACATCTTTCGCGGCGTCGCGGTCGTGGACAACACGCTGATTCTCGCGGGGGCGCTGCCGGCGGCGCTATTGGCGCTCGGTGCGGACGGATTGCTGGGGATGCTCGAAAGGCGGTTCGTGTGGCGTTGAGCGGTCGGGCGGGCGGTCAGGCGGTCGGGCGGATAGGCGGTCGGAGCATGTGGTCTCTCATCGCGCTCTGCTCGGTGGCGCTCGGGTGTCACAAAGGTGACCGCGTCGTCGTCGGGGCGAAGAATTTCACGGAGTCCGACCTGCTCGCGGAAATTGCCGCGCAGCAGATCGAGCGGCGCACCGGATTGACGGTCGAGCGCAAGCTCCACCTCGGCGGCACGTTCGTGTGCCACAACGCGATCACCGCCGGGCAAATCGACCTGTACGTGGAATACACCGGTACGGCGTACACCGCGGTGTTGAAGCACGAGGCGGGGCCCGGCTCCGACAGCGTGCGCCAGGCGGTTGCCCAGGAGTACCGGCAGCGCTGGAATCTCGCATGGCTCGAGCCCTTCGGGTTCAACAACACGTTCGCGATCGCCGTGCGCCAGGCCGACGCCGAGCGGCTGGGGCTGCATACCATCAGCGACCTCGCCCGCGTCGCGCCGCAATGGCACGCCGGGTTCGGGTACGAGTTCCTGAACCGCGCGGACGGTTTTCCCGGACTGGCGGCCGCGTACGGTCTGCACTTTGCCGCACCGCCCACGGCGATGGATCTCGGGCTGACCTACCGCGCCCTGGCCGACGGCAAGATCGACGTGATCGCGGGCAATTCGACCGACGGGCAGCTCGCCGCGCTGCACCTCGTGGCGCTGGTGGACGACCGGCACTATTTCCCGCCCTACGAGGCGGCGCCGCTGGTGCGCAACACGCTGCTCGAGCAGCATCCGGAGGTGGGACGCGCGCTGCGCGAGCTGGGCGGCAAGATCGACGACGATGAGATGCGCCGCCTCAATGCCATGGCCGACGTCGAGCATCAGGACCTGCATGCAATCGCCCACGACTGGCTGGCGCGGGCAGTGCCGTGAGCCCACGACTGCGCGTCGTCGCCGCCGCGGTGCTGTTCTCGACCGGCGGGGCCGCGATCAAGCTGTGCGGCTTCGGCGTCTGGCAGCTCGCGGCGGGGCGGGCGCTGGTGGCGGCATGCGCGATGCTGGTGCTCATTCCCCAAGCGCGTCGCGGGTGGAGCTGGCGCTCACCCGTCGTCGGGGTGGCCTACGCGGGCGCCGGCCTGTTCTTCGTGCTGGCCAACCGGCTGACGACGGCGGCCAGCGCCATTTTCATCCAGGCGACGCACCCGTTGTTCATCCTCGCTCTGGCCCCGCTGCTGCTGCACGAGCACGTCACGCGTCGCGATTACGAATACATGGCGCTGCTCGTCGTCGGCATGGCGCTGTTGCTGTCGGCGCCCGGCCGGCAGTTCGCCACCGCGCCGAATCCCGTGCTCGGCAACATCTTCGCCGCCGCCTGTGCGGCGAGCTGGGCGCTCACGGTGATGGGTTACCGCTGGGTGGCGCGGCGGCCGGGAACGCGCGGGACCGACGCCGTGGGTGATCATGGTCCGGTCGCCGCGGCGGCCGTTACGGGCAACGTGATCATCCTTCTCATCGCGCTGCCGCTTGCCGTCCCGCTCACCCCGGGCACGCCGCGCGATTGGGCCGTCGTTGTCTACCTCGGCGTGTTTCAGCTCGCGCTGGCGTACGTCTTCCTCTCTCGCGCGGTTGCCGCCGTGCGCGCGCTCGAGGTGGCGCTCGTGGGACTCGTCGAGCCGGTGCTGTCGCCGGTGTGGGCGTGGTTGATTCACGGCGAGACGCCCGGGCCGCGCGTCTTCGCCGGCGGCGCCGTGATTCTCGCGGCCACGGCGTGGCATGCCTGGCGCACGCCGTCCACTATTCCCGTTCCCGCACCGGCACTCGAAGGATGAGCGACAAGATCATCCGTTCCTACTATCTGATCACGGGGCTGTTCAACCTCGCGGCGTCGTTGATCTGGGGCGTGGACACGTTGTTCAAGCTCCACGCCGGCCTCGACATCTTCCAGGTGATGCTCACGAATGCCGCGTTCACCTTCGGGATGGTGGTGTTCGAGATCCCGACCGGGGTCGTGGCCGACACGCTGGGCCGCCGCGTCTCCCTCATCCTCTGCATCGTCACGCTGCTCGTATCGACGCTCCTGTATCTCGCGACCGCGGTGTGGCATTGGGGGTTCTGGTCGTTCATGGGGACGTCGGTGCTGCTGGGACTCGGGTACACCTTTTACACGGGCGCGGTGGATGCCTGGCTCGTCGATGCCCTGAAAGCGACGGGCTACACGGGAGGGATGGAGCCGATCTTCGCGCGCGGGCAGATGGTGTTCGGCGCCGCGATGCTGCTGGGTACCCTGGGCGGCGGTTTTCTCGGCCAGATCGACCTCGCCGTTCCCTATCTCGTCCGCTCCGCCACGTTCCTGCCGCTGCTCGCGGTCGCCTGGGTCGCGATGCCGGAGCTGGGATACACGCCGCGCGCCCTGGAGTGGCGCCGCGTGCCCACGGAGCTGAAGCGCGTATTCGTGGAGGGACTCACCTTCGGGCTGCACCACAAGGTCGTGCGGCCGGTGATGCTGGCATCGCTCGTCGGCATGAGCTTCATGATCTTCGGGTTCTACAGCTGGCAGCGCTACTTCCTCGACCTCCTGGGGCGCGAGTTTGTGTGGGTCTCGGGCGCCGTCGCAGCAGTGGTGTCGCTGGCGATGATCGTGGGGAATGCACTGGTTGGTCGGGTAAGCAAGGTGATCCGAACCCGAACCGGCGTCCTGGCCGGAGCGGTCGGTGTGGAAGTCGTCGCCGTGATCGGCGCCGCGGTGAGCGGGTTTCTGCTGCCCCGTCCGGCGGCGTTCTTCGGCGCCCTGGGCTGCTATCTGCTCTACGCGGTGGCCCTGGGGGTCAGCGGGCCCGTCAAGCAAGGCTACTTGAACGCGCACATCCCATCAGCCCAGCGGGCCACGATCATCTCGCTGGATTCGCTCTTTGCGGACCTGGGAGGAGTGCTGGGACAGTCGGGATGGGGCTATCTGGCCAAGAAGCGGTCGATTGGAGAAGCGTGGTTGTACTCGGGTTTCACCCTCATTCTCGCCGTTCCGCTGTATTTCGTTGCGAGAAGAAACGACAAGACTCTGGATAGTTTCGAGACGGACCGACAGACGCCAAGTGTATCGTAGCCACTGTCTGTTCATCTGCTGACTAACAAATAGTTACTGCCCCGTTCATTCGCGGTTACTGACCCGTCACAGTCCTCACCGAACCTTCCTCGCGTCGCTCAAGACCGTGCATAACCACTGTAGAGGGAGGTCCCATGTTTCGACACGGTCCGCGCGCCATCGCTCTGGGCGCGCTCGCGCTGGCGCTCGCTTCTTGCCAGCGCGACACCCCGACTCAGCCGCAACACGTCATGGCCGCGCAGAAGATCGATCCGCAGGACGACGCCGGGCTGCGCCGCATCCAGCATGTCGTCGTCATCTATCTCGAGAATCACAGCTTCGACAACCTGTACGGTGAATTCCCGGGCGCCGATGGTCTCGCCAACGCCAGCGCCACGAGCACGCAGGTCGACGAGCTGGGGAATCCCTTCGCGACGCTGCCTCAAAAGACGGGATCCCCGTTTCCGACCACACTGGCGAACGCGCCCTTCAACATCGAGCAGTACGTTCCCGCAAACATGAAGATCCCCGATCTGGTGCACCGCTATTATCAGGAGCAGCAGCAGATCGACGGCGGCAAGATGGACAAGTTCGCCCTGGTGAGCGACGCGAAGGGCGAAGTCATGGGCTTCTACCACACGGCGGCACTCCCCCTCGCCGACGTGGCGTCGCAATACACGCTGTGCGACAACTTCTTTCACGCGGCCTTCGGCGGGTCTTTCCTGAATCACTTCTGGCTCATCGCGGCGCGCACGCCGGTCTTCCCGAATGCTCCGGCGACGGTCATCGCCCAGCTCGACGCCAGCGGCAATCTCGTGAAAGACGGCTTCGTGACGCCCGACGGGTACGCGGTGAATACGGCGTTCAGCGTCAATCACCCGCACCCGGCGACCGTTCCGGCGGCGAACCTGGTCCCGAATCAGACGTTCGCCACGATCGGCGACCGCCTCTCCGACAAGCACGTCAGCTGGGCCTGGTACTCGGGCGGGTGGGACGACGCGCTGGCGGGGAATCCCGCGCCCCTGTTTCAGTTCCACCACCAGCCGTTCATCTATTTCCAGAATTACGCGGACGGCACCGCGGCGAAGGCGGAGCACCTGCGCGACGAGACGGAGTTCTTCACCGCCGCCGCGGCCGGAACGCTCCCCAGCGTGTCCTTCATCAAACCGCTCGGGCCGGACAACGAGCACCCGGGCTACGCCGATCTGCTCACCGGCGAGCAGCACGTGCTCGATCTGATCAACGCGGTGCAGAACGGGCCCGACTGGAAGTACACCGCCATCATCATCACCTACGACGAGCACGGCGGCTTCTGGGACCACGTCGCGCCGCCGGTGGTGGACCGGTGGGGCCCGGGCATCAGAGTGCCGACGCTCGTGATCTCGCCCCTCGCTCGACGCCACTTCGTCGACCACAACCTGTACGACACGACGTCGATCCTGGCGCTGATCGAGCACAGATGGGGACTGCAGCCGTTGACGGATCGTGACGCGAACGCGAATGACATGGTTGCCGCATTCGATTTCACTGAGTGATCAGATAGTCCGCAGCCGGACAGACAGTCACTCAGAGGCCAAGACGCTTAGCGGTGACCGCTAAGCGTCTTGGCCACTTGGTAGTGTCTGAGCGTCTACTCCCGGAACTTGGGAAGCTCGCTTCTGTGCCTTTTGAGAAACTCCTCATATAGGTGACTGTCGGTGTAGTCTCTGAGCTCACAGATCTTGTCGTCCTTGAACTTGATGACGACGCAGGTGCGCTGGTCCATGACGTCTTTCGGATCGCTCTTCAGCCAGCTCTTTTCCCTGATCTCGACGATGACCCGGTCATCGGCCTCGTACCATACCCGCCACACATCCTCTGACCCCCAGTCCGCCGCTCCCAGCCCCGGCTCGCGATTCCACAGCGCATCGAGGACCGCCTCTCGTCCGCGCCATTCGCCGCCGATACGCGGCGTGCCGGCGACCCAGTACACGACGTCGTCGGTGACGCGGGCGCCGACGCCGGCACGGTCCCCCGCGAACAGCGCCTTCTCGTACGCCTTTGCGATCTCCATCCGTCGGCTCATACCTCCACCTCTTCCTCTTCCGGCATCGGAATCGTGTTGGCCTTGCGCCCGGCGCGCTCCATGGGCTTGCCGAGCTCCTGCTTGTGCTCGTCGAGGATCTTCCAGAACTCCACCGCCCGGTCCGCCAGCTCACGCGACGCCTCGGCGAGCGCTTCGCTCATCTTCACCTGGCGCACGTTGTTCTCCATGTCCTCGGCGTCCCATCCGCGGGAGTGCGCGATGAACGGGAAGGGCGGGAACATGAAGCCGAGCTCCGACCAGAACGTGAACATCGAGCCGGCGACGCCCTGGATGTTGTCCTGTCCACCCGTAATGATGAACGCCGCGACTTTGTTCCTGATCAGCACCTTGTTTTTGATGGTGACCTGGTTCTGCACGCAGTTGAGCCGCTCGGCCATCTTGTAATAGAGCGAAGACGCATTGCCCCAGCGGATCGGCGTGGAGATCAGCACGACGTCGCCCCAGTTCACCAGCCCCTCGTACACCGCCGTCAGCTGATCCTCGGGATCCCGCTCCGTGATGGCGCAGGGCCAGGTGCAGGCGTGCGACGCTTTGGAGTAGTTCCCTTCGCAGGGGCGGAACTTCAGATCGCGCAGCCGGATCGTCTGCGTGTCGGCGTGCAGCGTCTCTTTCGCGTAGCGCATCGCGTGCTCGAGCAGCGCGTCCGAGGTGGAGAAGCGCGGATTGGTGTCGTCCATCGCCGTCGTCGAGATGCCGAGCACCCGGGGCGGCGCTCCCGCCGGCTTCACCGCCGGGTGGAGCAGGGGGTGCGGCTCATGTTTGGCGAGGGCGCGGGGAGTGACCGGCGGCGTCTGCACGTACACGCCATCGGCACGTACTTCCACGGCGTACACCGCCGCGGCGTCGCCTTCGAATCCCGGAGGCCCTTTGCCCGTGATGACGCTGTACTCCCAGGCATGCCAGGGGCACATCACGTACTCGCCGTGGAGACGCCCCTGGCTGAGCGGACCGCCCTGGTGATTGCAGGTGTTGGAAATGGCCCGGAACTGTCCGTCGTAGAGGAAGATCGCGATGCTGTGACGGTCGAGCTTCACGGTGAACGGCACACGGGCAGACACCTCGTCCCTCGTGCCGAGTCGATGCCACATGCTCATGGGAGCTCCGCGCTGGTGAGGGCTCGGGTAACGTAGCGCGGCTAGATTATCCCGCCATGCCTTCGGCTCGACCCCGTCTGGCGATCATCTGGCTCACCATTTTCATCGATCTCGTCGGGTTCGGGATCGTGATCCCGATCCTGCCGTTCTATTCGGCGCGCTTTGGTGCACACGGTATCGGGTATGGCGCGCTGATCGGTTCCTTTTCCCTGATGCAGTTCTTCTCTACCGCACTGCTCGGCCGGTTGTCGGACCGCATCGGCCGCCGCCCCATCCTGCTCGGCACGATGGTGCTGAACGCGGCGGGATATCTGCTGTTCGCGTTCGCTCCTTCGTTCCTCGTGCTGCTGATCGCCCGGCTGATCGCCGGGTTCGCCGGCGGCAACATCTCCGCCGCGCAGGCGTACGTCGCCGATATCACCGTCGCGGAGGAGCGCTCCAAAGGGATGGGGCTGATCGGAATGGCGTTCGGACTCGGGTTCATCTTCGGTCCCGGCATCGGGAGCATGGCGTCGCGGCTGGGCGGCCATGCCGCACCGGGCCTCGTTGCCGCGGGCCTTTCGATCGTGAACCTCCTGTCCGCGTATTTCATCCTGCCCGAGTCGCTGCGCGCGGAGCACCGCGCGGTCCGCGAGCTGTGGCCGTTTCGACATATGGCGGTGGCGCTGGCCCACCCGGAGCTGCGCCCGCTGATGCTGGTGTGGGCAATCACTCCATTCGCGTTCGCGGCCTACACGGTGGCGCTGCCGTTGTGGGCGACGACGACGCTGCACTGGCACGAGCCGGACCTGGGAATCTTCTTCACGGTCGTCGGGCTTGTCGCGGCCATCGTTCAGGGCGGCGTGTTTCGGCTGCTGACGCGTGTGATCACTGACCGCAAACTGCTGATCACGGGGATGCTCGGGATGGCGTGGGCCATCGCCGTCGTCCCGTTTCTGGCCCACAGCGCAGCGCTCTATGCATGGACCGTGGTGCTCGCGTTCTCCAACAGCATCATGGCGCCCGCGGCCACCGGCCTCGTCTCGACCTTCGCCGCCGCGAACGAACAGGGGACCGTACTCGGGGTGGCGCAGTCGCTGGGCGCTTTGGGACGATTCATGGGGCCATTCGTGATCGGGGTGGTGTATGACCGGGCGTCGGCAATGGCGGCGTTTCTGGTGGCGGGAGGAGTGATGCTGGTGGGGTGGGTGGCGTCGCTTGGAGTCCCGAAGACGAAAAAGCGGGAACAAGCACTACTCGTGTGAATGTCCTTCTTCCAGTTATCTAGCCGTGTGGATCCTATGCGTCATATTTGCAACTGTCGCCAACCGCGAGGGACTCATGTTCATCCGTTCCGCTGCACCGGTGTTTGCATTCGCTGCCTTTGCTTCCGTCCTCTGCGCACAGAATCCCCCAGCCCCACCCAAGCCCGGTCCAGAACAGCAGAAGCTGGCGTTCTTCGCCGGCCGCTGGACGTCCGAGGGTGAAATGAAGCCCGGGCCGATGGGCCCCGGTGGGAAAGTGTCCGGCACCGACGTCTGCGAGTGGTTCCAGGGCGGCTTTCACCTCGTGTGTCGCAGCGAGGGGACCTCGCCCATGGGGGCCATGAAGAGTCTCGGCATCCTGGGCTACGACAGCGATCGCAAGCGCTACACCTATTACGGCGTCGACAACTCCGGGATGGGGGCCACCGATATGGCCTACGGTCAGGTGTCCGGCGACACCTGGACCTGGGAGATGGAGACGACGATGGGCGGGCAGCCCGTGAAGCAGCGCTACGTCGCCAAGCAGGTGTCACCCGACTCGTACACGTTCGAATTCTCGATGGCGCAGGGGAACGGGCCCTGGGCCGTCATGATGACGGGGACGGAGACGCGAGCCAAGTAGACGTCAAAGAGAAGGCGGGGACAAGCACGACTAGACGCACAGCCGCACAGGGGAGAACAGTCCGAGAGAACAGGCCTACCCAGTCTCTCTTCACTGTTCACCCGTGTGCGTCTGTGCGTCTAGCAATAAAGACCTGTTCTCCGCCTAGCCGTCCGTCTGCTCTCTTGTCATATTTTTCTCCCCCCTGGCAGGAGATCGTGCGCTCATGCGCATCTACAAGACAGGCGAGATCCGCAACGTGGCCGTCGTGGGCCACGGCGCGAGCGGGAAGACGTCCCTCGTCGATGCCCTCGCGTTCGTGGCCGGCACCAGCAAGCGACACGGGTCCGTGAAAGACGGCACTGCCCTCACCGATTACACCGCAGACGAAATCGAGCGCAAATACTCCATCAACCTGGCTCTGGCCGTCGCCGAGTGGATGGACACGAAGCTCAACCTGATCGATACGCCGGGATACCTCGACTTCACGGGCGACGCGCTGGCGGGCGTGTGGGCCGCGGACGGCGCCGTGGTGGTCGTGTCGGCGACGGCCGGCGTCGAGGTCGGCACCGAGAAGGTGTGGGACTACTGCGAGCAGCGACGCGTGCCGCGCATGTTCTTCGTCTCACTCATGGACAAGGAGCACGCCGACTTCGAGAAGGTGTTCGCGTCGATCAAGAACCGCCTGACGCCCAAGGTGATCCCGGTCGAGATCCCCGTCGGGGAAGGGGCGGAGTTCCACGGCATCATCAACCTGTTTTCCAAGAAGTGCCATCTCTACAAGAAGGGCACCAAGTCGGGTGAGTACGAGGAAGTCGACGTCCCGCCCGAGTACCAGGACCGGTTCACCAAGTATTCGCAGGAGCTGATCGAGAGCATCGCCGCGACGGACGACGCGCTGCTCGAGCGCTACCTCGGCGGTGAGGAGATCGGCCGCGACGAGGCGATCCGCGCGATGAAAGCGGGCATGGCCAGGGGGGAGCTGTACCCGCTGTTCTGCGGCGCCGCCGAGCAGACGTTCGGGACGCGGGCGCTCCTGTCGAAGATGGTCGAGCTGCTCCCCTCGCCCGCCGAGCGGCCGCCGGTGACCGCGGAGACGTGGGGCAAAGTCGAGCAGATCACCCTGCAACCGGACGACGCGGGGCCATTCGTGGCGCAGGTGTTCAAGACCATCTCCGAGCCGCACGTGGGGGACGTCACGTTTTTCCGGATCTATTCGGGGGCCGTGAAGAACGGCCAGGACGTGTACAACGCGCCGCGCCAGGCGACCGAGAAGCTCAATCACCTTTGCGTGGCGGTCGGGAAGGAGCGCACGGAGACCAGCGAGCTGCACGCGGGGGACATCGGCGTCGTGGCGAAGCTGCGCGACACGCACACCAACGACACGCTCTCGATGCAGGCGCGTCCCATCGTCCTGCCGAAGATCCCCTTCCCGGAGCCTGTGATCACCGTTTCCGTGGAAGTGAAGCAGCGGGGGGAAGAGGACAAGCTGTCGACCGGCTTGCACAAGCTGCACGAGGAAGATCCCACGTTCCACCACGAGTACAACGGCGAGCTGCGGCAGACGCTGATTCGCGGACTGGGGGAGCGGCACCTCGAAATCGTGGTAGGACGCCTGGCGCGCAAGTTCGGCGTGCACGCCGTGATCGGGAAACCGAAGATCGCCTACCGCGAGACGCTGCGCGGGAAAGGCGAAGGGCAAGGGAAGCACAAGAAACAGAGCGGCGGCCGCGGTCAGTACGGCGATTGCTGGATCCGCATCGCGCCGCTGCCCCGCGGATCGGGGTTCGTGTTCGACGATCAGATCGTCGGCGGCGTGATCCCGCGGCAGTACATCCCGGCCGTCGAGAAAGGCATCGTCGAAGCGAAGGAGCGCGGCCCCGTGGCGGGGTATCCCGTCGTGGATTTCAAGGTGGAGCTGTTCGACGGCTCCTACCACGACGTCGACTCCAACGAAATGTCGTTCAAGATGGCCGGCATCCTGGCGTTCCGGAGCGTGAGCCCCAACTGCAGGCCGGTGCTGCTCGAACCGATCATGGAGGTCACCGTCAATGCCCCCGAGGACGCCGTCGGCGACGTGATCGGCGACCTCAACTCGCGGCGCGGCC
>DATFTG010000218.1:0-5225 GCA_035262265.1 Gemmatimonadales bacterium
TTTCTATCCTGACTATGGAGTCCCGACGCCGCGCAGCCAGTTCGTTCAAGACGCGGGGCCATGCGGTTGGTACGATCCCGCGTGAATCGTGATGCGTCGTCTATGAGGCGTGCAATGGGATCGACGCCATCTACAAACCTGACTGGTGCGAGACCCTGAATGCCATCGGTCCGCTCGCACGACGGCACGGCGCTCGCGTTCGAGCGGCGCGGGGCGGGGCCGCCGCTGATCCTGGTGGACGGCGCCCTGTGCCATCGCGCCATGGGTCCGGGCACCCCGCTGGCGCGGCTGCTCGCGCGAGAGTTCACGGTTTTCAGCTACGACCGGCGCGGCCGCGGCGAGAGCACCAACCACCGGCCCTATGCCGTCGAGCGCGAAATCGAGGACCTGCGGGCGGTGATCGGGGTGGCCGGCGGATCGGTGCGCGTGTGGGGGATGTCGTCGGGAGCCGCGCTGGCGCTCGAGACGGCGCGGGCGGGCGGCTCGATCGCGAAGCTGGCCCTGTACGAGCCGCCGTTCATCGTGGACGCCAGCCGGCCGCCCATTCCGGCGGACATCGTCGCGCAGCTGACGACGCTGGTGGAGGACGACCGCCGCGGCGACGCCGTCCGGCTCTTCCTGCGACACATGGGCGCACCGGCGATCGCCATCGCCGTCATGCGCCTCCTGCCGCTGTGGCGGAAGCTGACCGCGATCGCGCACACGCTGCCCTACGACATGTCGATCGTCTCTCCCTACCAGGCGGGTACGCCGCTCCCCGACGGCCGCTGGAAAGACGTGCGCATCCCGACGCTCGTCATGGTCGGCGGCAAGAGCCCCGCCTGGTTCCATCACGGCACCCTGGCGCTCGCCGACGCCCTGCCGCTCGCGACCCATCGCGTCGTCCATGGCCAGACGCACAACGTGAGACCGCGGTCGCTGGCGCGGCCGCTCACCGAGTTCTTCAACAGCCAGGGCCGGTGATGTCGATCAGGATCGCCATCAATCTCCCGGTGACCGACGTCGCCGCCTCGACCCGCTTCTTCACGGCCCTCGGCTTTTCTCCCGATCCGCGGCTCGCGAACGAGCACATGGAAGCCATCGTGATCGGCGACCTGATCTACGTGCTGCTCATCGAGGAGCCGTTCTTCAGGCTGGTCGCCCGCAGCGGGACGATGCTGCAGCTGCAGGTCGACAGCCGCGCGCGCGTCGACGAGCTGGCCGACAAGGCGTTCGCGGCGGGCGCCCTCCCCGCGAACGAGGCCAACGACCACGCGCCGTTTTACGGACGCAGCTTCAGCGATCTCGACGGGCAGCACTGGGATGTCTTCTGTATCGATGGCGCGGAGGCCGACCACGTCGCCGGCGACGGGCGCGGGGATCGATGCAGCGGCTGACGTTCATCTATCTCGCCGGCTACCTCCTCGCGGGAGGCATCGGTCTCGTGGTGGCGCCCGGCGTGACGCTGCGGCTGCTCGGCTCCACCGGGGCGTACGGCGACGTCATGCCGCGCTTCGCCGGCTCCTTCATGGTCGTGCTCGGCGCCATGATCGCGCAGCTCGCGCGCGCCCGGGACTTCCGCTACTACGGCACCACCGTCCTCGGTCGCGCATTCATCGTGCTCGTCCTCGTCGCGTTGTACGTCAAGACGCGCGACCCGCTGTTTCTGGTGTTGAACGCCATCGTGCTGGTGGGGCTGCTGCCCTCGATCTACGCCGTCACCCGCCGAGGCGCCGTCCAAAATTCCACAGGAGGCAAATGAGTATGCGTTTCATCACGATCGTGAAGTCTCGGGAAACCAAGACCCAACCGCCGCCGGAGCTGTTCGCCGCCATCGACCGGCTGGGTCAGGAAGCCGCCAAAGAAGGGGTCATGGTCGGGGTGGGGGGATTCCTGCCGACGGGGATGGGCGCGCGCGTCCAGCTCAAGAACGGCAAGATCACCGTGACCGACGGGCCGTTTGCCGAAAGCAACGACACGCTGGGCGGGTACTCGATCTACGACCTGCCGAGCAAGGAAAAGGCCATCGAGTGGTCGCAACGCTTTCTGCAGCTGCACATCGACCACTGGAAGGGCTTTGAAGGAGAAGTCGAAGTGCGCCAGATGTTCGAAGCGGGAACCGGCTGATGGCCACCGGCAGAGGGCTCGAGCTGATCTTCCTGATCAGCGTCCTCCTCGGCTTCACCGTCTGGGGCATCGTCGCAGCGCGCTACATCTGGCCGGCGCTGCGCGCCAGGTCGCGCAGCGATGCGCTGCGACCGATCCTCCTGCTGCACAGTTTTCGCTTCGTCGGACTGTCGTTCATCGTCCCGGGTGTCGTGTCGCCGGACTTGCCGGCCGCCTTCGCGCGGCCCGCGGCGTTCTGGGATCTGACGACCGCCATCCTGGCGCTGCTCGCCCTCACCACGCTGCGGGCCAGGGTCGGGACGGTGCTGGTGTGGGCCTTCAATGTCGTCGGCACCGTCGACCTGCTCTCCGCCTATTACAACGGCAACAGCACCGGCGTGGGGCTCGCTCCGGGCCTCCAGGGTGCCGATTACTTCATTACCACCGTGCTCGTGCCGCTGCTGCTCGTCACGCACTTCCTGGTGTTCCGAATTCTCGTGAGCAAGACGCATGGCAACTAAAATCTCGATTCGTCAGATCGTGGTGGCAGCGCTGGCCGCTACGGGAGTAGTGAGCGGGTTCCTCTACTGGCGTCACGCCCGGCATTTCGAAACCACCGACGACGCGCAGATCGACGGCAACCTGAGCGCCGTGAGCGCCCGGGTCCCGGGGACGGTCATGCAGGTGCGCGTGGTCGACAATCAGGTGGTCAAGGAGGGTGATCTGCTGGTGCAGCTCGACTCGAGCGACCTCGAGGTGGCGCGGGCGCAGGCCCTGGCGCAGGTGGCGTTGGCCGAAGCCCAGCTGCGCGCGGCGCAGAGCGATGCCAGCGAGGCGGACGAGCGGCGCGATCTGGCGGCGCGCGAGCGCGAGCGCTTCCGCCAGCTGCTCGCCGGCGCCGTCATCTCGGCTTCGAATTACGACCAGCGCGCGACGACGGCGGTGGCCACCGCGGCTGCGGCCAGCGCCGCGCGCAAGGATGTCGACGTGCGCCGCGCCAATCTCGACGTCGCCCGCGCCGAGCTGCGTCAGGCCGAGCTCAACCTCGGCTATGCCCGGGTCACCGCTCCCGTCGCCGGGATCGTGGGTCGCAAGTCGGTGAACGTCGGCGACCGTGTGCAACCGGGCGGCGTGCTGCTGTTCCTCACCCAGGACGAGGATCTCTGGGTCACCGCCTACTACCGCGAGACGCAGGTGCGGCGCATGCGCATCGGACAGCCGGTCGAGATCCATGTCGATGCGACCGCCCGCGACTACAGCGGCCGCATCGAGAGCTTCGGCGGCGCCACCGGCTCGCGCTACAGCCTGCTGCCGCCGGAGAACGCCAGCGGCAACTTCGTAAAGGTCGTGCAGCGCGTGCCGGTGCGGATTCACCTCGATCCCGGCCAGGCCGACGTCGATCGGCTGCGGCCCGGGATGTCGGCCGAGCCGCGGGTGCGCGTGCAGTGACGTCCGAGGAATCGCTCCGCCTCACTCGCGAACAGGGCTGGACGGGGGGACACAACCCCTGGATCATCGCCGTGGTCGTGAGCATGGCGACGTTCATGGAGATCCTCGACACCGGCATCGCCAACGTCTCGCTGCCGCATATCGCCGGGGATTTGTCGGTGAGCCAGGATCAGAGCACCTGGATCATCACGTCGTACCTGATGGCCAACGCCATCGTGCTGCCGATCAGCGGCTGGCTGGCGACCCGCATCGGCCGCAAGCGCTACTACATGGGCTCCGTCGTCCTCTTCATCGCGACGTCGTTTCTCTGCGCCGTCGCGCCGACGCTGCAGCTGCTGATCTTCTTCCGCGTCCTGCAGGGGCTGGCCGGCGGCGGCCTGGGGCCGAGCGAGCAGGCGATCCTCGCCGACACCTTTCCGCAGGCGAAGCGGTCGATGGGCGTCGCCATCTACGGCATGGCCGTCGTGCTCGCGCCCGTGATCGCCCCGACCCTCGGCGGATTCATCACCGACCACTACTCGTGGCGCTGGATCTTCTTCATCAATATTCCCGTCGGCCTCACGAGCCTCTTCCTCTGCTCCCGCCTGCTGGTCGATCCGCCCCATCTGACCGAGGCCAGGAAACACGCCGGCGTCATCGACACGCTGGGGCTGTCGCTCATCGCGGTGGGCCTGGGCGCGCTCGAGGTCGTGCTGTCCAAGGGCCAGGAAGAAGACTGGTTCGCCTCCCACATGATCACGATCGCCGCCATCGTCGCCGGCGTCGCGCTCACCACGTTCGTGATCTGGGAGTGGTATCACGAGCATCCGGTGGTCGAGGTGCGGTTGTTTCGCGACCGCAGCTTCGCCGTCGCCGTGACGATGATGCTCGGTGTCGGCGTGGCGTTGTACGCGCCGACGATCCTGCTGCCGCAGTACACCCAGGTGTGGATGGGGTGGTCGGCGCAGACGGCGGGGCTCGCGCTCTCGCCCGGCGGGCTCGTGATGCTGGCGATGTTCCCGCTCGCGGGGGCGCTTGCCGGGCGGCTCGACCCGCGCTGGCTGATGGCGTTCGGCTGGATCTCGCTCGCCATCGGACTCTGGCACATCGCGAAGACGCTCTATCCCGGCGTCGACTTCGCCACCGTGACGTGGCTGCGCGTCGAGCAGATGATCGGTACGGCGTTTCTCTTCGTCTCGATCAACGCCGTCGCCTATGCCGGCATCTCGCCCGCGAAGAGCAACCAGGTCTCCGGGATCGTGAACCTGATGCGCAACGTCGGTGGCGACGTCGGCATCGCGCTCGTGACCACGCTGATCGCGCGCCGGGCGCAGCTGCATCAGGAGCGGCTGATCACCCACCTCGACCCGGGGAACCCGTTGTGGACGTCCCGGGTCGACGGCATCGCCCACACGTTATCGCACGGCGGCATGGCGCCCGCCGAGGCCGCGCGCGCGGCGGCCGGGGTAGTGTATCGCCAGGTGATTCAGCAGGCGCAAACGCTGTCTTATCTCGACGCGTTCCTGGTGCTCGCCGGGATCATGGCGCTGATGGTGCCGGCGATTCTGCTGACACGGCGCCCGCAGGGTCATGTCGAGGTGGCTCTGGAATGACCACGTCTGCATGTCGATTTCGGGCGAGGTCGTTCGTCGTCAATACGCAGGCCGGCTGCGGAGGCGACACCCTAAAGGGTGGGCCTCCAACCTGCGACA
>DATFTG010000219.1:0-6003 GCA_035262265.1 Gemmatimonadales bacterium
GAACGATACCGACCCGTGTCCGACAAACACCGCGCCGATGGTGCGGCCGGCGATCGGAGCGGCGAGCACGAGCTGCCCATCATTAAAGTGGAACTCGATGGCGTCGCGTCGCAGCACCAGGTTGTGGACAGTTGCGACCCGGTCTCCCGGAGCCGCCAACTGCTGCACCGCATCAAAGACAGACTCATAGCGATCCGCGGTCGGTGCCGGAGGGCGCGACGGAGTCTGCGAACTGGCGGTGACAACGGCGAGTGCGGCGAGCGCGCCGCTGGCGCAAGCACGATGGTACCACGTCGGGTGAGGCATCAGGGACGGCCCCTGTTGCGGATAGGCCAAATTGTGGCGCGGCGACGCCCTCCACAAGCGGCGGATGCCCTACAGGGCGCGAGTTTGGTCGACGGGGGGACCACGATGGGACCGCGCCTGTCCTGGAGCACTGACTGCAACGGAGGGCAGAGGACTCGAATCTCTCAGGGCTTCAACCGACGGTTTTTACGATTCTCATGCACCCCTGTTGCGGATAGCCCAAGGTGCGGTTTGGTTAAGGAAGTGACACGTGGGTTGTTAGGCGCTACCTCCAGCAATGGAGTCCTGATGCGTCGCGCTATCTGGGTCGTTCCCCTTGCTCTTGCGTTCGTTTCCTGCCGTCACCCCATCCAGCGGGTCGGCGACCGCGTCGACGACCGCATCGGCTTCCTGAGCAAGAACGACGTAGCCGCATTCGACCGGTATCTGGCCGAGGTCGAACAGGAATCGGGAATCGACGTTCGTCTCCTATTCGTCGACAGCGTGGTCGGCGAGACACTGGAGCAGTTCGCCGTCCGGACCGCGCGCGATCTCGGGATCGGCCAGGATCTCGATCGACACGGCATCCTTTTCGTCTACGTTCTGAGCGACCAGCGCCTTCATATCGAAGTCGGACCGACGTTGCAGGGAGTCTTTCCCGACCGATTCATCGGCTATCTGATGCGCGGGAACGCGCACAGCCTGTTCGCCTCCGCGAACCCCTCGCTCGGTCTCCGGATCACGCTCTTCATGCTGGACGCGCGACTGCGGCGCGCGGCGCTGGGCGATGAGTACGATCCGCGCGCCGTCCAATTCATCGAAGACCCACGGAGACTCGCGACGGGGGGTGGAGCGAGCGCCGGGATGGCAACCGCCGGAGCGCCCTCGCTCGTTAACCGACCGGCCACGGAGGCTGAACGCCGGTTGTTCACGCCGCAGCCCACCGTCGCGGAGGCGTATCAGCGCTATCTGGACTGGGTGGCCGAGGGCGGAGCCGCCGTGGACGTGGACCTGTTCACCCCCGCCACCCGTGGCTACCTCTCTCGCCTCCCGATGGCGCCGATTTTCCACGAGTACGTGCTGTTCATGGAATACGGCCGCGCCTACCAGATCCTGGAGCGTGGCGACCTCGCCATGCTGTTCTTCACCGACGATCCTCTGATCTCGCCGCATTTCTTTCGCCGCACGACCGCTGGCTGGCAAATGGACATATTCGCGGAGGTGCGCGATACGCATGAGTACGTCGGCGGTCCCTGGACGTGGTCCGTGATCGAGCGGGACGACGACATCGATCGCGTGTTCCGCGACCGCTATGTCAACTTCAGGGGCATCATTCGGATCGCCGGCGGTGACAATCGTCCAATTCCGATCTACGCGGCCGAAGTGGGGCGTCAGTACACACGACCCGGAGCGGCGAACGTCCCGGGCCTCGAGCGGCTGACCATCGCGGAAGCCGCTCAGCGCGTCGCGTCCGCACATGGGAGACCGGTCGCGGTCCTCTTCTATTCGATCGGCAACAAGGCCACCCAGCGCCTGTTTCCGGCGATCGTGGATCTGCTGCATCGCTGCCAGGAGCACGGCGCCGTTGTGCTTGGCTTCTCGGTGGATGAGCAGTGGTTTGTCCCGCCGCAGCTGCCGGGATTCCTGCGGGAACACGACGCCCCATTTCCCGCGATCCATGTCTATCCCTGGCTCCAAGGCCAGTTCACCGCAGCCCTGGTGCCGCTCGGGATCCACGCAGGAACCCAGTGGCAGCCGCCGCTGATCGCGTTGCTCGACGCTGAAGGCCGCGTCCTCGCGCAGGAGGATGGAATTGTCAGTCGGGGACCCAAGCTTGCCGTTGGAGGGATCGAGGCGGCTTTGAGACGGCTTCCATGAAGTCCGCGTGCGCCCCTCTACAACCGCGCCAAGGGCTGTCAAATCTCCAAGTGATGACAGGTCAGCCCAGTGGATCCCCGCGGTCCAGCAGCACAACACGCCGCCGTCGGTAGCGGCTTCCCCGGGCGCTCGTCTTGTGGCCGAGGCTCATAGAGTCCATTCCTGCGAGGGCTCTTACCCGCCGGTGGCCTCCGGGGAATACCTCAGGGGAGACCAGGGGGGACGGCTCGTGCGGCGTCTCGCTAAACTGCCACGGAGGGCAGAGGACTCGAACCTCTAAGGGCTTTCACCCGCCGGTTTTCAAGACCGGTGCCTTACCATTCGGCCAGCCCTCCAACGCCACCAAATGTAAAAGGGCCGGCCGGTTCGGGGGGCCTGACGGCGGGGCCCCGGGGATCCTGCGTTGCAGCCATCACTGCGGTCTCGGCTCGCCGTAGACGAAGTCATCCATCGCGACCTTGTCCTGGGTTCCTCCCGCGCTGACATCGGTCACGGCCGTGTTCAACGCGGCGTTCCCGCTCGCGATGATGACGCTCGCGACGACCGGCTTGTCGAACACCGCGCCGATGAACGAGAACTCGTGCGCACCGGTCTTTGCGGGCGCGGCCAGGTTGGCCAGCAGGCCGCCATTCGCATCGTAGAACGCCACCACCGTCGATCCCGCTACGTCGACGTCCGAGAACACGACGCCGAACCCCTTCACGAGACCGGCGGTGGTCGTCCCCACGATCTTGAAATCGACCGTCACCCGGTCGCTGCCCACGGCGGCGAACAGCTTCTTCGGTGAGAACGCCCGGAATTGCGCCGAGTCGCCGAACGCGGTGCTGTCGACCCGCAGCCCGGTCCCCGGTGTGGACATAATCACCCCGCGCTTCGAGTTGACGTTGAAGAACGCCAGTGGAAACGTATCGACGTTCGTCACCGCGGCCGGGACGCCGTCCCAGTTGATCTCGCGCCGGCCGCTGTCCGCGGGCGGTGAGTTCGGCGCGTTGAGCTGGCCGCCGAGCGCGGCGCGAAAGGCGTCGAGCGTGCCGGCGACGATCGCGCTGTCGCCCTGCGCCTGGTACGTGGTGTAATGCGGCGCCCGATTGATCGGCGCATTGAGACTGTTGCACGCCGCCCCCGCCAGCGCTACGAAACTCAGCATGCTGGGGAGAAAGACCGTCGGTTTCATACAGGCCTCCAGAGTGAAAGAAATTCTTCGCTGCTGGAGGCAAGGGTAGCGATCGCGCGTCGCCCGCTGTATCGGGAGCTGCGGCAGGCCGGCGTCGACTCCTGCGAAACACACGTGTCGGAGGGAGGACTACTTCGGGTGGGATCTGTCAGCGAGTTGTCCGCTCGGCCGGCGACTCGTCAGGGCTGTGTCATCATCTCCGGCGGACAGAACTGATCCTTCTGCCGCTGTACCAGCAAATCCACATATCCGTTGAGCGATGTGAAGCTGGTGCAGGTGCGCGCCGCCAGCCCCGAGTCGCGGTGCGCCAGCGCGACGCGCGCGAGGTCGCGCCGCAGCCACCACAGCGACGCCGCGAGATCGAACGGCACCCGCAATACCGCGTAGCGCATGGTCGCCTGCTGCCACAGCTGCAGCGCCCGTGTGGTATCGCCGCCCGCCAGCGCGCGGCGCGCGTCGAGATCGAGCTTCAGCGCGAGCGGCAATGGGGAGGAGTCGCGGGCCATCGCGGCGAGCGCCGCCACGTGCCTAGCCCGGTCTGCGCCGAGACGCGCCAGCATCCAGTGCACGATCTCACCGCCGTGCCCTGTTACGAGGCCGGCGTCGAGCCGCGTCGCGGCGTCCCGCCAGGGCCCCAACGAATCGAGGCCGACCGCAGGGAGCAGCACGAGCCACATGTCCCGCTCCCGCTCCGTCGCCGGCGTCCGCACCTGCGCTAGGCGCGCGCGCGCGCTGTCCACCCACCCCTCGCCCAGGTCGGCGGCCACCCCGAGCCGCAGCGCCAGCACGGCCTGCGAATCCGTCGCCGCGCGCCGGTCCAGCGCTCGCAGCACGTTGCGACCCGGCCCGCGCCGCTCGTCGGGCGTGCCGAATTCCTGGACCTGAAATGCCAGATACTCGAGCGCCGTGAAGCGGTGGCGATCCAGCGTGTTGAGGAGCGCCAGCTTCGCCGGGGCCGCGTGAAACAACAGCGTGTCGGTGATCCCGATGGCGTCCGCGACGACCGACGTCGAATCGAACGACTGGTATTTGTGGATGCTCTGTTTCGTCGCCTCGTCGTCTCCCCGCATGTGCTGCAGCGAGATGAGGTGCGAGATCGACGGGGCGAACTCCGGCGTCAGCTCGATCACCTTCTCGAACGGCGCTTCGGCGGCGGTGATGCGCTCGTCGAACAGGGTGCCGAAATGGTAGTAGAACTCCCCCAGCACGAACCACGTTTGCGGCTCGTCGGGCGCCGAATCGCGCGCCTCCTGGAAGCGGCGCAGCGCGCCGCGGCCGTCGCCGCGCTCCAGTACCAGGCGATACCCCTCGAGCAGCAGACTGTCCGCGGGCGTGAGGCCCGACTGGTGCCGCCGGGCGCCGGCGATCGCTGCGCGCAGCACCTCTTCGCGTGGATCGACCTGGGCCTGCACGATCGCGCGGCGGAAGTAGCCGATCGCGAAGCTCGAGTCGGCGGCGAGCACGCGGTCGTACTCCTCGAGCGCCCGGTCGAAATTCCCCCGCCGCCACGCCTCCTCGGCGTTCGCGTACGCGATCATCGCCGGCAACGTGTTCGGCAGGGTCACCGCTGAGACCGGCGCGAAATGCCCTCGCAGGATTCGCTGCAGCAGCTGCGCCCATACGGCATCCATCAACTGCGACAGTGAGTCGGCTGGACCGCTCCGGGTCCCCGACCCGAGCTGGCGCAACGTTTTCGTTTCGTAGAGCTCCGCGGTCATCGTTGCGGCGTTGCCCTGGAACTGCAGACTCGGCTGCACGAAGTACGTCGCGTCCAGGTGGCCGGCGGTCGTCTGGGCGTCGTTGATCGGAAGCGGCTGCTCTCCGGCGAACGACGCGGTCTTCGCCGATGAGACGACGCTCAACCCCGGCAGCAGCCCCAGCCGGTGCTGGAACCACGTGGGCAGCTGGGCGGGAGGGAACTGCGCGTTCGTGCCGAGGATCGTAAACGGCATCACCGCGAGACTGCGGTCGCCGCCGGAGCGCGAGTCGCTGGGCCGTGTGGCGGCCCAAATTGCGGCGCCCCCCAGGACCAGGACTCCCAGTACCAGAGCGGGCAGGCGCCAGCGCCGTTCCGTGGCTCGTCCAACATCGAGTAGCCAGGCGGCGGCCGTCGGCGGCCGCTCGTCGGGCCGCTCCGCGAGCGCGGTAACGAGCGCGGAGGCGGTCGCACTCGACAGCTCGGGGCATTGCGTGCGCAACGCATCGGCAAGGCCAGCCGGATCGACGCCGGCGGTCGGCAGCTCTCCGGCGAGCGCTTCGTAGGCCACCAGCGCGAGGGCGTAGAGATCGGCTCGACCGTCCACCCGGTCGGCGCCGCTCAGCTGCTCAGGCGGCATGTAGGCGGGAGTGCCGATGACGCTCCCCGGTACGGTGAGCGAGCCGGCGGCCGAGAGTCGGGCCAGCGCGATCCCGAAATCGGTGAGCAACGCGCGGTTGGTCCCGTCTTCGATGAGGATGTTGCTCGGCTTCACGTCGCGGTGCACGACGCCGCGCGCGTGGGCGAAGTCGAGCGCCGCGCCCACGTCCATGAGAATCCGCTGCAGCTCGGGCATCGGAATGCGCCGGCGCTCGGCGAGCACGGCCTCGAGCGTCCGGCCGCGCACCAGGGGCATGATCAGGAAGCTCAGCCCTTCTCGCGTCTCAAACTCGTAGACGGGGACTACGTT
>DATFTG010000220.1:0-4470 GCA_035262265.1 Gemmatimonadales bacterium
TGGAGAACTGCATCGGAATACCCAACTGCGGCGCCGGGACGATCAACGTTCACTGGCGGGAATCGGTGCTCGTCAACGAGCTCATGACCGGATTCCTGAACGCCGGCGCGAACCCGCTGAGCGCGATCTCCACCGCTTCCATGGGCGACATGGGCTACGTCGTCAATTATGCCGGGTCGGACGCCTACACCGTGGTGAATCCGCTGGCCGCGATCCGGGGACTGACGCAAGCGCGCGCGCCGGTGATCGACCTGCACGATGATATCGCCCGGGTGCCCATTTACCAGGTCGACAGGGCCGGCCGGGTCGTCGGGGTCGTCGCGCCACCGCGGTGAATCGGGTCGCGGCACTCGCCCTGCTCCTGGTGTGCTCGGCTTGCCAGGGCTCGGACGTGACGACGCCGAGCGCGATCACACTGAGTCCCGCGGCCGTGAGCTTCGGCGCGCTGGGGTCGACGCATGTCATTGTCGCCGCGGTGGTGGACGAACGCGGCGATCCTGTCCGCGGCGTCGCCATCCTCTGGTCGAGCGACGACTCCGCGGTCGCCGGTGTGGACGCCAGCGGCCGCGTGAGGGCGCTGGCGGTCGGCGCTACGAAAATCCGCGCCACGATCGCGCAGCCGGGGGCGCCGCTCGTGGACAGCGTGAGCGTGAGCGTGACGCAGGTGCCCGCGCACTTTCTCAAGTTCGCGGGCGATCTGCAGATCGACTCGGTGTCGGGCATGCTGCCGACGCCCGTCACCATACAGGTCACCGATTCGAATTCCCACCCGATCACAGGGATCGTCGCGACGTTCGCGGTCACGGGGGGCGGCGGACATGTGTCGAGCGCGGCTGATACGAGCGACGTCACCGGACGGGCCTCGGTGTTCTGGACGCTGGGGGGCTCCACCGGACCGAACACCCTGTCGGCCACGGCGGCCACGGCGATCCCGGGGAGCCCCGTCTTCTTTACGGCCACCGCGGTCGTAGCGGGATCGGGACCCGTGGTCGTGGCGAACGCCGGAGACGCGCAGCATGGCCTCGTGGGCGCCCCGCTGAACGTCGCGCCGTCGGTGCTGGTGAAGGACATCACCGGCACGCCGCTCGCGGGGCAGCAGGTCACCTTCGCGGTGTCGGTGGGGGGCGGAATCGTCAGCGGCGCGAGCGCGGTGACCGGGGTCGACGGCCTCGCCACCGTGGGGTCCTGGACCGTCGCCCCCGGCGCCAATGCCCTGACGGCCACCGTCGCCGGTCCCGGCCCGATCGTGGGCAACCCGGTGACCTTCACCGCAACCGGCGACCAGCCGGCGTACCACATCGACGTCCGCGTCATCACCGCGATGACCGACGCGGAAAAGGCGGCGTTCACGCTGGCCGCCGCGAAATGGGAGTCGGTGATCTTCGGCGACGTTCCCGACCAGCAGGTGACGATCGCTTCGAACAGCTGCGGCACGGGATCGCCGGGCCTGTTCGAGACGGTAGACGACATCGTGATCTTCGCGATCATCGACTCGATCGACGGGCCGGGGAAAATCCTGGGGCAGGCGGGCCCGTGTTTCGTACGGAGCGATGGCAACCTGCCGATCGTCGGGGTGATGCAGTTCGACTCCTCCGACGTGGTGAACCTGCTCGCGGCGGGATCGTTCGGCCTCGTTATCCAGCACGAGATGGGACACGTGCTGGGGTTCGGCACGCTGTGGCCGAGCGACTTTCTCTTGGCCAACCCGTCGGGGTGCGACTCCACACAGGATCCGCATTTCGTGGGCTCCCAGGGACTCGCGGCGTTCGATCGGATCGGCGGAGCGAGTTACGTCGCCAGCGCCAAGGTGCCCGTCGAGAACCAGGGCGGACCAGGGACGTGCGACGCGCACTGGCGGGAGAGTGTGTTCAAGAACGAGCTGATGACGGGATTCCTGAACATCGGCTCGAACCCGTTGTCACTCGAGACCGTGGCGTCGATGGGGGATCTGGGATACCTGGTGACCTACTCCGCGGCGGATCCGTATGTGGTGCCCGCGTTGCTGAAGGGAGGTCAGGTCATCACGATGGGCAATGATGTGCTGCGCTTGCCGGTGAAGATCCTCGATCGGAGCGGAAATGTGGTCGGAACGCTCCCCATCAAACGCTAGGACGTGAGACGCCGAGGGAGACGCGAAGCCAGCGGCTCAGCGTCTACTGATTACTGGGCGGCTATCGGCTCATTCCCAGATTAGCTTGTAACAGGGGGCGGTAGCTCAGCTGGGAGAGCACCTGGTTTGCAACCAGGGGGTCGTGGGTTCGAATCCCATCCGCTCCATGGCACACGTGGTACCCGTCGCAGTGTGATGTTGCTCACGCGCCGCCGGCTCGCATGCTGTTTCGATAATTGACTATTGACTGAGCAACGCGCCGTTCACTATCCTGCGGTTACCGCTGCCTCAGAGCACAGCCGTCGAAAGGCGGTGTCGCAGAGTTACGGGGCTACCGCGAGGTGATCGCCTCGCCATGCCAGCCGAGCCGCCAGCGTTTGTTGCCTGCTGGCGCGTTTTCATTCCGTCGCCCCCGCCAGCGTCACCCAAGATCCCACAAACTTGCTTGCGGGTACCGGCCGGTGCCCGCGGGGAGGACGCATGGTGTTTCTCATTTCCCGCAGGAAGACGCTCGCGGTGCTCGCCATCGGCGCGCTGATGGCGTGCCGCGAGGCCACCACCGCACCGGAGGTGTTCAATCCGCCGAGCTTCGGCTTCGGCAACGGCGCGCCCACAGGCGGCCATTACAACCTCAACTGGATCGGTGTCCCGCAAGGGAAGACCGCGGACATGACCGGCAGCAACGGCCACGTCATTTTCGTGAACCTCTTTGGCAACACCAAGATCCTGCTGTGTGAATCCGGCGTCGGCACCGCCTGCGCCGGTGTCACCGGCTTCCAGGTGCTCGACGCGAACGGCACAGATGGGTCTGCATCATTCGCCCTGCCGAATCCTGTTCCCTGCGACACCTGTTCGACCACGCTGTACTCCGTCTACGTCCGGGCACTGGGCAAGCCGGGCGGTCAGGCCACGAACACCACCTGTGGGCAGGCGGACTCGAGCGGCACGCTCATCACGCTCTGCTCCGTCGACACGTTGCGTCTCAGCCGGACCAAAGGCCAGCAGAGCTTTCAGAACGTGAGCAAACAGATGCTGTTCATCTTCGCAGTCCTGCCCGGCCAGACGACGATCAGCCGGGTGCCACTGTTCGACAGCCGGCTGCAGGATTTCTTCTGGTCTTACGACAACAACGGGCTGAAGCTCGCCCAGTTCCGGTTCTACCCGCTGCCGACGGTCGTCGGACCTTTGCCCTAGCTCCGGATTGTCTGTTGTCCCGACGACGAGCCCGTCTGTCGGTGCGCGAGCCGCTCCCCATAGGTATTGTCGGGGGCGGCTCGTCGCATCATTGCCACACCATGGGACTTCTCCCATTGTGGCGGTAAGAATATGAGCGCATGAGTCAATAAGCCGCTCTGTCTTCCAGCTCTGGCCAGTTCATCCCCGCTAATCCGCAGGCGATCGGTTGCTAGTCTTTTCGCTCATGGTAAAGTGGGGGAGAGTCCGGTGTGGGTCCGTGCGAGTCCGAGATATGCTTCTAGGAACTCAATGAAGCGCTCACGTTTCCCGCACCCCACTCCTCCCGGAAGCCATAGATTTGCAACCAGGGGGTCGTGGGTTCGAATCCCATCCGCTCCAATTCGTACCTGTCGCAGAACTGTCGCGGCTCAGCGGCAGATGTCGCAGTAAAGCACAATATTGATACCTCCGGCAGACTCGTAACTCCCTGTCCTTCATACACTTGATATGTACGCGTCCCACCGTGCACCAAAATTGCGCTCGTATTCCGCCACACTCAACACCGAAACTGGGCAGGGGAAGTCATGGCCGGAAGTCGCCGGACGATCGCAGTTGCGGTCGCGCTCATCGCCACCCTCGTCACGTGTGTCGATCGTCGAATGCCGACCTCCTCTTCAGAGCCGGTGCTCGACAGCAATGCAACGACCGCAGCCATCGTTTCCCTTCCGATCTCGCAGACGTTGCTCACCTCGGGCCACGACCCCAACAACCTGAAGATCTATACCACGGCGTCGATCGCCCCGGCGCCCAACGCGCTGGTCACGGTCGCTGTGCTCACCCATCAATCCTCGAGCGCTGCCCCGCTCCCCACGGTGAGCGGCGGCGGGATGAGCGCATGGGACGTCGTGGCCACGGCCACGTTCAATGGCGGCACACCCCTCGATCGCGTCACGATTTTCCGCGCCATGAGTGCATCGCCCGGCAGCGGCGCGATCACGATCACGTCGAGCGTCACCGTGTCCAACTGCCAGTGGGTCGTGTCGCAGTGGGACGGCGTCGACAATTCCGGGACGAACGGTAGTGGGGCGATCGTGCAGACAGGGGCGACGACCGGTTCCGCAGTGAACGGCTTGACGGTGTCACTCGCGGCGTTCGCGGACCCCGCGGATGTCGCCTACGGCGTG
>DATFTG010000221.1:0-16817 GCA_035262265.1 Gemmatimonadales bacterium
AGCGGGCCAACGCCTGGGCGCCGGTGAAATGCGGATCGCTCCCCCCCGCGCCGGCCAGCAGACTCAAGCCAAACGGCGGCCCGCCCCACAGAACCCCGTAGCCGAGCACGTGGGCCATCTCGTGCAGGATCACCGTCCCGAACGCGTTGTTGTTCTCGAGAAACGCCACGTCGGCGGTGTCGAAGTGCATGATCCCGATGAGCGGGAGGCTCCCCGGGACCCGGATGAAGCACGGGCCCGACTGACCGAGTACTTTCCCCGGCCCGTCGATCGAGTCGAGCGTCACGAAGATGACGACGTCATCGATCGTCTCGTTGATCGCCGGTGCATTGGTGCCGCACTGCCCGGCCGCGACGTTGATCGAGATGTCGGGAATGTCGCCGATGATCAGCCGCTCCCACCGGGCCGCGGCGCTGTCGAATACCGCCTTGCGCGACGCCGACACCGCCGAGAGGTAGCGCAGGTCGATGTTGAAGCTGGAGCTGACTCCCGTCGCCGAGAATGAGACCGGATTGCCCGTGATCCCGGCGCCGGCCGCCGTTCCGGACAACGTGTTCGCTCCCGCCTGGACCGTCCAGCTGCCGACGGTGGCGACACCGAACAGATCCGTCGTCGTAGTCGCCCCGGTGACACTGCCGCCACCGCCGGTCACGGCGAAGGTGACCGACACGCCGGGGACGGGCCCGTTCGCCGAATCGAGCACGCGCAGCGCCGGCGGGAAGTTGAGCGCGTAGCCGGTCAACCCGGTCTGGCTGTCTCCAGCAGCGACGAGCGCCTGCGTCGGCGTTCCGGCGGCGAGCGCCGTCGCCGTGAAGTCGTGCGGATTGCCGGCGACGCCGCCCTGCGTCACGCTCACGTGGAGCGTGTTGGCTCCCGCCGTGCCGAGAGTCCAGGCGTCCGCAGCGCTCCCGCCCGTGTCGGTCGTGACGGTTGGCTTCGCGACCAGACCGCTGCCGGAGGTCACGGTGAAGCTGACGACGGCTCCCGACACCGCATTGTTGAACGCATCGGTGAGCTTCACCGCAGGGGCGACCGCCACCGCCGTGCCCACGTGCGCCGATTCGCTGTCGCCGGCCTGGACGGTCATCGCCACCGGCGCGCCGGCGTGGGCCGTCGCGATGAAGGTGAGCGGCGCGAAGCTCCCGCCGCCGAGTGTGGCGGTCACGGAATCCAGCCCGGCCTTCGTGCCGAGCTGCCAGGTCGTACTGGCCGTGCCGCTCGCATCGGTGGTGTCCGCGGCCACCGTCGTACCGCCACCCGCCGAGACCGTAAACGTCACGATCCCGCCCGCAACGCCCGCGGATGTGGAATCCGCGAGCCGCACCCGGAGCGATTGCGCCAGCGACGTTCCGACGGTCCCCGTCTGCGCGTCGCCGCTGCTCTTGAAGAAGAGCGCCGGCACCTGAGTCACGGACACGTTCACCGACGCGAAAACGCCGTTGTTCGTGGCCGACGCTGCCTTGAGCGTCGTGGCTCCGGAGGCCACGGAAGTGACTCGCCCGGACGCGTCCACCGTGGCAACGGCCGGCGTGGACGACGTCCAGACAACACTTGAGCCGGGGATGGTGTCACCCCTCTGGTCGAGGACCGCGGCAGTCACCTGTTTGGTGGTGCTGAGCGAATGAAAGGTCAGCGACGTCGTGCTCACCGACACAGTGGTCGGTGTCGGCACGAAGGGCTCGGTGCCCTTGCAGGCGCCCAGAACAAGGGACAGCGCGAGGAACGAACGGTAGCGAAGTGGCATGGAGCCTTCCTATTTCGTGACGGTGACGGAATAGCCGGCGAGGGATTCCAGCTGGTAACCCGAAGTCTGTGCCACCTGCTGCAGCGTGACGGTGTATTGTCGCACCGCGTTGATGTCCTCGACCTGCAAGGTGAGGAGCGTGCCCGTCGTGACGTTCCCCGTCAAGACGAGCGTAGCCGTGACGCCGGTGACGGGCCCACCCCATAGCGTCAGCCCCGGTCCCGCGTTGACCGAGACCGGCGCCACCGGTGCGGAGAGGACCAGCAGCACCGCGCCGTCCACCCCGTTGTTGGGGCTCGCGAGATTCACCTTCAGCGTCCCCGCCACCGGGCCCGTCGTCCCGCTGCATGCGAGCAGCAGACCGACGCTCACGACCAGCGCTCCCCGCCGCAGTGGGCTCACGGCCGCGCTCCGCGGCGCGTCGCGACGATCGCCTGCCGACCTGCGGGGGACGACGGCGTCGCCCCGGTCAGCTGCACCCAGGCGAGAAAATCTCCCACGTCGAAGATGTTGTTCCGGTTGCCGATGAAATCGAGATAGGCGAGGTCACTGGGGCTCAAGCTCCCCGATCCCTCGAGCAATTGGCCGAGGACCGCGGCGACGGCGAGCGTCGGCGCGGTGATGGTGATCGAGTCCTGCCGCAACAACTGTTGCGGTCCCGAAGTCACGCGCAGGGTGAACACGAATTTCCCCACCGCCCCCGGCGTGCCCGAGATCTGCCCGCCCACCTTGAGCGCGAGCCCCGGGGGAAGCGTGCCGCTCGCCGGAGTCCAGGCATAGGTGCCCGTTCCTCCCGACGCCGCGAGGTTCGCGATATAGGCGTTGCCGACCTCGCCGTTTCCCAATGGTCCGCCGGAGGTGATCACGAGCTGCGGATCGAAGACGGCCGTGAGGCTATACGGCCGCGTCATCGGCAGAACCAGCACGCTGTTGCCCGTGGCGGTGTCACCCTGCCAGCGTCCGAATACCGCCGGCGCGGTCGCGGTCGCCGTCACGGTTACAGCTGTCCCCTGCGTGACGAACTGGCCGCTCGAGTCGGCCGCCGGATTGAACGTGACGCTGCCGTTGCCGCTCGTCGCGACATCGAGCCGGTTGCCACGCGCCAGCGTCGCGGTATACGTGGCGCCGGCGAGCGCGCCCGTGATCGTGTGGGCGATCGGCTGCCCATCGGACCACGATTGAAACGCGAAGCGGATCCGTCCCCCGGACGCGAACTGCGTGTCGGCGACCGCGAGCGCATGGAGCGAGCCGTCGTCCAGCAGGTTCCGGAACACGTTCACGGAAGCACCGTCGACCTGCACCTGAGCGGTCGTATCGCTCGCGGCGATCACCGTCGGCTGCCCGAAGCGCACCCGGAACGCCATGGCGCTGTTCGGCACCACCTGGCGGATCGAATCGATCGCGAACCCGGCGAAGCTCGAATCCGAGTTCATCGACGCCTGCGGCAGCGAATTGATCGAGAACACGGCGTTGGCGCTCGTCCCCGGGTAGGGATCGCCGCCATCGCCGCGGTTGCACCCACTGTCCCCGCACCACAGCTGTCGCAGCCCGTCCGCCTCTTCCAGCGCGAGGCCGTGAATCGCGAGCGAATTCATCTCATTGCCCTGCCGGAAGCCGTTGTCCGCCGCGACCACCGAGTCAACATGCCAGATGAAGAGTCCGCCGCCGCACCCCGGTGGATTGCCGCTGCGACCACAGTGCACGCGGATCATCGCGCTGTCGGACCCGAGGCGCTGGCGGTTCTCGATCAGGAAGTACTCGCCACGCGGGTTCGCCCCGCTCGGGCGGACGACGTACGCGCTGTCCGACGCCGGTGAAGGTCCGAGCGTGTAGCTCCCGGTCACCGTGAGGGGGGCGAGGGTAACCCAGCCCAGCTCACCCAGCGACCACGCCTCCATGCGCGCCGGCGAGAGCGGCGTCGCGTAGTTGCCGCTCCCCATGATGCCCCACTCGCCGATCCCTTCGGTGACGAAGTTCAGGTCGTAGAGATCGGGGAGTCCGAGCCCGTGTCCCGATTCGTGCGCCGTTGTCCCCGGCGACATGATCTGGCTGGTGTCGCACGCCGTCGACCCGCCCACACCACTCTGGAACGTGTAGTCCCGGATCTTGATGAACCCGCCGTTGTGCGCCGGGGTCTTCGTCGTGTACGGCGCGAGCATCTCGTAGCGGTGCGACCAGATGTGGTTGTTGCTCGCGCCGCCGCACGCCCCGTCCTGCGCCGGGTGCACGAAGATCGCCATGTCGACGTAGCCGTCGTCGTCGGGCGAGTTGGGAATGCCGTCCGGGCCGTCGTTATCGAACTGACCCCAGTCGATCGCGGCGGCCGAGTCGATCTTGGCCAGGGCCTGAGCCATCCCGACCTGCATGTCGACGATGGCCGTGCCGCTGAAGATGCCGTTGCAGTTCGACGTGCCGAAGGGATTGCTGACGCAGCTCGTCCCACCGGTGTACGCGACTTCGTTGCTGTCGAGCACCGCCCATCCGAGCACGCGACCCTGCATGCTGAACAGGTGGTTGGACAGCTCCTCGTAGTAGGTACGGACAGTGTACGGCCGCGGGGGAGAGAGCGTGGACGGGCTGGTGCCGAACAGCACGGCGCTATACTGCGCCGTGTCACGCAGTGTGCCGAGGTTGGTGTCCTTGTAGCGCAACAGGATCGCGGGGACCAGCAGGGTTCCGGAGACAGCGGGCGCTCCGGCTATCGTCAGCGCCCGCTCGAGAGGGGCATTGAGGCGAGAAAAATCGCGCCGCCCGAGCAGCGCGGCCCGCGCCCGCGCGATCGCCCGCGCGCGCACCCGCCACACGCCGTCGCGATGGAAATCGAGTCCCGGAATCTCCCACCGTGGCGAGAGCTGCTGCTGCGCGCCCGCCACCCCGGGGCTCGACACGAGCACCGCGAGCCCCAGCCAGATGAACCGGCTACGCCTCACAGGGAGATCCTCAACGCACGAGACACTTCGCCGCAATCTACTCTAGCGGTAGATACCTGGCGGAACGGTGGGCCGCGTCACAACGTGTTGACGGGGCGCTTGGAGCGGCGCGCGAGCCACAGTCCGAGACCGGTGAACACGACGACGCCCGCTACGACCTTGCACTTATAAAGGAATGGATTGGCTTCGTCCGCCGGAGGGACGAATCCGAGCCGGATGGACAGCCCGACAGATGCGAGACCGAACAACCCGAGCAATAGCGTCCCGAGTGTGCGGCGGCGCCGCAGCTTGAGATACACAACGAAGATGTACAGATAGGGGATAAAAAAGAGAATCAGGGTCAATTGCGTCAGCAGCAGGTAGGCGGACTTGACCGTGGTGTTCGCGAGACTCGCGATGATGAAAATCGTGGCCAGGACCCCCATCAAGATCAGCGAGACATACGGCGTCTGCCAGCGCGGGTGCAGCTTGGCGAACGCCGGCGGCAGTGCATCGTTGACGCCGGCCGCGAACGGCAGGCGCGCCGACCCTGCGAGCCAGGCCCCCACACCACCCAGATTCCCGAGCGTCAGCAAGATCGCAATCGCGATCGGCAACCACCCGATCCCGGAGCTGCCGATGCGCTCGACGAGCGCCTGGGCGGCCTGCGGCATGCCATTGGTGACGCTGACCGTGTTCGCCGGCAATGCCACGATCATCGCCGCCGTGCCGATGATGTAGACCGCCACGATCGCGAACCCGGAGACTACGACACCGCGCCGCAACGTGGCCGCCGCGTCGTGAATCTCTCCGCCGAGCGTCGGAGCCAGCTCGAGGCCAGCAAACGCGAACGTCATCGTGGCGAAGAGATTGATCGAGGGGAAATCGAAGCGCGTGGGAACGAGACCGCTGACGTGGATCGGCGTGGCACTTCCCCGCGCCGCAAACCCCCACGCCGCGAGCAGCACGAACAGCAAGGCGGGAATCCACGTCCCGATGCCGCCGAGATTCTGCAGCCACTTCCCCACCCGCAGTCCAACCACGTTCAGCCACACCGCGATCCACAGTCCCACGAGCGACACGATCCGGATGAACCCAGGGTCGTTACCGAGGGCGGCCGTCCGCGGACCGCCGGCGTACGCCGCGATCGCCGCCGTGGTCACGAGCAGCGAGGGGAAGTACAGCAGGTTGTTCACCCAGTACAGCCATCCCGCCACGAACGCCTGCCGCGGCCCGTAGGCGCGGTCGACCCAGCAGTAGATCCCGCCTGAGCTGGGATCGATGTCGGCCAGCTCACGCACCGCGATCGCCGAGGGAATGAAAAACACCAGCATCGCCACGACCCATACCGTGAGCGCGGCGAGTCCGAACTGGCTCGCCGCCGTGGTGAGCCAGCGCAGCCCCACGATCGCCGTGATGTTGAACAACACCACGTCGCGCAGCCCCATGACGCGGGGCAGCTCCGGACGCTTGCCGGGTTCGCTCACTGCGGCAGGCTCATTTCGTCATCGGGTCAGCGAGTGACTCCCACTGCGGCGTTGCGTTCTGCGCCGTGAGGGAACCAGCCGACAGCGCGAAGGAGTAGAACAACAGGGAGCGTACCACGGCGCCCGTAACTTACGCGACCGCTGAAAACACCGCTAACACGCGATCACGCATCACCTTGCGGTTTCCCCAGGGCGCGGCTAAGCTGTAGCACGATTTCCACACCTTAAAGAGGGCTCGTGCGCACCGAAACGCTGCAGCACATCGCGTTGTTCGACAAATGCCGCAATTACACCCGCGCTCGCGAAGTGCAGGCGGCCGGGCTGTATCCGTACTTCAAGGCGATCTCCCGTTCCGAGGACACCGTCGTCGTCATCGAGGGCAAAGAGCGCATCATGATGGGGTCCAACAACTACCTGGGCCTCACCCATCATCCGGAAGTACTGGCGGAAGCGCGCGCCGCGCTGGAGCGCTACGGGTCGGGATGCACCGGCAGTCGGTTCCTGAACGGCACCCTCGACCTGCACGAGCGGCTCGAGGGCGAGCTGGCGGAGTTCCTCGGCAAGGAATCGTGCCTCGTCTTCTCCACCGGCTACCAGGCCAACCTGGGCGTGATCTCCGGGCTGGTCGGCCGGGGCGACGTCGTCTTCCTCGACAAGCTCGACCACGCCTCGATCGTCGACGGCGCCAAGATGTCGCACGGCGAGACGACACGGTTCAACCACGGCGACCTGGCCGGCCTCGAGCGCAAGCTGCAGCGCGTCCCCGAAGGCACCGGGACGATGGTGATCGTGGACGGGGTCTACTCGATGGAAGGCGACGTCGCCGACCTCCCCGCCCTGCTGCGCCTGACCCAGAAATACGGCGCAGCGCTGGCGGTCGACGACGCCCACTCGATCGGCGTGCTCGGTCCCAAGGGCGACGGCACCGCCGCCCATTTCGGGGTGACGGACGAGGTCGACCTCATCGTCGGCACCTTCTCCAAGTCGCTCGCCTCGATCGGCGGTTTCGCCGCCGGCGCCGAGAACATCATTCATTACCTCAAGCACCACAGCCGGCCGCTGATCTTCACCGCCGCGCTGCCGCCGTCGAACACTGCGGGGGTGCTCGCCGCCCTGCACGTGATGCAGCGCGAGCCGGAGCGCCGCGACGCCCTGTGGGCGAACACGCGGCGGCTGCAGGAGGGCCTGCGCACGCTGGGCTTCGACATCGGCCCGACCGATACGCCGATCGTCCCGGTGCTCATCGGCCCGCTCGAAAAGACGTTCCTCTTCTGGCGCAAGCTGTTCGACGCGGGCGTCTTCACCAACCCCGTCGTGCCGCCGGCCGTGCCGCCGTCACAGTGCCGGCTGCGCACCAGTCTCATGGCCACCCATACCGAAGAGCAGATCGATCGCGCGTTGGACACGTTCGGTCGGCTCGGCAAGGAGCTGGGGGTCATTTGACCGTCGCCATCGAGCCCGTCCGAAGCGGACGGGACCTCGAACGATTCATCGCCTTTCCGTACACGCTGCACCGGCGGGATCCCACGTGGGTCCCGCCGTTGCGCATGGACGTCCGCACCATCCTGTCGCCCAAGAAGAATCCGTTCTTCCAGCACGCCTCCGCCGAGTATTACCTCGCCCGGCGCAATGGCGACATCGTCGGTCGCATCGCGGCGATCAAGAACGACAGCCACAACGCGCTCCATAAGGATCGCGTCGGTTTTTACGGCTTTTACGAGAGCATCGACGATCAGGCCGTCGCCACCGCCCTGTTCGATCGGGCGGCGGCGTGGCTGCGCGAGCGCAGTCTCGACACGATGCGCGGACCGATGAACCCGTCGATCAACGACGAGTGCGGACTGCTGGTGCAGGGCTTCGAGAAGCCGCCCGTCGTGTTGATGCCGCACAACCCGGCGTTCTACGTGCCGCTGCACGAGCGTTACGGCTTTCAGAAGGCGAAAGACCTGATCGCGTTCTGGGGCGGCGGCGAGCAGCCGATGGAGCCGCCCGAGCGCTTCGCCCGGGCGGGCAAGCTATTGGCCGAGCGCTACGGCGTGACGCTGCGCCCGCTCGACATGAAGCGGTTCCACGAAGAAGTGGAGCTCGTGAAATCCCTGTTTAACCAGGCCTGGGAGCAGAACTGGGGCTACGTGCCGATGACCGACGCGGAGCTCGAGCACCTCGCCAAGCAGCTCAAGCCGATCATCATCGCCGACCTCGTCGTCTTCGCGGAAATCGAGGGGCGCGTGGTGGGGTTCGGCGTGTGCATTCCCGACTTCAACGTCGCATTGAAGCACAACCCGTCCGGCCGGCTCTTCCCCGGCTTGCTCAAGATCCTCTGGTACTCGCGCAAGATCGACCGCGCGCGCATCCCACTGCTCGGCATGATCAAGGAGTATCGCGGCAAGGGCATCGACGCCCTGCTGTACCACTGGATCTGGACCCATGCCACGGCCCGCGGCATGCCGCAGGGCGAAGCGGGCTGGATCCTCGAGGACAACGCCCCGATGGTGAACGGGCTCATGCGGCTGGGATTCCGCCCCTACAAGACGTATCGCATCTTCGACAAGCCGCTGTGAAGGTGTTCGTGACCGGCGGGACCGGGTTCGTGGGAACCCATCTCGTCCGGGCCTTGCTCGCGCGTGGCGACACCGTCACCTGCCTCGTCCGCTCCCCCGATCGGGCGCGGGCCCTGGGCTGGACCGACGTGGTGACCATCCCCGGCGATCTCGACACCTCAGCGGCGCTGCGCCAGGGGTGCGCCGGCGCCGACGTCGTATATCACGTGGCAGGACGCATCAGCGCGCGAAACCTGCGGGAGTTCCTGTCCGTCAATCGTGACGGCACCGCGCGGGTGCTGGACGCGGCCCGTGCCGCGCGGCCGGGGCGGTTCGTGCACGTGTCGACACTGGCGGTCGGGGGTCCGACGGTACCGGGACAGCCGATCGACGAGACACGGCCGCCCCAGCCGGTCACGAATTACGGCCGCAGCAAACTGGAGGCGGAGGGGCTGGTACGGGCGTGCGGCATTCCCTGGACGATCGTCCGCCCGCCCGTCGTGTATGGGGAGCGGGATCGGGAAACGCTGCGCATCTTCCGGCTGGCGCGCGCGGGGTGGGGACCGGTGATGGGTGACGGAACGCAGGAGCTCTCGGTCATTTATGCCGGCGACCTCGCGGAGGCGCTGATCGCGGCGGGCACCGCAACGGCGGCGGCGGGGTGCATTTATTACGCCGCGCACCCCGACGTGACCACGAGCGCCGGACTGGTGCGGGCGGTCGCAATCGCGGTGGGGCGCACCCCCCGCATCGTGCGGCTGCCGGCCGCGCTGGCGCGAGTCGCCCTGTGGACCGTAGGTTCGCTGGCGTCCCTGGCCGGCCGCGCGACCGTCCTGTCGGCGGAGAAGGCTGACGAGTTTCTTGCCCCCGCCTGGACCTGCCGGCCGGACGCGCTGACGCGGGACACCGGCTGGCGGGCGGCGACGGATCTCGCGACGGGATTGTCCCGCACCGCGGCCTGGTACCGAGCGGAGGGATGGCTGTGACGGAGCGGTCGAACCTTACGGCGCTGGACCGGTGGACGTTGGGCTACGTCGTGATCGCCACCGTCGCCCTCGCGTTTTCGTTTCAGGGTGACATCATCCCGCACTGGCAATTCCTCGTGGCGGCGCACGCGCTGCTCGTCGGACTCGTCCTGATCGCCCCTGCCGCGCGGAATTCCGGCCCGGTCGGGCGCTTCCTCGGCGACTGGTATCCGATGCTGCTGCTCGCGGGGCTGTACGGTGAGATCGGCGTCTTGACGCTCGACGCCGGCTTCCAGAACGACTGGGCGATCCAGCGCCTCGAGGCATGGGTGTTCGGCTCGCAAGTCTCGTATCGCTGGATCCGCGAAATGCCGGTGCCGTGGTTCTCCGCCGTGCTGCACACCTGCTACCTCGCCTACTACGCGATTCTCTACGCCGCGCCCGCGGGGTTGTGGTTTTCCGGGCGCAAGGACGCCGCGCGTCAAACGATCCTCGGCGTGATGATCACGTTCTATCTCTGCTACATCGTGTTCCTCTTCTATCCGGTAGCCGGACCGCGGTACGCCTTCGATCTGCCGCACAACGCCGCCACCGAAGTGTGGCCCGCGCGGCTGGCGCAGTGGTTGCTCGATCGTGGCGATTCGTGGGGCGCGGCGTTCCCATCGTCGCACGTCGCGGCCTCGGTGGTCGCGACGGGTTTCGCACTACGCTATTGGCGGCCGCTGGGATTGACGCTGCTCCTGCCGACTGGGGGGCTGGTGCTGGCCGTCGTGTACGGCCAATTCCACTACGGCATCGATGCGCTGACGGGACTGGTGCTGGCGGGCATCATGTTGGCGGTGATGCAGCGCCGCCGCACCGCCGAGGCGACGGTGTCGGCACCGGAATCAGTCGTGGGTGTGCTCGACGCCAGCGTTTGACAGCTGCGCCCCTTCGCTCATGCGCAATGCATGGCGAAGGTCCGAGACGTAGAGCGAGTCGGTCTGGTCGGCCACCGGCCAGGTCACCTCCGGCGCTGGCGCGAACAGCCCCGCCACGACCCCCATCCCGCCGTCGGGCAGCGTGTGGCCCGTCTCATTGTCGTAGAAGACGGTGACGCGATAGCGGTGCTCGGGGACGATGCGCACGCCGAGGCCGGTGAGCCCGATGAATTTCTTGATCGGCATCGCGACCACGTGGCCCGTCGAATCGGTGATCGGCGTGGCGCGCCAGATCACCGTGCCGGCCGTCACGTCGCGCAACACCAGCGAATCAGCATGATCGTGCACGTGCCCGCCGATGCCGACGATCTTCCCCCCCACGGCCGGGCTGCCCTCGTAGAACTTCTCGGAGCGACCCGGCGGCAGATCGAACGACTTGTCTCCGACGGGAAACGCGACGTCGAACTGCCACGGGTAGGCGCGCAGCAGCGGATACCAGTGGCCGTCGGCGCTGTAGGTGAGGATCAGCCGCGTCCGCACCCCGCTGTACGCCTGCATGGTGGGATTGTGCAACATGGCGCTCGCGACGAGGCGGTCACCCTTGATGAACGGCGCCCCCATCAGCCAGCGGCTCATCCGCACCGCCCCCGTCTCACTGCCCGCCGCGAGCACGCGGCGCGAAATCGGCAGAAACAGCTCGCGATGATTCGGGTCGATCAGGTTGTAGTGGTGCAGCAGCTCGCTCGGCACGGGGCGGCCCGCGGAATCGACCAGCTCGATGCGGAACCCCGACATCCATCCGGTGAGCGGGAGGTCGACTCCCATGACCGGGGGATACACGGGGTTGTGCGCCGTGTGCTCGTCCATGTTCATGCCCGCCATCCCGCTCATCGCGGACATGTCCATATGCGCCATGGCGGGGAGGTCGACCGGAGCGAGCTCGATCACGACCTCGTGTCGGTCGCTATGGACCTCGATACGGGCGGGCGGCAGCGCGCGCACCCAGTCGAGCGGCACCGGCGCGGGATGAACCGGTGTGGCGGGCGCAGTGAGGAACAGCCGGAGCGGCAGCAGGATCCAGGGCATGGGCGGAAAATATAGCGGCCCCGGATCGCTCCGGGGCCGCCGTCTGAGATCGCGACTACTTCACCGTAAGGACGAAGTGCATCCCCAACGCCTGGTGGGGCGTGCAGAAGCCCTTGTAGGTCCCCGTCGGCAGGCCGGCGAACGACACATCATAGTGATCGTTGGCGTTGATGAGGAACGGCCCCGCGAGGTTGTCCATGCGATTCGCCATCGCCGCGTTCAGCTTCTCGGCGGCGCCGGCGGGGATCGAGTCCGCGTAGAACGACACGTTGTGCGGGCCGCCCTCGACGTTGATGAACCGCACCGTGCCGCCCGCGGGCACCGTGATGGTGCTGGGGTCGAACTTATAGGTGTTCCCCGAGCCCGCCATCTTCACTTCCACGACCGGTCCCGTCGGCTCCGCGGCCGCCGCCGTTGCCGGTGCCGCGGCCGGATTCACCGGCGCAGCGTTTGCCTGCGCTTGATCACCCTTCTTGCCACACGCCAGCGCTCCGAGCGCCAGCACCGCCGCGACTCCAGTCAACCGCATCGTATTCCTCCGAAGATTTCACACGTACAGGGTGCTTGTGAACGCGTTCACAATACACAGGGAGATCACTGAACGGGAGAGCCTCGGCGGACTCCATTCGCCGACTTGCTAATCGCTTTCGTTTGTTGCAGTTAGAAATGCCCGCCGGGCGCCGACGTGACCCCGGCAGCGGTGATGAAGCTCACGGGCCGGAGCCTCCCCGGCGACACAGGTTGCCCTCGACCTTTCGGCCGCTTGTCGGCCACGCAGTCATCAACCTCTCACCATCGTGCAGGAGGTTTCCCGTGCGGAAGCAGCTCATCCTTGGTGCGCTCACGATCCTCGCAAGCCCGGTAGCGGCTCAGAGCCTCTGGCATCCCGCCATCGGGATTCAGGGCGGGTACGCGCGGATCAAGCCGGCCGGGACCGGCCGCTCCGACGCGATCGATTTGATCGAGTTCCCCACCCCGGGATATGTCGCCCCGTTGCTGGCCGGCAGCAGCCTGTTCGCCGTGATCCCGGCCGGACGGCGGCTCGCGTTCGAGCCCACGCTCTCGTTCGCGAATCTGACCGAGAGTGTCGGCGGTGACGCGACGACGGCGCGCGTCGGTTTGCGCGCCGATCTCGCGCTCAGCTCCTCGTTCTACGGGGCCGCGGGCGGCGTTCTGAACAGCCTGATGCAAGGCGGCAATCACGCGACGCAGTTCGGCGCGCAAGTCGCGGCCGGCTACCGGTTCGCGTTGACGCCGCGCCTCGACGGACGGCTCGAAGCGGCGGTCACCGCCACGGCGAAGCGGCGTCCCGGTCTCGGCCCGACCGACACCTACGCACTGCTCTTTGGCGTGTCGTCCCGATTGGACCGGGGAGCGACCCCGCGCACCGCTCGGGCTCCGGCGAGTGGCGCCTGGGAGCCGATGATCGGGGTGACGGGTGGGTACAGCTCCATCCATGCCGACGGGACCAATTTGACGCTCAACGGCCTGTTCCTTCCCGGTTTCGGCGGCAGCGTGCCCGCGTTGACATCCGCAGGGACGTTCCTGCCGCAGTCCCCGACGTTGTTCGCGATTCTGCCGGTCGGGAAGCGCGTGGCGTTCGAGCCGGGCATCGACCTGCATCGCTTCCAGAGCCGTGGCTCGACGGTGTTCGCCGCCAACCTCGCGGGGCGGCTCGATTACGCCGTGGCCGGTGGATGGTACGGTGCGCTCGGCGTACACGAGGAATGGGTGAAGGCGACGAAGGGCAGCTTCTCCGATTCGACGAAGACGTCGGTCGGGATCACGGGCGGGGGTGTCGCCTGGGGCTATCGCTTCCACCTGGCCGGCGACCTCGGCGCGCGCACTGAGCTCAACTATGTGGCGTTTGCCAAGAACGAGAGCGCCAAGACGCCGGCGGTGAATACGGTGAGCATTCTCCTCAGTCTCACAATGCCACTCAAGTAACACTCCCAGAACGGTTTACACTAACGGCCTCCCGCACTCGGGGGGGCCGTTCGTGTTTCCAGATGTGTGCCACCGGAGGGGGGCGGCGTCTCTCGTAGGACTCTCGAACAGGAATGGTCCCGATGTTGTCGTACCGTCGTATTGTCGTGCTCCTCGCCGCAGTGGTCGTGCCCGCTCACCTCGCGGGCCAGGGATGGATCGAGCCGGTCCGTCCTGTGCCTGGGTGGGGCGTCGAAAAGCTGCGCAGCGCCGTCTCGGTCGCGGTCAAGGACCGGGTCGCGGAGGTCACGGTCGAAGAGTGGTTCCAGAACCGCGGGCCGATGCTCGGCGAAGGGATCTATCACTACCCGCTCCCGGGAGAAGCCGCTTTCTCGAGCTTCTCGCTGTGGCAGGGCGACGCCGAGCTGCGCGGCGAGACGATGGACGCAACGCAGGCGCGGTCGATTTACGAGGAGATCGTGCGGCGCAAACGGGATCCGGCCCTGATCGAGCTGGCCGGCCACGGGTTGCTCCGCGCGCGCATCTTCCCGATCAACCCCGGCGAGACCCGGAAAATCACGCTGCGCTATACGCAGATCCTCGACCGCGAAGGCGACGCCTGGCGGTTTCGCTACGTCGGGGGATCGGGTCCGGGGGCCGCGGGCGCGACGCGGAGCTTTCGTCTCAGCGCCGACAGCGGCAATCGTTTCGGTGATCCGTATTCCCCCACCCATCAGATCCGGACCAGTCGTTCCGGAAGCCGGCTCGAGGTGACGATGGCCGACAGTGCGACGACCGCCGACCTCGACCTCTTTCTGCCGCTGCGTCAGGGGCTGGTCGGCGTCTCGCTGGTGACGCATCAGGTCCCGGGCGAGGACGGCTACTTCATGCTGTTGCTCGCCCCGGGCGCCGCGCACCCGGCGACTGCCCTGCGGCGCGACCTCGTCGTGGCGATCGATGTCTCGGGATCGATGTCGGGAGACAAGCTCGTGCAGGCGAAGTCCGCCGTGAGCCAGCTGCTCGGCTCGCTGCGCGAAGGCGACCGCTTCCGCCTGGTGGCGTTCGAGAGCGGCGTGCGCCGCTTCGACGCCGGGTGGACCGACGCCACGGCCGACGGTCGCCGTCGCGCCAGCGACTGGGTCAACTCCCTGGAGACGGGCGGCGGGACGAACATCGCCGGCGCGCTCGATGAAGCCTCCAGCCAGCCGCCGGCGGACGGCTCGCTCGGCGTCATCATCTTTCTCACCGACGGACTGCCGACCGTCGGCGAACAGGATCCCGAGAAGATCGCGGCGCGCGCCGAAGAGCACCGCGGGCCGTTCCGGGTGTTCTCCTTTGGCATCGGCTACGACGTCAATACGTATCTGCTCGACCGGTTGACGGAGCGGGCGCGCGGAGTCACCGAATACATCGCCCCGGGCGGCAACATCGAGCAGGCGGTCGGGACGCTGGCCGGCAAGATCGCGAGCCCCGTCCTCACCGACGTCACGCTCTCGGGCGACGGTGTCGAGCTATACGATGTTCAGCCGCAGGCCCTCCCCGACTTGTTCGCGGGAGACGAGCTGGTGGCGTTCGGCCGGTATCATGCCCGGTCGACGACGGGGTGGTCGGTGGCGGTGCGCGGTCGCCGCGCTTCCCAGGACGAGCAATTCCGGTCGGCCACCGTCGGCGACGTGTCGACCAACGCCTATATCCCGAGACTCTGGGCTTCCCGCAAAGCGGGCACGCTGTCGCGGGAGATCCGGCTGCATGGGTCGACCCCAGAGACGCTCGCGGCGCTGAAGGATCTCGCGCTGCGGTATGGGATATTGACCGAGTACACGTCGTATCTCGTGCAGGAGCCGACACTCGCCATGGGTCGCGGAGACATGCCCATAGTCGTGGATGGAGTCCTCAGCGACTCCACACGTGTTCGGGCGTACGCCCCTTCTCCGACAGCACAAAACGGCGCAGGGTTCGTGCGTCAGTCACAAGCCGAAGCAAGTCTCGCGGCGAAATCCGTCGATCGCGAGGAGCAGGACGAGCTGAGCGCCCGGCTGCGGATGCGCAGCGGGATCAACCCGACGCGCCGCGTGGGCGGCCGGCTCTACATCCTGCGCGACAGCGTGTGGACCGACCTCGGTATGGAGACCGCACGGCGGACGGTGACGGTGGCGCCGTTCAGTGACGCCTACTTTGCCCTGCTGCGGGCCATGCCCGAGCTGAACCAGGCGGTCGCGCTCACGCCCGCGGTACTGGTGGCGGGACGGCAGGTGAACATCAAGATTGCAGCGGGAGGGACGGAGTCCTGGCGCACGGGAGAGCTGGAGCGGATCGTGGCGGATTTCCGGTGAGGCAACCCATGCTGAATGATGAATGCAGAATGCAGAACGACTCCGTCGTCATTCTGCATTCATCATTCTGCCTTCTGCATTGAAGATGGACGACCTGGCCGACGTCTACCGCTCGACGTATCCCGCACTGGTGCGATTTCTCTATCGCAAGGTGTGGGACGCCGACCGCGCCGAAGACCTGGCGCAGGAAGCGTTCGCGCGGGCATTGGCGCACCGGCCCGAGAATCCCCGGGGGTGGCTCTTTGTGGTAGCGGCGAACATGGCGCGTGACGAAGCCCGGCGAGCCGCGCGCGAGCGGCGGCATCTCACGCTGCTGAAAAGCGAGCCAGACCAGACCCCGCCGCTCGACGACACCGTTGGAGAGCAGCTCGACCGCGAACGCGTGCGCCGGGCGCTCGACGAGCTGACGCCGCGCGACCGCGAAGTGTTGTTGCTGTGGGATGCCGGACAGTCGTACGACGAAATCGCCGCCCAGACGGGATTGGCCAAGGGGGCTGTCGGCACGACGCTGGCGCGCGCCCGGCGCCGCCTGGTCGAAGCCTATGAGAAGGGAAGCGAGGCTGAACATGTCGCACGTGGATGAAGGCACACTGCACGCCTATCTCGACGGGGAGTTGGCCCCCGTCGAGCGCGAGCGCGTCGACACGCACCTGAAGGGATGTCCGGCGTGTCAGGCGCGGCTCGCGGAAGAACGGGCGCTCATCGAGCGGGCGAGCCGCCTGCTTGGTATAGCGGCACCTCCCGAGCGGGTGATGCCTCCGCTCCAGCAATTGCGACAGCCGCGACTCACCTGGCGGCTGCGCCGCCCCATCGCCTGGGCCGCGACCCTGATTCTGGCGGTCGGTCTCGGTTGGTATGCCCGTGGATCGATGAGGCCGAGCCTTGCGTCGGACACGGCTGAACCCGT
>DATFTG010000222.1:0-6993 GCA_035262265.1 Gemmatimonadales bacterium
ATAGAACTGACGCCCCGACCAGAGGAGGACGGGCAGCGTCAGCAGCGCGAGCAGCCAGCGCATCGCCCCGGCGTTCCCCAGGATCCCCTGCGCCATCATCGCATGGAGTCGCTGCGCCAGGGCGCCGGCCTTCGGTCCGGCCATGATCGACATCGAGACTGCCATCGACACGACGGCGACGACCGCGGCCACGGCGAACTTCCACGTCAGCACGCGCACCTCGCGCGCACGCGCCAGTCGTTCACGCTCCACCGGGTCCTCGGCGGCGATCGGCGCGGCGACCTGGAACCCGGCCTGCGCTACCGCCGCCTCGAGCTGGTCGGTGGTCGTGACGCCGGGAACGTACGTCACCGTCACCGTCTCCGTAGCCTGATTGGCGGCGGCGCGCAGCACCCCCGGCACGGCGCTGAGCGCGCGTTCCAGTCCCGCGACACCCGGCGCGTAGTGCAGATCGCCGACGACGAAGCTCACGCGCGCCTGCCCGGCGTCGTAGCCCGCCGCGCGTACGGCGTGGACCAGCGGCACGATGCCGGTCTGCGTGTCGTCGTAGTCGACCGACGCCTTCCCGGTGGCGTAGTTCACCGACGCCTGCCGCACGCCGGAAACCGCCCCCAGCGCCGCCTGGACCGTGACCGCGCAGGCGGCGCAGCTCATACCTTCGATGGGGAGGCTGAGACGCTGATCAGCCATGGTCGGAGTGCGGAGACACGGCGGCCTTGGGGCCGCCTGCCGGCTCGACGACGAGCAGCCCTTTCAGCATCGACATCCCGCAGCGGAACGGGAACTCGCCGGGCTCCGTGGGCGTGAACTCGACGTCCGTGGTTTCGAAAGCCGGCAGCTGGCGGTCGATGCCGAACTGCTCGAAGACGACGCGCTCCGAGCAGTCGGCCGTCTCATCGCGGTAGAAGCGGAGGCGCACCGGCTGGCCCGCCTGCACCAGGATCGTGTCGGGCTGATAGCCGCCCTTCACCGTCACGGAGATTTCCTGGACGCCGCGCGCTTCCCGGGCGGCGCTCGCGGGACCGCGCGACCACAGGAAGTACCACAACACCCACGCGATGCCCGCGACACCCAGAGCGGTGACGACGACCTGCGCCGCGGTCACCGGTCACCTCCTACTTGGCTTCGATGCGCATCCGGTAGAAGGAGCGCCATACGAACGCCACCGAAATCAGGAAAAACGCCGCCGCGAACACGTGGGTCAACGTGGGCCCGCGCTCCCCGGTCAGCGATACCGCCAGCTCGACGGCGAGCAGGCCGAACAGCGTCGTGAACTTGATGATCGGGTTCATCGCCACCGACGAGGTGTCCTTGAACGGATCCCCGACCGTGTCCCCCACCACCGTCGCGTCGTGCAGCGGAGTGCCTTTCTGCTTCAGCTCCGTCTCGACCACTTTCTTGGCGTTGTCCCAGGCTCCGCCGGCGTTGGCCATGAAAATCGCCTGGAACAATCCGAACAACGCGATTGAGATCAGGTACCCGATGAAGAAGTAGGGCTCGACGAAGGCGAAGGCTAGCGTCGCGAAAAACACCGCCAGGAAGATCACGAACATACCGCGCTGGGCGTACTGGGTGCAGATCGCCACCACGCGCTTGGAGTCCGCCACCGACGCTTTGGTCGCCCCTTCGAGCTTGATGTTCGCCTTGATGAACTCCACCGCGCGATAGGCGCCCGTCGTCACCGCCTGCGTCGACGCCCCGGTGAACCAGAAGATCATGGCGCCGCCGGCGATCAACCCGAGGAGGAACGGCGGATGCAGGATCGACAGGTTGTTGACGAGCTCGGGCCGCATGCCCTGGGTGAGGGCTACGATAATCGAGAAGATCATCGTGGTCGCCCCCACGACGGCGGTGCCGATCAACACCGGCTTGGCCGTCGCCTTGAAGGTGTTCCCCGCCCCGTCGTTCTCTTCGAGGTTCTCCTTGGCGCGCTCGAAGTTCACGTCGAAGCCGAATTCCTTCTTGATCTGCGCCTTGACGCCGGGGATCTGCTCAATCGTCGACAGCTCGTACACCGACTGGGCGTTGTCGGTGACGGGACCGTAGGAATCGACGGCGATCGTCACCGGTCCCATTCCGAGGAATCCGAATGCCACGAGCCCGAACGCGAACACCGCGGGAGCCGCCATCAGCGTGCCCAGGCCGGCCGTGCTCACGCCGTAGGCGATCGCCATCAGTCCGAGCATCGCGAGTCCGAGCCAATACGCGCTGAAATCGCCCGCCACGAGGCCCGACAGGATGTTGAGCGACGCGCCGCCCTCGCGCGACGATGTCACCACCTCGCGCACGTGCGCCGAGTGCATCGAGGTGAACACCTTCACGAGCTCGGGGATGATCGCTCCGGCGAGGGTGCCGCACGTGATCACGAGCGACAGCTTCCACCACAACGTGGGATCGCCGCCGAGCGTCGGGATCATGAGACGCGACGCGATAAAGGTGAGCACGATCGAGACGATCGACGTGAGCCAGACGAGCGACGTGAGCGGTGCCTCGAAATCCATGCGGTCGGCGCTGCTGTAGCGTGCCTTGGTGATCGCGGCGTTGAGGTAGTACGAAGCGCCCGATGTCACGATCATGATGATGCGCATTACGAAGATCCAGACCAGCAGCTGCACCTGAACCAGCGGGTTGTGCACCGCGAGCAGGATAAAGGTGATCAGGGCGACGCCCGTGACCCCATAGGTCTCGAACCCGTCCGCCGAGGGACCGACCGAGTCCCCGGCGTTGTCGCCGGTGCAGTCGGCGATCACGCCGGGATTACGCGCGTCGTCTTCCTTGATCTTGAAGACGATCTTCATCAGGTCCGAGCCGATATCCGCGATCTTCGTGAAGATGCCCCCGGCGACGCGCAACGCCGCCGCGCCGAGCGACTCACCGATCGCGAAACCGATGAAGCACGGGCCCGCGTAGTTCCCCGGAATGAACAGCAGAATGAAGAGCATCATGATCAGCTCGACCGACACAAGCAGCATGCCGATGCTCATCCCCGCCTTGGTCGGAATGTCGTGGCACGGGAACGGCTTCCCCGAAAGACTGGCGAACGCGGTGCGGGAGTTCGCGAACGTGTTGACGCGGATCCCGAACCACGCTACGCCGTAGCTGCCGGCGATCCCGATCAGGCTGAAGAGCAGGATGACGGCGACGGTCAATGGCGGGTAGCCGTGTACCGTCTGCCCCGCGGCGTTCACGTTGCTGGCCAGCGCGCCGAAGTACACCGCCGCGATCGCCCCGATGAAGAGCCAGAGGATGAGCAAGAACTTCCCCTGGTTCACGAGGTAGGTCTTGCACGTCTCGTAGATCAGCTCCGAGATCTCGCGCATCGACTGGTGCACGGGGAGGTTTTTGAGCTGCGTATAGATCAACAGCCCGAACAGCAGCCCGAGGGCGCAGACCACGAGGCCCCACACCAGCAGGGTGTGACCGTCGATGCCCCCCAGGAACGTGGCCTGGTGGAGGTCGGGGAGCACGAGCGCGGCTTCCCCGCCAGCTTCGTGGCCCTGCACGGGCGTTTGCGCCGCCAGGGGATGCGCCACCAGCGTGAGCGCGGCCGTGGCGGCGATTCCTGCAAGTCGGCGGACGGCGGCAAGCGTCGGCTGCAGCATCAGGGAATTTCTCCGGAGCGCATGGTGAGCGGGTACACGCGGTGGCTTACTTCTCTCCGTACTCGTAGTACTCGACCCCCAGGTGCGTGATCTGGGATTCGCCCATCAGCCACCGCAGCGTGTTTTTGAGTTTCGTCTGCTGAATGAAGAGATCGTGCTCGGGACTCAAACCCTGAGCGGCCTGCGGACTCTTGAAGTAGAACGACAGCCACTCCTGCACGCCGCCCAGTCCGGCGCGGTGCGCCAGGTCGAAGAACAGCGCCAGATCGAGCACGATCGGCGCCGCCAGGATCGAGTCGCGGCACAGGAAATCGACCTTGATCTGCATCGGGTAGCCGAGCCACCCGAAGATGTCGATGTTGTCCCACCCTTCCTTATTGTCTCCACGCGGCGGGTAATAGTTGATCCGCACCTTGTGGAACACCTTGCCGTACAGCTCGGGATACAGATCGGGCTGCAGGATGTACTCCAGCACGCCGAGCTTCGACTCTTCCTTCGTCTTGAACGACTCGGGATCGTCGAGCACCTCGCCGTCGCGGTTGCCGAGGATGTTGGTCGAGTACCAGCCCGAGAGACCGAGCATGCGCGCCTTGAACGCCGGCGCCAGCACCGTCTTCATCATCGTCTGGCCGGTCTTGAAGTCCTTCCCACCGATCGGCAGGTGCTTCTCGTTCGCGAGGCTCTCCATCGCGGGAATGTCGACGGTGAGATTCGGAGCGCCGTTGGCGAACGGGACGCCTTCCATCAGGGCAGCCCAGGCATAGAGCATCGACGGCGCGATCGCCGGATCGTTCGCCTCCATCGCCTTCTCGAAGCTGGCGAGCGACTGGTGCGCGGGGCCCGGCGTGATGAACACTTCGGTCGAGGCGCACCACACCATCACGAGGCGGTCGCACCCTGCGGTGTTCTTGAAATTCCGGATATCGGCGCGCAGCTGCTCGGCCAGGTCCCGCTTCGTCTTCCCCGTCTTGACGTTCGTGCCCTGGAGCCGCTTCACGTAGTTCTGGTCGAAGGCGGCGGGCATCGGCTTGATGTTCTTCAGGAACGCCGCGATCGGCTCGACGTGATCGCGCTCCAGCACGCCGGCCTTCGTGGCGGCGGTGTAGGCATCGTCGGGAATCGGGTCCCACGCCGCGAACACCAGGTCGTCGAGGCTCGCGAGCGGGACGAAGTCCTTGATCTTCGGCGCACGGTGTTCGGTCCGTTTGCCGAGCCGGATCGACGCCATTTGCGACAGTGAGCCGATCGGCATCGCTTTGCCGCGCCGCACGCTTTCGACGCCGGCGATGAACGTCGTCGCGACGGCTCCCAGCCCCACGAGCAGCACACCGAGCTTTCCCTGCGCCGGGGCGATTTCCCGGCGTCCCGTATCCGCCACGATCAGGTTCCTTTCCGCAGTGACGCGCGGCCCGGCATCGTATCCCGCTGCCGCGGTCCACCGGTTCGACGCGCCGGGACCGCGTCGGCGGTCCGGGCGACGTAAATGACTCGCTGAATCACCGTGATGACGGTGACGAGCGCCAGCACGGCGACGATCCAGAACAGCAGGCGCCCGCCCCACGCGTTGCCCAGCAACAGCGTCGGCGCGCCGAGCAGGAGAAACCGCTCCGCCCGCGCGGCGATTCCGACCTTGGCCTCGAGCCCCAGCCCTTCCGCCCGGGCCCGCGTATACGACACGAGCAGCGACGCGGCGAGCGCCGTGATCGACAGCATCACCCCCAGCGTCGTTTCGGCCGGCGGCAATCCGTTGCGCAGAAAATGCAGCGCGATCCCGGCGAACAGCGCCGACTCACCGACCCGGTCCAGGGTGCTGTCGTAAAACGCGCCGAAGGTTGAGCTCGACCCTCCGACGCGCGCGACCTGTCCGTCGAGAATGTCGAACAGCCCGGACACGAGCAGCAGAAACCCGGCGAGCCGGATCTCGCTCATCGCGAATGCGACGGCCGACCCGACCACGATCGCCGCTCCCAGCGTGGTGATCGTGTTCGGTCGTATGTGGGCCCGCACCAGACGCCCGACGATCGGCTTCGTGAGACGCACGAAGCCGTCTTTGACGGCTTGCGGGATCACGTTCATAGCCGCGGGAAAGTAACAGGCGCTTGCGGACCCGCAAAGGGGAACTTTCAGTAAAGCAAGTACTTGGCGCGACTCCGCTGAAATTGCACGAGCGCTTCCGACCAGCGACCCCAGATCTCCGGGGCGCTGCGGCCGCTGTCGATCGCCTGCCGGAGCTCCGGCCCGGCCGCGAGCACGTCGAACCACTCCGCGCGGATCCGGAAGCTGTCGGGATGGGCGGCGCGCAACGCCACGAGCAGCGCGACCGCCAGTCGCGTTGGGTCGTAGCGTGACCGGTCGGTGACGCGCAGCCGCACGCCATGCAGCGGAACGTCGCCGTACTTGCCGTCGGTCGGCGCGTGGGGCGTGAAGTCGGCCGCCGTGACCTCGACCCCTTCCACTGCCTCCGCCGGGAGCGCGGCGAGAATGCGGCGGGCATCGAGCCAGGGCGCGCCCACGACCTGGAACGCCTCCGCCGTCCCGCGCCCGACCGACAGGTTCGTGCCTTCGAAGAGACACGTTCCGGGATAATGAAAGGCGCTCTCGAGACTCGGCATGTTGGGAGAGGGCTTGATCCACGGCAGCCCGGTGGAGTCGTAGCTCACGGCGCGGCGCCATCCCGCCGCGGGAACGATCGTCAGGTCGGCATGCATCCCCAGCGCGTCGTTGGCGAGGCGCAGCAGCTCGCCGAGCGTCATGCCGTGGCGTACCGGGACGGGGAGAAATCCAACGAAATCCTTGACGGGGTCGCCGATGGCGGGCCGTACATTGCCCTGGACCGCCTCGCCGCCGACCGGATCGGGCCGGTCGAGCACGACGACGCGCTTGCCGCGGGCCGCCGCGGCACCCATCAGCTGCGTGGCGGTTGCGGGATAGGTATAGAACCGCGCCCCGATGTCCTGGAGATCGATCAGCAGCACGTCGATCGAGTCCAGGGCTTGAGCGGCCGCGGTGCGCGAGCCGCCGAACAGACTGTAGATTGGAAGGTGGGTCGTGGAATCGATCGCATCGGGCAACCCGGGACGGTCCTCCGCGCCGCGAAATCCGTGCTCCGGGCTGAACAACGCCACGAGCCGCAACCCGTCCGCCAGCAGCCGATCGACGTCGCGCCGTCCGGCCGCATCCACCCCGGTCTGGTTGGTCAGAAGTCCGAGGCGCTGGCCCTGGACCAGGTGCAGTGAGTCGGACAGCAGCACCTCGATGCCCGGACGCACCGGCGGCGAGGGTTGACCCCCGCAGGTGAGCACACTCAAGAGCCAGAGGCCATGCGCGCGCATCGTCTCATCGTCCTCCTGTTCGTCGCGTCCTGCCGCACTGGCGGGGGCGCCGGCGTGGC
>DATFTG010000223.1:0-5597 GCA_035262265.1 Gemmatimonadales bacterium
GGGCGTCTCGCCTCGGTATGACGAGACTGGTCGATGTTCCCACGCAGTTCGACGACCGCTCCTTCGATCAATTCGCTGCCTCCTACAGCCGCGCGCGCGCCGAGGGGGGGCGCCTGCTGTTCGACGCGCACGCCGTCGAGTGGGCGTCGCCGTACGGGCTCGTGGGACTGCTCGCCGCGGGTCACGCGGCGCGCGCGGCCGGCGGCGAGCTGCCGCTGCTCACGGCGCCGACCGCGCCGGAGGTCCTGAGCTATTGGGGGCGCGCCGGATTTTTTCTCGCCGCGCGCGATCTTTTCGAAATTCACGGCAAGGTGCCGCGCGCCAAGCCCGCCGCCGACTCCGACGTGCTGCTGCCGGTCACCGCGGTGCGCGCCGCCGAGGACGTGCACGAAGTGGTGGGTCACATCCAGCAACGTGCCACTGCCATTCTGTCAAGCGAGCTCGGCATCGATCCGAAGGCGACGATGGGTTTCGCTATGGCGCTTTCGGAGGCGTGTCAGAATATTGTAGAGCACGCCGGCACCGGCGGCTGGGTCGCCGTGCAGAGCTATCAGTGGCGGCGACGGCTGGCGCGGCGGGTGGTGGTGATCGCGGTGGCTGATGCCGGCGTGGGATTCCAGGCCTCGCTCGCGCCGACGCACGGCCGGCGCTACGGCGATCGCTGGAACGACGCCACGGCGCTGGAAGCGGCGCTGATCCAGGGCGTGAGCCGGTTCCGCGATCCCGGACGCGGGCAGGGTCTGAAGGGCATTCGCAACTACGTTTCACGGTGGGATGGGAAGCTCACCATCCGCAGCGGCACGGCTCGCATCGCGATCGTCCCCACCTGGGACGACGACGTGCCGCTCACGGAGGGGCTGGCGCCGTTCCCGGGCTCGCAGGTCTTGTTGATCGTTCCCGAGCAAAAGGCCAGACATTAAGTGATCCGCTCGATCGACGTTTCGGCTGTGCTGCACGAGGCGGTGCACGCCACCTACACCGACCTCGTGACGCGCGCGACTGGGCGGGCCGTGCGCGAGCACATCGAGCAGGCTTACGACGCCGAGCCCGGCGCCGTGACGCGCATGGACTTCGGCGGCGTGCGGTGCATCGATTATTCCTGCGCCGACGAGATCGTGGCGAAGCTGTTGCGCCAGCGGATGCACGTGTTGCTGTTGCGCGGCTGCTCGGAAGCGCATCTGGAGGCCCTGACGCAGGTGCTGGAGGGCCACGGGCTGGCCGTGATTCTCGAGCGGGCGGACGGCACCCTGGATGGCCTGGGCCGCCGCGAGTCCGCCAAGGCGCTGCTCGACGAGCTGGTAGCGGCCCAGCTCGCGGCCCGCACCGCCGGGGGGGCCGTGGCACTGGTCGAGGCGTGACGCGCCGCCGGCTGGGCCTGTCGACACGCGCGATTCACGGCGATCCGGAACAGCGTCCGGAGTGGACGCCGATCTCCCGCCCCATCCATCAGAGCGCCACGTTCACGAACCCGGTCGGCTCCTCGGCCGAGGTGCTGTACACCCGCTACGGCAACAATCCCAATCAGGTCGCGATCGGCGACCGGCTCGCGCAGCTCGAAGGCTCCGAGGCCGCGTTGTTCGTCGCCAGCGGCATGGGGGCGACGGCGTTGGCGCACCTCGCGGTGCTGCGGCCCGGCGATCACCTCATCACGAGCGACTGGATCTACGGTGGCGTCCATCGCCTGTTCGCCGAGGAGTTCGGCCGCTTCGGAATCGAGGTGACGTTCGTCGATCCGCTGCGCTCGCGCGCCTGGAAAGAAGCGCTGCGCAAGAATACCCGCGCCCTGTTCGTCGAGACGCCTACCAATCCGCTGCTGCGGGTGATCGATCTCGAGCCGATCGCGACGCTCGCCAAGGCCGAGGGGCTGGCGCTGCTCGTCGACTCGACGTTCGCCTCGCCGATCCTGTTCCGGCCGCTGGAGCACGGGGCCGACATCGTGATTCACAGCGCCACCAAGTACCTCAACGGGCACTCCGATGTGATCGCGGGCGCCGTCGCCGGATCCTCTTCAGTCATCGACGAAGTGACGCGCCTGATGCGACTGTGGGGACAGGCGCTCGATCCACACGCCGCCTGGCTGGTGGAGCGCGGCATGCGCACGCTCGCGGTCCGCATGGCACGGCACTGCGCCACCGGTCTCGCGGTGGCGGAGTGGTGCGCCCGACAGCCGCAGATCGCGGCGGTCCACTACCCCGGCCTGCCCTCGCACCGCGACCACGACACGGCGAAGCGCGTCATGGCGGGATATGGAGGCATGGTGGGCCTGGAGCTCAAGGGCGGCGCACGGGCGGCGGAGCGCTTCCTCAGCGCCCTGACCATCGCGGCGCACGCCCCCTCGCTCGGCGGGGTAGAAACGCTGGTGTCGGAGCCGCGGCTCACCTCCCACGCCGGCCTCACGGCGGAAGACCGGGCCAGGGCTGGAATTCCCGACGGATTCCTGAGAGTTTCCCTCGGACTCGAGGATGCCGACGACCTCATCGCCGATTTCGCCCAGTCGCTGGCGCAGCTCTGAGTGATCAAGCTCACGAACGTCTTCAAGACGTACGCGAAGGGCGGGCTCGCCCTCAAAGACGTCACCTTCCACATCGCCAAAGGTGAGTTCGCATTCCTGACCGGCCATTCCGGCGCCGGTAAGTCCACCGTCCTGAAGCTCATCTACGCCGACGAGCAGCCGAGCGACGGCGAGGTCCGCGTTTCCGGCTATGTGGTGACCGACCTGTCGCCGCGCGACGTGCCGCATTTGCGGCGCCGCCTCGGCATCGTGTTCCAGGATTTCCGACTGCTCGAGGACCGTACCGCCGAAGAGAATGTCGCCTTCGCCCTCGAGGTCACCGGCGCCCGCCGCTCGACGATCCCGGCGCGCGTGATGCGCGTGCTCACCCAGGTCGGCCTCGCGGCCAAGGCCGGCGCCTATCCGCGCGAGCTGTCGGGCGGCGAGCAGCAGCGCGTCGCGATCGCCCGCGCGCTCGTGAACGAGCCGCAGGTGCTGCTCGCCGACGAGCCGACCGGTAACCTCGACGAGCGCGCCACGCGCGGCGTGTTCCAGCTGCTGCGCGACATCAACGCGTCGGGCACCGCCGTCGTGATGGCGACCCACGATCTCGAGCTGGTGCGCACCGCCCCGTACCGGGTGATCGAGCTGCAGGAAGGCGCCGTGGTGTACGACTCCGAAGTCGACGAGCCGGCGGCGGGAGGCAGCACGGCGTGACGCTCACCGTGCGGGAAGCGCTGCTCGCCTTCCGGCGCGCGCCGCTCCTGTCGGCGCTCTCCGTGACGACGATCGCCTTCTCGCTCTTCGTGCTCGGCCTGTTCGGCCTCGTGGCCGTGAACCTGCGCCAGGCGCTGCAGGGCGTCGCCGAGCGGGTGGAGATCGTGGCGTACCTCCTTCCCGGCACGCCGATCGAAACCATCACCACCGCCGAGCAGGACATCGAAGCGTTCCCCGAGGTCGCCTCCGCCGACTACGTGTCGGAGGACACGGCCCTGGCCCGCGCCCGCCGCGAGCTGGTGGAATTCCGCGATCTGCTGCGCGAGCTCGAGAGCAACCCTCTGCCCGGGTCGATCGAAGTGAAGCTGAAGCCCGGGTATCAGGACGCCGCGCACGTCAACGCCGTCGCCGACCGGCTGCGCGGGTTCACGTTCGTGAACGACGTGCGCTATGGACGGGACTGGGTCGAGAAGCTCGACCGGCTGCGCGGCCTCGCGGCCGCAGTGGGACTCGTCGTAGGCGCGGCGTTCGCCGTCGTCGCCGTCATCATCATCGGGACCACGATCCGCATGGCGGTGCTGCAGCGCAGCCGCGAGATCGCGATCATGCGGCTCGTCGGCGCCACGGACGGATTCATCCGCCGCCCGTTCCTGTTACAGGGCGCCCTCAAGGGCCTGCTCGGCGGCCTCGTCGCCGTCGGCCTGTCGTACTCGGCGTACGTCCTGATCAACCGGTTCCTCATCTCCGCGAGTTTCTTCAACGGATTGCAGGCGTTGGCGATTGTGGGATTCGGCACGGTGATTGGGCTCATGGGCAGTCTGCTGAGTGTGGGAAGGCACCTACGTCGAGTGTGAATGCCGCAATGCGTCAAGAGACATCGTCGAGTAGAGTCGTCGAGTGGAAACGTAGGCGATACGGTTTCACTCGACGTCTTTGCTTGACGGTTTTTCTCGACGTCGTGGTCTTGTCGACTCCGCTGTTCGCTCAGAGACCGAACATCGAGCAGCAGATGCGGGACAACCAGCAGCGCCTCGAGAACATCCGCAAAGAGCGCAACGAGACCCAGGCGGACCTCGAGCGGCTGCGGGCGCAGGTCCATACCCTCGCCGACGAGCTCGCCAACCTCGAGCATCAGCGTGAGACGACCAACCGCATCGTCAACGAGCTCGACCGCCAGGTCCTGCAGCTCTCGGGCGGCATCGACCACATCACCGTCGACCTGGTGATGGCGCAGGACGCGCTCGACGAAAAGCGCGCCGTGCTGGAGCGGCGGCTCGTGGACATCTACAAGCGCGGCCCGCTCTACACCTACCAGGTGCTGTTCGCGGCGGAGAGCTTCGGGGATCTGCTGTCCCGCTACAAGTACCTCTATCTCGTCAGCCGTCAGGACCGCCAGCTCACGAACGACATGAACCGGCTACGCGACCGCATCGCCGACGAGCGCCGCGGGCTGGTGGAGGCGCGCGACGCGCTGGAACGGCGGCGCTCTGAGCGCGCCGACGAGCTGGCGCACTACGTCGATCTCGCGCGGACGCGTCAAGGCACGCTGCGCATCACGCAGCAGAACGTGGAGCGCGCGCAGCAAAAGCTGACCGCCGCCGACGCCGAGGAGCGCCGTGTGTCGACGGCGATCGCCGCCCTCGAGGCGGCGCGACGCGCGGCCGAGGCCCGCGGCGCCGTGCCGCTCACGGGCGCGATCACGAGCGGCAGCCTCGGCTCGCTCGACTGGCCGGTCGACGGCCGTGTCCTCTACCAGTTCGGCCCGACCGCCGGCCCCGACAACACGCGCATCACCTGGCACGGCATCGGGATCGCCGCCGCGGAGGGAACGGCCGTCAAGGCGGTGGCGCAAGGCACGGTCGCGCTCGTCGGGCCGCTGGGCACGTACCTCACGACGGTGATTCTCGATCACGGCGGCGGGTTCTACACGGTGTACGCCACTCTCGACGACGCTACCGTCACGAAAGGCCAGCGCGTCGCCCGCGGCGAAGTGATCGGCCACGTGGGCGGCGCCACATCCGACCAGGGATCGCACCTGCACTTCGAAATTCGAGGGCCGGGACAGATCGCTTTGGATCCGCTGAATTGGTTGAAGAATCGATGACAAGAAAAACCTTACGATTGTTCCTTACGTCTTTGTGTTTTGCCTGCGGCTCCCCCTCCACCACCTTGTCGATTCCCGGTACCGTCGAAATCCGCGACGTCCGCGTTTCATCCCTCGCTGCAGGCCGCCTCGTGCGGCTCTTCAAAGATGAAGGAGACTCGGTGCGGCGCGACGATACCATCGCCCTGCTCGAGCAGCCCGGGCTGAGCGCGATGATCGGCCAGCGCCGCGCCCAGGCGGAGGCGGCGCGGCACCGTACCGCCGACGTCGCCGCCGCGGTGGCCG
>DATFTG010000224.1:0-2848 GCA_035262265.1 Gemmatimonadales bacterium
GCAGTAGAACGAATCGCCCGGCGTCTTCGCCGCGATCACCGGCACCGGCGCCTCGCCGTTGCGGCCGAACATTGCCTGCAGGAGGTCGGCCTGGTCGGTCTTGGTGGGCAGGCCGGTCGACGGCCCGCCCCGCTGGATGTCGCAGATGACAAGGGGAATCTCAAGCGACACCGCCAGCCCGATCGCTTCGCCCTTCAACGCGATCCCGGGCCCTGATGACGTCGTGACTGCGAGCGAACCGCCGAACGATGCGCCGATCGCCGCGCCGACTCCAGCGATCTCGTCCTCCGCCTGGAACGTCCGCACGCCGAAGCGCTTGTGCTTGGAGAGCTCGTGCAGGATGTCCGACGCGGGGGTGATCGGGTACGCGCCGAGGAACAGTGGCAGCCCGGATCGGTTCGACGCGGTGAGCAGCCCGTACGCCAGCGCCATGTTGCCGCTGATATTGCGGTACGTGCCGGCCGGAAGTGCCGCCGGCTTGACCTCGTAGTGGACGCCGAACGCTTCGGTGGTCTCGCCGTAGTTCCATCCCGCCTTGAATGCGGTGATGTTCGCCTCGGCGATCGTCAGCTTGTTCGCGAATTTCTGCCGCAGGAAGCGCAGGGTGCCCTCGACCGGGCGCGAGTACATCCACGACAGCAGGCCCAGCGCGAACATGTTCTTGGACCGGCCCGCGTCCTTGCGCGAGAGCTCGGTGCCTGCCAGCGCGTCGAGCGTCAGCTGGGTCAGGTCGACGGCGTGGACGGCGAACCCGTCGAGGGTGCCGTCGTCGAGCGGATTGCTCTTCCATCCCACCCGGGCAAGCGCCCGCTCGGTGAAGTCGTGGGTGTCGACGATGATCGTGCCGCCGTGCGGCAGGTCGGCGAGGTTGGCCTTCAACGCCGCGGGGTTCATCGCCACCAGGACGTCCGGGCGGTCGCCCGGGGTGAGGATGTCGTGGTCGGCGAAGTGGACTTGGAAGGACGAGACGCCGGCCAACGTCCCGGCCGGAGCGCGGATTTCGGCCGGAAAGTTGGGCAGTGTCGAGAGATCGTTACCGAAGGCAGCCGTTTCTTGGGTGAAGCGATCGCCGGTCAACTGCATGCCGTCGCCGGAATCCCCCGCGATACGAACGACGACGCGATCTAGCTGCTTGACGTCCTTGGACATCTGGATGTGCGCCTCCATGGCGTTCTCGAGCTCCGTGGAGCCCAACTACCGGCGCCAGCGTCAATGTCAGCGTGCGGCGCAGGCGTCGCGGCAACGGACGCCAAACCCCCCGGCGCACCGTCGGCCGCATGCCCCTATCGTACGGATCATCGTCTCTGGCGCGCCCGTGGCATGCCTCACGACGTGTCGGCGCCGGACTTGTGGATAACTTCCAACCCCGCGCGCCCGAATTGCCTAGCGTCTCCGGTATGGCGGCAACGACACCGTCGACATCGCTGCATATCGCTGGACGCGCGCTCGGCGGCGGCCGGCGGCGCTCCCGCTCGGCGCGCGCTCGACGGCATCAAGATCATCGCGCGCTGCGGCGCGAACTACCCGCGACTCGTGGCCCTGTCAACCCTGCTCGTCACGCATTTCATTTGCGCATCGCGCGGGTATGCGGTGGTCGCGTTCATGGCACCTGAATTAGGGAGAGGAACAGGCGTTGTCGCAGAAGTTGGCAGCGTGATATCGGCGGTGCGAGTTTGTCCAATCCGCAGCGGATGCCCGATATAACCGTGGACACCTGAGGCCAGTCCGGTTGTTGCCGTGGGGCAGCCGTTCCGGGTCTCCGGCATCCTCGATAGCCTGAACAGGCCACGGCATGACAACGTGGGTCAGCGCGCGTGGTGTGGGCGCGGAATCGCGATCACCTGAACGTTCCGTCAGGATCGTTGGGAATTGGTCCGCGCATTTCGGCAAAGGGCTGTGATGGGTACGCGATGAATGGGAACGCACGGCAACGGGGGGTCGGCATCGACATCGCGACCGGTCACGTGGAGGGGCATAGCAGAGGAGCTGAATGATGCAAGGCGACCTTGTCTTGCCTGCATTCCAAATGGATTGCCGTGACTGGCTCGTCGTCACCCCCGGCGAGGCCGGCATCCCCGAGGAGATCGCCGGCGCTCCATTGCTCGCGCTGTTGAGCACGGCAGTGATCGGACCGGGCGACTTGTCCTCGGCCAGCGCCGTACTCACCGTGGGCCTGCTCGACGATGACGCGCCGCCGGCGGTACCGCCCACGTCCGGGTCGGTCGCGGCAGAGGTGGTCGACACCGACGCCGACGACCGGTTGGTGCGCTACCTCGTCCCGTCGCCGGACGGCCGGCTCGCGCTGCTGGCCGAGTTCACCATGGACGGCGAGACGGCCGAGTTGCGGGAGCGGATCGAGGCGCTGATGACGTCGTTCCGCTGGACGTCGTGACGGCCGGGCAGGTGGCTCGTCCCGGCTGATACCCCCGGGAACGCGGGGGGCAGAGTCGTTCGTTACGTAGGCATGCACAGCGTCACCAACGGACTCAAGACCGCAGTCCTGCTCGGCGCCCTTTCCGCGTTGCTCGTAATCCTCGGCGGGGCGCTCGGCGGTTCGCGCGGGCTCCTGATCGGCGTCATCCTCGCGATCGCCATGAATGGGTTCAGCTACTTCTACTCCGATCGAATCGCGCTTCGCTCCATGCGCGCCCGGCCCGTCAGCGAGGCCGAGCAGCCGGTGATGTACTCGATCGTCCGCGAGCTCGCCAGCTCGGCGCACCAGCCGATGCCGCGGCTCTACATTTCGCCGACCGATCAGCCGAACGCGTTCGCCACCGGCCGCAACCCGCGCCACGCGGCGGTGTGCTGCACCGAGGGCATCCTGAAAATCCTCGACCGCCGCGAGCTG
>DATFTG010000225.1:0-3551 GCA_035262265.1 Gemmatimonadales bacterium
AATACTTAGGCAATCGGTCCGCCCTGCGAACCGCCGCCGCCACCGCCTCCACCACTTCCACCACGCCGCCGGCGGCGGCGCCGGCGCCGCCCCGCGCGCGGCGAGTCCTGCCGGGCGGCCTCCTGGCCGGGCACCACCGCCGGCTCGGGAGGCGGCGCGGGCGCCGGGACGGGCGCGGGCGGGGCAGCCGCGACCGCCGTGCCGCCGGCATCGCCGTCCGAGCGCGCGATCTCCTCCTGCAGCCGCTCCAGTGCCACGACGCGCGTGCCATGCTCCTCGGAGCGCAGCGTCACCCGGTCGCGGAAGATGTCGACGGCCAGGACTTTCTCTTGTCCCACCGCGGTGCGCAGCAGCCGTCCCTCCTTGGGGAAGCGCTTGCGGCTCTGCACGTAGAACTCGTGCTCGTAATGCAGGCAGCAGAGCAGGCGCCCGCACGGTCCAGAGATCTGCGTCGGGTTGAGCGACAGGTGCTGGTCCTTGGCGATCGAGAGGTTGACCGGGCGCAGCTCGGGGAGCCAGCTGGCGCTGCAGTACTCCCGTCCACAGCGGCCCACACCGGAGAGCCGCCGCGCCTCGTCGCGCGCGCCGATCTGGCGCAGCTCGATGCGGGCCCGAAATACCGCCGCGAGATCGCGCACCAGCGCCCGGAAATCGACCCGCTGCTCGGCCGTGAAGTAGATCGTCAGCTTGCGGCGGTCCCACTGCCATTCCGCGTCGGAGACCTTCATCGGAAGGTTGTGCGAGCGCACCCGCTCCCGCGCGGTCCGGCGCGCCTGGTCCTCCTCGTCGCGCAGCCGATCCGCCACGTCGACGTCCGCGGGGGTCGCGCGCCGCACCACCTGACGCTCGACCGTCTTCACCGCGTCGGCGACGGCACAGCCGCCGCAGCCACGAGCGCATTTCTTGAGCGCGGTGTCGCCCACCGCCGAAACGCGCCCCAAGTCCTGGCCGCGCTCCACCTCCACGATGACCGCGTCGTGAGGCGCGAGCACCTCCTGCGCCGACCAGTTGAAGTACTCGAGCCGGTTGCCCTTGAACCGCACTTCGACGACGGCGCTCATCCTATTTCTCCGTGAGCGCGCCCATGGAGAGGTACTTCTCCTCGCGGCGCTTCAGCAGTTTATCGGTCTTGATGCGGCGCAGCTCGCGCAAATGACGCCGCAGCGCCTCACCCAGCGAGTGCGCGGTGGCCTCCGGGTCGGCGTGCGCCCCGCCCGGCGGCTCGGCGATCACTTCGTCGATCAGCTGCAGCCGCAGCAGGTCGTTGGCGGTGAGCTTCAGCGCTTCGGCGGCCCGCTCCCGCTGGCTGGCGTCCCGCCACAGAATTGCCGCACATCCTTCGGGCGTGATCACCGAGTAGACGGAGTTCTCGAGCATCAGCACCCGGTCGGCGAGCCCCACCGCCAGGGCGCCGCCCGAGCCGCCTTCGCCGATTACCGCTGCGATCGTCGGCGTCCGCAGCGCCGCCATGGCGAGCAGGTTGTGCGCGATCGCCTCCGCCTGCCCACGCTCTTCCGCCTCGAGCCCGGGATAGGCGCCCGGGGTATCGACCAGCGTGATCACCGGAGCGTGAAACTTTTCGGCGAGCTGCATCAACCGCAGCGCCTTGCGATAGCCCTCGGGGTGGGCCATCCCGAAATTGCGTTTCAGGTTTTCCTTCGTGTCGCGGCCCTTCTGATGCCCGATCACCATGACCGTCGTGCCATCGAGCCGTGCCCAGCCGCCGACGATCGCCGGATCGTCGCGGAACAGCCGGTCGCCGTGCAGCTCGACGAAGTCGGAGAAGATGGTGCGGAGGTAATCGAGGGTGTACGGACGGCGCGGATGCCGCGCGACCTGGACGCGCTGCATCGGCGTCAGCGTGCGGTAGATCTCCGCCCGCAGCTCCGCCAGCTGGCGCTCGAGGGGGCCGGTATCGGCTCCCTGGTCCCCGCCATTGCGCTTCAGCTCTTCTATCTGCTTCTCGATTTCGAGCAAGGGCCGCTCGAAATCGAGAGTGTACGTCGCCATGCCTCAACTCGCTTTTACGAGGTGCACGCCGTCCGGGCCGAACAAGCCCCGCAGCGCGCCGAGCAACTCGTCATCCGGCTCCACCCGCAGGCTGCGGCTCATGAGGCGCGCCGCCGCAGTGGTCCGTCCGTCACCGTTGCCGTCCTCCCATTCTACCAGTACCGGGGCGGGGCCGGGGTGTGCCGCGCACAGTGCGGCGGCCGCCCGGGCGGCATCGGCGTCCGGTGGGGAGCCGGCCTTCCAGCGCAGCGCCAGTCCCACCTGACCCGCCGCCTTCAACTCATCGAGGGGGCGGGCTGCTTCTACTATAAACGGGGCCGACTCCTCCCCGCGGTCCCGGGGACTGAACCCCCCCGTAAACAGGAGTGCGCCGTCGGGTCGGATCACGCCATTGAGGCGTGCCCATGCCTCGGGGAAGACGAGCGCCTCGGCCGTGCCGTGGAAGTCTTCCAGCACGAGGCGGGCATATTCGGCCCCGCTCTTCTTCGAAACCTGCCGCTTCACCACCGTGGCGAGGGCGGCGATCGTCACCTTCTGATCGCTCCAGGTGCTCAGGGTGGCGGTCGTCCGGGTCCCGAAAAGCTCCACTTCCGCACGGTACTTGGCGAGGGGGTGCCCGGAAATAAAGAAGCCCAGGACCGCCTTTTCCCGCGTGAGACGCTCCTGCTCGGGCCAGGGAGCGACGTCGGGGAGCGGAGCGGAGGCCGGCGCGGCCGTCACATGGTCCCCGAACAATCCCACCTGGCCGGATTCGCGCTCGGCGTGGCGCGCCTGGGCCTCGGCAAAGGCGTGTTCCAGGGCGGCGACCAGCTGTGCCCGGTGGCCACCCAGCGAATCGCACGCGCCGGCGTCGATCAGCGCCTCGATCACGCGCTTGTTGCACAGCCGCAGATCGATGCGCTCGCACAGCTCCACCAGCGAGCGGTAGGGTTCCGACGTACGGCCGTCGATGATCGAGGCGATCGCGCCTTCGCCGACGTTCTTCACCGCGCCGAGGCCGAAGCGGATGCGGTGGTCGCCGACGACGGTGAACTTGAAGCGCGACTCGTTCACGTCGGGGGGCAGCACCTCGAGGCCGAGCTCTCGCGCCTCGTTGATGTATTCCACGACGCTGTCGGTGTCGCCGATCTGGCTCGAGAGCAGCGCGGCGAGATACTCCGCCGGGTAATGCGCCTTGAGCCAGGCGGTCTGGTACGACAGGATCGAGTAGGCGACCGCATGCGACTTGTTGAAGCCATAACGACCGAAGGTCTCGATCTGCGCCGCGATGTCCTGAATGACTTTCTTGTCGTGTCCCCGCGCCACCGCCCGCTCGACGAACCGCTCCAGCTCCTCCTGGATCAGCTCCTTGATCTTCTTGCCCACCGCCTTGCGCAGCACATCGGCTTCGGCGAGCGAATAGCCGGCGAGCGCGCTCGCGATGCGCATCACCTGCTCCTGATACACGATGACGCCGTACGTCGGCGCGAGGATCTCCTCGAGCGCGGGGTGCGGATAGCGGACGCGTTCGCGGCCCAGCTTGCGGTTGATGAACACGAGGT
>DATFTG010000226.1:0-14027 GCA_035262265.1 Gemmatimonadales bacterium
GAGCGGGGACAGCTGTGGCGCATGCTCGGCGATTCGAGTCTCAGCGCACCGCTCCTGTCCGCCGTGCTCTTCTTCGCCGACTCGACCCTCGCCGAGCTGCGCGGGCGTCTGTCGTTCGCGCCCGACGTCGTCCCGTCAGGCGCGAAACAGATGGTGTCCGACGCTCTGGACCGGCTGGTCGATGGACACGCGCACGCGACCGAATCCAGCTTCATGGCGGCGCTGCTGAACCACGACGACAACGGGTTCTTCTACGCGCACGTCAAGCGCGTGGCGGGGGAGGACCTGATGTTCGAAGTGGATCCCGAAGCGGAAGAGCCGATCCTGTTGCGGCGACACGGGCGGCGCGCCCAGCAACGGACGCAGATCGTGTGCCAGTTCCCGCGCCACTCCGCGCTGGTGGACACTCTCGCCGCCGCGCCGCGCCCCCTCCCTCCCCTGGGCATCACCGCGTACGACATCGAGTCGTGGATCGACAACAATCTCAACTTCCGGGCGTCGGCGACGATCCACGGCGTCGCGCGTCGCGACGGTATCCAGTGGGCCCGGTTGATGTTGTTCGAAGACCTGCAAGTGGATTCCATCCTCGAGCAGGACGGGACCCGGGACAGCTTCTTTCGGGCAGGCGGGACCTCCGACCTGTGGGTGCGCCTCGCCGCTCCGGTGCGCGGCGGACAATCGGCGACGGCACGGATCGCCTATCACGGCCACCTCATCGAGCTCGGCTCGTTCACGCCGGATCTGTTGCCCTCGTGGGCCCGCCAGCTCGGTCCGAGCCTGTGGGGACTCGATAAGTGGTACTTCCTCAAGGACACCGAATCGTGGTATCCGCGGTCCGACTGGGAGGATGCGGCGGTCGACCTGACGTTTCATACGCCCAGCCGCCTGCAGTTCGTCAGCATCGGCCGCCTCGTCGATTCGCGCACCGATGGCTCGGTCCTGACGACGCATTGGGTCGCCGAGCGGCCCACCGGGCAGGTTTCGTTCAACATCGGCGAGTTCACCGAGTTCAACGTCGTCGACCGGCGCATCCCGCCGGTCACGGTGCAGGTGAACCTCGACGCGCACCGCCATCTCGACGCCTTGCTGCTGCAGGCGCGCGATCCCCAGGAGGTGGTGGGGGCGGACGTGGCGAACAGCCTGTCGTTCTTCAGTCTGGTGTACGGTCCGCCGCTGTTCTCCAAGTACTACGCGACCGAGATCCCCTACGGACACGGCCAGGCATTCCCGGGCTTGATCCATCTCTCGTGGTTCACGTTCTGGACGCTCGATAAGACCGGCTTCAACGAGATCTTCCGGGCTCACGAAATGGCCCATCAGTGGTGGGGGATCGGCGTCGAGCCGGCGACTTACCGGGATACGTGGCTCTCGGAAGGGTTCGCGGATTTCTCGGGACTCTGGTACATGCAGCTGGTACTGCGGGATAACGAAAAATACTTCAACCAGCTGACGAGCTGGGCCGACGCGATCCGCGCGCGCGGCGACCACGCTCCACCCCTCGCGCTCGGCACGCGGATCGCCAGTGAGCTGGATCCGGAGGATTACTCCACGATCGTGTACGGCAAGGGCGCGTGGGTGCTGCAAATGCTGCGCAACATGATGCTCAACTTGAACGACAGGAACGAAGCGGACTTTACGGGGATGATGCAGGATTTCTATCAGCTGTATCGCGGCAAGACGGCCTCGACGCGCGACTTCCAGCGCATGGTCGAAGCCCATACCGGCATTCCCATGGGCTGGTTCTTCGACGAGTGGGTGAACGGCAACGGTTTCCCCACCTACACGTTCTCCTGGCGGGCCGATTCCACCGCCGACCACCCGCACCTCCTGCATCTGCGCGTGCGGCAGGAGGGCGTCCCGCCGAATTTCATCATGCCCGTGCCCCTGCTGATCAAGTTCGGCGACGGCTCGCAGGTCTTCCTGCGGATCAATGTCCACGGTCCGGTCACCGAAACAGCGCTCGGCGTGGCGGCACAGCCGTCGCATCTCGAGCTGAACCCGCTGCATTCGGTGCTCGCCGTCGTGAAGCAGGAAGACTGGGGGACGTCTCCCTAGCGGTCTCCGGTAGGACCGCTGGGGTCGTGCTCGCCGATGTGAAACAGGAGGACGGGAGAACGAATCGTTGGGACAAACTTGAGTTACCTCCCGCGTTGGTGATGCATGACACAAGTCGAATCCTACAGTTTCATCGCGCTCCCGCAGCACCGCAGGTGACTACGCAACAGCCATGACACGTTACGCGTTCTTTACGTTGCCACTCCTGCTCTTGGGAGTGAGCTGTGCGGACGATCGGAACACGGCCCGCACCGCGACGGGCCCCGCGATGGCCCTGACTGCTTCCCAGCAGGGCGCCAACTCGACGACCTGCGCCGCGTACAACAAACAGCTGACGCTGGCCAATGATCAGCTTGGCATCAGCCCGGGCAACACCACGATCCAGCACCGGATCAGTGTGCTGACCGGCGCCATCCGAACGACGTGCAGCTGAACCGTCGGCTTCCGCTCGTCCATCCCCGCACAAACGCTGCTGCGGTTCACCGGGCTTTCAATTTCGGGCTCAAGTACTAGTCAGGACTCGCGCCGGCCGAGGAACTCGCCCACCGGCGCAAGTCGCTCGATGTGGTCGCAGCAGATCTTGAACGTGGCCAGCAGCGGCACCGCGATGAACGCTCCCGCGATGCCCCAGATCCAGAACCAGAACGCCAGGCTCACGAGAATCGCTACCGGATTCAGCTCCAGCCGCTGGCCGAGCAGCAGCGGGCCGACGAGGTTCGCCTGAACCAGGTTGATCACGAGGTAGCTGCCGGGAACCAGCAATGCGTGGCCGACGTCGTCGAAGGTGGCGAGCGCGGCCACCGAGAGCACCACCACCGCGCCGACGGCGCCCAGATACGGCACGAACTCGAACAGCGCCACCAGCGCGCCCCACAGCGGGGCATTGGGCATCCCGAGGAGGTAGACGGCACCGGCGACGATCGTGCCTTCGACCAGGTTCACCGCCGCGGTCGTGAGCAGATAGACCGACACCGATGATTCCGTCGCCCGGGCGATCTCGATCGCCTTGCGCCGGTCGTGCAGGTTGGGAAGCACCTTGATGAGCTTCTGGAGAAACAGATCGCCGGCCGCCAGCAGGAAGAACAACAGAATCGTCACCTCGAGCGCCGCGGCGAGAAAGCGCTGCGTCGATCCGAACAACCGCGACACCACGCTCGGCCCTTTCACGACCACCACGGGCGGCGCGTCGGGCCCGGCGACGCCCCCCGCCGCGCTCTCCACCTGCTCCGCCGTCGACGTCACGCGCCGGATCGGGACGAGCAGGCGGTGCAGCCGCGTCTGCGCTTTGGCGATCGTCTCGGGAGCGTTGGTCGCCCAGCTTTGCACCGGCCCGGACAGCTCGTACACCGCCAGGCCCGCCACGCCGAAGAGGCCGATGAGTACGAGCGCCGCCGCCACCGGCAGCGGCACGCGGCGTTTCGCCAGCGCGCGCACCGCGGGGCTGAGGAGAAACGTCAGCAGCATGGCGAGGGTGATCGGCAGCAGGAACTCGCGCGCGAAATACAGCGAGTACAGCACCGCCAGGATCGCCAGCACCGTGAGGGCCCGCGAGCCCGGGCGCGGCTCGGGCCGGCCGCCCGCCGGCGCGCTCACGTCCCGCTCCCCAGTCGCCGCAGGAACGCCCCCGGGTCGTTGAGGAAATCCCGCGTCAGCGCCACGTGGTCGAGGTCCTCGTAGGCCACCGGGGCGATGGGGACCTGATCGAAGCTGTAGATTCTGGCGCCCGGGAAGGCCAGCAGAATCGGGGAGTGCGTGGCGATGACGAACTGCGCCGCCTGCGACACCATCTCGAGCAGCACGGCGAGCAGGCCGAGCTGGTTCTGCGGCGACAGCGGCGCCTCAGGCTCGTCCAACAGATAGAGGCCGCCGGGTACGAAGCGGCCCTGAAACAGATTGAGGAACGCCTGGCCGTGCGATCGGGCGTCCGGGTCCCGGCCATAGCGGCGCTCCATGTCCGCCAGCGTACGACGTACAGGCAGGGTCGCGAAACCCTTCGCATAGTCCGAACGGTCGCGGTACTCCGTGTCGATCTGCTCCAGACGGGCCTCGTACGTCAGCCGATCTGCCGCGAGCCTGCGCTGGAAGCCGAAGAAGTCTTCCGCGCGCAGGAAGAAGCCGCGATGCGTCCGCTTGGACCACGTGAGGCGCAACACATCGCCGAGGCGGCGTTGCGCCGCCAGCGTCTGGTCAGTCGCGATCTCGTCGGCACCGACGCTCGGCAGCCGCGCCGCCGCCGCGATGCCTTCGAGCAGCGTCGATTTCCCCGAGCCGTTCTCCCCGACGAACAGCGTCACGGGCGCGGCGAGGTCGAGGGGAGCGAGCGCGCGAATGGCGGGCACGGTGAAGGGAAACCCCGCGCCCGCATCGCGCTCGCGCTTCAATGCAACGGTGAGCAGGTGCGGCACCGGAGTATGGATGGCACCCGGCGGTTCGGACGTCAACCGCCGGGTGCGCACCCCCGGTGCCTCAGGACGCGTCCGGGCGCTCGGCGCGCGGATGGTACGCGACCGTTACCGGAGCATCGAGACGCACCCGGACGGTCTGGCCCGCGGGCAACACGACGTGCCCGCCGGGCGTCGCCACGGCCACACCGGTCCCCGCCGCGGCCCCGACGATGGCACCCTTCGCCGTGCCTCCCTTGCCTCCGACCACCCGGCCGAGGATCGCGCCGGCCACGGTGCCGGCGCCGATCTGCGCCGCGCTCTTCCCGAGATCGTTGTGCCCCTGCACCCGGTAGGGGGCGGCGTCGATCGAGTGCCGGCCGCCGTCGACTACCACGTCGGTGAACCGCAGCGCGAGCACGGGGGCTCCCGCGATGCGGCCGCCGCCCTTCGACTCGGTGACCGTCGCCTTCACCACGACGCCTGACGGGATTTCGTTGCGGCCGCCGTCGAGCCGGATCGGCGCGATGGTGTGGAACTGCACGACATCGCCGGCGCGGGCGTGTTCGGTCGAGACCGCTTGGTCCAGCGTGGCGACCAGCGTCGTGCCGGCCGGGATGGTCGCCATATGCATACCACGGCTCCGCCCCAGTGCGACCGCCGCCACGACGGCGACGCCGCATGCCACGACGAGCCCGAGACGCATCAGCTTGGTGGATAGCATGAGAACCTCCGGGAACGTGATTCCGGGGGGCTGTACCTGGGCTTGGCGGAGGAAGTTCCCTCCGTCACTTCCATTGCGGCCTGATGCAGGCGAACGTTGATTCAGATCACATCTTTTCTGGAGCGCGTATGCCCCGGTTGGAGTCCCCTGATGGCGTGCGGGCCGCACCGGCCGATCCGGTCGCCGAGCGATTGCTGCGCGCGCGCACGATCATCATCAGCGGCGAGATCACGCAGCAGGTGGCGGCGAGCGTCACCGGACAGCTGCTCGCCCTCGCCGCCGAATCCGAAGACGACATCACCGTGTACTTGAACTCCCAGGGCGGGCACGTCGAAGCGGGGGACACGATCCACGATCTGGTGCGCTACGTCCGCCCCGCCGTCCGCATGGTCGGCACCGGATGGGTCGCGAGCATCGCCGCGCTGATCTACGTGGCGGTTCCCCGCGAGCGGCGGTTCTGCCTTCCCAACACGCGCTTCTTGCTGCACCAGCCGGCGGGCGGAGCCGGCGGGTCGGCGAGCGACATCGAGATCGAGGCCCGGGAAATCCTGCGGATCCGCGACCGGCTCAACCGCATCGTGGCGCGCGAGACGGGCCAGCCGCTGGAGCGCATCGAAGAAGACACGCGCCGCAACTTCTGGCTCGACGCCGCTTCGGCGGTGCGCTACGGCCTCGCCGGGCGCGTGGTGGAGCACGCCGAGGACCTCGACGCCCCGGCGCAGGCCAAAGCCAAACGATGAAGGTGGCCCGCATCCGGGTGAGCCGCGCCGGCGAGATCTGGTGCGACGACGTGCGCACGTCGCTCGCGGAATTGGGTCCACGGCTCGCGCAGCTGCGCGCCGCCCAGGGCGTCGTGTGGTACTACCGCGAGGAAGCCGGCGACGAGCCGGCGCCGGAAGCCATGGCGGTGGTGCGCATGGTGGTCGAGCAGCGGCTGCCGATCTCGATGTCCACCCGCGCGGATTTCGGCGACGTGGTGCAGGCGGACGGCACCGCGGTGCCGCGAGGGCGGTTCAACACCCTCAGCTGATCGCCGGCCCCGCGCCGGCCCACCCTCCCATGCCCGAGCTCCCCGACATCGCGCTCTACCTGCACGCGCTCGGGCCGCGCGTCCTGGGCGAGCCGCTCGAGCGCATCCGGCTCGCGAGCCCGTTCGTCCTGCGCAGCACGTCCCCCGCCGTTTCCGAAATCGAAGGACGCGTCGTGCGGGAGCTGCGCCGTCTCGGCAAGCGCATCGTCTTCGCCTTCGACGACGAGTACGCGATGGTGCTGCACCTCATGATCGCGGGCCGGCTGCGGTGGCGGCCGCCGGCGACGAAGGTCCCCGGCAAGGTCGGTCTCGCGGCGTTCGATTTTCCCGGCGGCACGCTGCTCTTCACCGAGGCGAGCGCGAAGCATCGGGCGTCCCTCTATCTCGCGCACGGTGCCGCCGCCCTGGCCGAGCACGACCCCGGCGGCCTCGACGTGCGGACCGCCACGACGGCGCAGTTCGCCGCCGCCCTGCGCTCGGAGTCGCACACCGTGAAACGCGCGCTCACCGACCCGGGGCTGTTCGACGGCATCGGCAACGCCTACTCCGACGAAATCCTCCACGCCGCGAAGCTCTCGCCGCTGAAGCTCACCACCCAGCTCGACGACGCCGAGATCGCGCGCCTGCATCACGCGGCGCGAGACACGCTCGCGACGTGGATCGAGCGCCTGCAGGTCGAAGCCGGAAACGAGTTCCCGGAGAAGGTGACGGCCTTCCGGGAAGGCATGGCGGTCCACGGCCGCTATCGCCAACCCTGTCCGGTTTGTGGTGCGCCGGTGCAACGCATTCGCTACGCCTCCAACGAAGCGAACTATTGCGCCCGCTGTCAGACCAGCGGTCGACTGCTTGCTGACCGCGCGCTGTCGCGGCTCCTGAAACAGGATTGGCCCCGGTCGCTCGACGACTGGGAGTCGCGCGTACGTGACGAGGGTCGCACTTTTTTGGGGCGGGATGCCGACCCCGATCATTCGTGATGCTGGGGAGTACCAGTGGAAGTTCCGCTGCGATGGTATTTTCCGGTTGAGGGTGAGACGGGAGATCGTTCGATGTCGCGCCTGACTCAGGGGCTTGGTGCGGTCGTGCTGACCTGCGCATTGTTCGCCTGCGAGACCGGTTCCAACGGGAGCACCTCCGGGAGCGGCGGAGGCAATGGAGGCGGCGGCGGCGGCGGCTCACTGCCCGTCTTCGGGCACGCCGTGATCGTGCTGGAAGAAAATCACAACTACGACCAGGTCGACACGGCGAGCATGCCGTACCTGATGTCGCTCGTGCCCCACGGGGGGCTCGCGACCCAGTACTACGCCAACACGCATCCCTCGATCGGCAACTACTTCATGCTGACGACGGGACAGATCGTGACGAACAGCGATTCATATTCGAAGACGGTGAGCGTCGACAACATCGTGCGGTCGCTGGTCGCCAAAGGGAAGACGTGGAAGGGGTACGCGGAAGACCTGCCCTCGGTGGGGTTCACCGGACAGACGTCCGGCAATTACGCGCGCAAGCACTTCCCGCTGTCGTTCTTCTCCGACGCCGTGAACGACTCCACGGAGATCAAGAACCTGGTGCCGTTCACACAGTTCGCGACCGATCTCGCCGGCGGGCATCTCCCGGACTATGCGTTCGTCGTGCCGAACCTCTGCAACGACGCGCATGACTGCAGCCTGCAGATCGCCGACAGCTGGCTGAAGACCAATATCGCCCCGCTGCTCGCTGATGCGACGTTCCAGTCGGACGGGCTGCTGATCATCACATTCGACGAATCGGACAACGACAACACGCACGGCGGCGGCCGGGTCTTCTGGCTGGCGCTGGGGCCGAAGGTGAAGCCGGGGTTCAGCTCGGCGACGTTGTACCAGGAGGAGAACACGCTGCGGTTGATGGCCGAAGGTCTGGGATTGACGGACTACCCCGGGGCATCGGCGACGGCGTCGAACATGTCGGAGTTCTTCACCCCCTGATGGAGAGTAGCGCCATGAAGCCTGTCGTCAGATTCCTCGCCGTCGGCACGCTCGCCGCGCTGGCGGCCTGCCGCACCGAGCAGATGGCCTCGCCGCACACCGCGATTCTGACGCAGGCGCAGGCGGACAGCCTCGGCGACGTCGTCACCGCCGATGTGCAAAGCGAGCTCGACGCCACAACGGCGTCGAGCGGCCTGGGGTTCATTCCCGGCGCGCCCGTGGGCCCGCTCACGGCGGATCCCCTCTTCTGCGTACCGCTGATCTCCCCGACTCCGCCGGTGGACGCCGATTCGGACCATGTCCCCGACTCGCTGCGGATCGTGTTCGACAACTGCGTGACCGGATTCAACAGTCAGGACACGGTGCGCGGCACGATCGACATCGTGGACCCGACGCCGACGGCCCGCGATCGGTCGATCAAACAGGTGTTCACCGACCTGGAGCGCATCTTCGTCGATCGCCACGGCCACGCCGCCTCGTTCACGATCAACGGCACGCGTGAGCTGATCCGCGATTCCAGCGAGATCTCCCAGACGTCGACCGACTTCCACACGGTCTACAAGTTCGCCACCGGGGATTCGATCTCGGACCTCCGCAACTGGGCCATCGTCTTCACCGCCGACGCGCCGGGCTCGATCCATCGCGACGCCCCGCTGCCGAGCGGCACCTTGACGGTCAACGGGTCGTCCACTGTGACGTTCAACGATTCCACCATCTTCGCGGTCGATGTGACGACGCCGACGACATTGCATCGGGACGCGACCTGCACCCAGCGTCCGCAATTCGACGCGGGCAAGGTCGTCGCGGTCGTCACGCGGCACGGAGTCACGGCCACGATCACGATCGTGTTCACCGCCTGCGGGCAGTTCACGGTCACGAAGTCCTAGCCAAACCGGTCCCGGAAACACCAAAGCCGGCACGGTCTGCTTACTGTGCCGGCTTTCTCGTTCGGGCGATGCCGTGCTACTGGTGCGGCCCGCCCCCGAGCGCCGCGAGCCGCCGCCGCGCCTGCCCGTTCGTCGAATCCCGCGCCAACGCTTCCTTATAGTCGGTCAGGGCCGTGGCGGTATCGCCCTTCTGGAGATAGGACTCGCCCAGCAGGAAGGGGATCTGGCCCGAAGTCGGGTTGAATTCGGCATTCAGCTTCAAGAGACCGATCGCGTTGTCGGGACGGCCCGCTCGCGCCTCGGATCCCGCGAGCAGATTGAGCGTGAGCTCGCGGAAGTCGTAGGCTCCGCTGCCGTAGTATTGCGTCCGCAGCGCGCGGTAGCGGCGCACCGTCGCATCGAGTCCCGAGTCCGCCAGCATGAGGGCCAGGTCGTCGTCCAGCGGACGCGGCCGCGACACGCCGCGATGACACGTCTCGCACTTCACGACGACGTGCGGCGTCGGTCGATCGGGCACGTCGGCCAGGTGCTCTTCATTGATGTGCATCACCATGTGCATCATGACGCGGGCGGTGCGCTTGGTGCGCTTGTCGTCGGACCGAAAGTTCACCGAGTCCAGCGGCTGGCCTTCCTTTCCCACGTGGCAGAAGACACAGCGGACGCCGAGGGCCAGCGCGAACCCGCGCATCGTGTCGAGCAGAGCGCGCTGGCCGATGTTCTTGGGAAGGACCTTCAGGTTCTTGAAGCTGTCGGGCGGGAATTTCCCCTGGGCCGCGGCTCGGCCGCCCAGCGCCCCCAGGCCCACGATCACGAGCACTACGACCAGACCGGCACGGCGCATCGATCCCCCGAGTAACGTGCGATGGCGTAATGATATCCCGCACCGCCCGAGTCATGCCATGAGCCTGTGAGCAACTCGTCAGGAACGACGGCCGCAGGATCACCTTCAACCATTTTGGAACTTATGCTGTCTTACTTCTCGATTCCTAACCGTTGAGGATTTCGAGTGCTCACGTTCCTGCTCGCCGTCGTCGGGGGTACTCCGCAAGGGGCTGCGAGCGCGCCCCCGCCCCCGCCCTCGCGCCAGGCGACCGCCAGCCGCGCCGTCCATCCGCCCGTCCTCGACGGGCGGGACGACGACGAGGTCTGGCGCACCGCACAGCCGATCACGGAATTCGTGGAGTTTGATCCCGACGAAGGCAAGCCCGCCCGCTTCCGGACGATGGCCAAGGTCGCCTACGACGAGCACAACTTCTACGTGTTCATCCGCGCGTATGACCCGGAGCCGCAGAAGATCCTGAAGATTCTGGCGCGCCGCGACGTCCGGCCGCCCACCGACCAGCTGAAGATCGTCATCGATTCCTACCATGATCGCCGGACCGGCTACGAGTTCGCGGTGAGTCCCGGGGGGGTGAAGCGCGACTACGCGATCTACAACGACGGCAACGAGGATGACGCCTGGGACGGCGTCTGGGACGTCGCGACCGCGGTCGACTCACTCGGCTGGACGGCGGAGTTTCGCATCCCCCTCTCGCAGCTGCGTTATGCGAATGCGCCGGCCCACACCTTCGGGTTCGGCATCTGGCGCGATATCGAACGCTACAAGGAGCGCGTCAGCTGGCCCTTGTACCGCCGGCAACAGGCGGGGTTCGTGTCCCAGCTAGGCGAGGTCAACGGGATCGACGGTATTTCGTCGCCGCGGCGGCTCGAAGCGACGCCATACCTCGTGACCAAGAATGTATCCGTGCCTGCTACCGTGGGATTCAATCACGATCAGCGCTTCACCGCCGGTGCGGATTTCAAATATGGCGTAACGTCGAATCTCACCCTCGACGGCACGGTGAACCCGGACTTCGGACAGGTGGAAGCCGACCCCTCGGTCCTCAACCTCACCGCGTTCGAGACCTTCTTTCAGGAACGACGGCCATTTTTTATCGAGGGCGCGGGCCTGCTCAGCTTCGGCGTGAACTGCAGCGTCGTGAACTGTCAGGGTGAGGGGTTGTTCTACTCGCGGCGCATCGGTCGTGCCCCGCAGCTCGCCGGCACGTACGGGGACGCCAATTCCCCGACGTCGACGACGATACTCGGCGCCGCCAAGCTCACCGGCCGCACCACGAGCGGTCTGTCCGTCGGCATCCTGGACGCGGTCACGCAGCGACAGTCAGGGATTCAGAACCTCACCATCGAGCCCGCGAGCAACTACGGGGTGCTGCGCATCACGCAGGATCTTCGGAAGGGCGAAACAACCATCGGCGTGATCGCCACGGCGGTGAACCGCTCGCTCGACGATTCCACGCGCAATGTGCTGCGTTCGAGCGCCGACGTCGTCGGATTCAACGTGCGGCATCGTTTTCTCCACACCTACCAGTTCCAGGCGGCAGTCACCGGCAGCCGGGTCGCGGGAACGGCTCAGGCGATGATCGGGACGCAGATGGAACCGGCCCACTACTACCAGCGGCCCGATGGACCGCTGGGGGTCGACTCGACGGCGACCAGCCTCTCGGGGAGCACCGCGCAAGTCAAGTTCGGGAAGGTGGCGGGGTTCGTGGAGTTCGAGACGAGCTACCAGCGGGTGACACCTGGGTACGAAATCAACGACCTGGGATTCCTCAATCGCGCCGACTGGCAGGAGCAGGCGACGTGGGGGTCGCTCAACTTCCAGAAGCCGAACGCCGTGTTCAACCGGTTGTTCTGGAACTTCAACGAGTGGAACGATTGGACGACCGCGGGGTTGCCCCTCGAGCACGCGGTGAATACCAATGCGCACTCGGAATTGCGAAACCACTGGTGGCTGCACGCCGGCGCCACGGTGGGGCGGTTGGGCACGGCGTTCGACGATCGTGCGGCCCGCGGTGGCCCCGCCCTGCGGCTCGATCCCTACATTTCGCCCTGGATCGGCATCCAGGGCGACCAGCGTGGTGTGCTCGTTCCATCCGTGTGGATGATGGTGCAGCGCGCGGATGGCGGGCGCTCCACGTACTTCAATATTCAGCCGGGCACGGATTTTCGGATTGCCAACCGCTGGACCGGCAGCGTGGGTGCAAACTTCACCCGCAACAAGAGCGACAATCAGTGGTTCGGCAATTTCGGCACGCACTACACCTTCGCCCACCTCGAGCAGCGGACGATCAGCCTCCTGCTGCGGGTGAATTACACGGCATCGCCGACCCTCACCCTGCAGATCTACGCGTCACCATTCGTCAGTAAAGGCAGCTACACGAACGTGCGGGAACTAAATGACCCGCGGGCCCGCGCTTACGACGACCGCTTCCGCCCCTACAGCGACACCGCCGTGGCGAACAATCCGGGCGGGTTCGACGTCAAGTTCTTCAACTCGAATACCGTTCTGCGGTGGGAATACCAGCCCGGCTCCACGTTGTATCTGGTGTGGAGCCAGGGACGTGACGATTTCGATGGCGTGCTCGGCACGCGCTCCTTCACCGGCGATTTCCGCCAGCTCTTCCGGGCACCGGCGAACAACACGTTTCTGTTGAAGGTCAGCCACTGGTTCGACTGGTGACCGGTGGCGGTTGGTGGAAGTACCTTCACAACATGCCTTCCCGACACACCGCGCTCGGACTCCGCATCAAGTCCGGCTGGGCCATGGCCGTGCTCGTCGCCGGGCCGGCGCGCTCACCCACCGTTCTCGATCGCCGCCGCGTCGAGCTGTCCGATCCCGCGCGACCCCGCACCCGCCAACCCTATCACGCCGGCTTCGGTACCGCGCAGACGAGCCAGGCGGTGATCGCGCGGCTGGCTCGCGTCATCGAGCGCTGTGCCGCGCGGTCGCTCGCGGTGCTGGTGCGTGAATACGGGCGCCGTGGCGTGCGGCCGCGCGCCGCGGGGCTCGTCGTCGGCAGCCTCATCGACCCCAACCGCATCGCCAATCCCCACATTCGCGCGCACGCCCTCGAGGGCGCGCTGTTCCGGCGCGTCGCGGTCGAAGGGCTGGCGGGGCTGCGCATCGGCTCGACCGTCGTGGTCGAGCGGGAGGTCTACGGGGCGGCGGCGCGCGCGTCGCGCATCACCGAGCGGCAGCTCAGGGGAAGGGTGGCGGAGCTCGCGGGACAGGTCAGCGGGCGCTGGCGCAGCGAGGAAAAGACGGCCGCGGCCGTGGCGTGTCTCGCGCTCGCTAGCCGCCGCCGTTGAGTTGCGAGCGGGCGGCGGCGAGCACGCGCGCCTGCACGTCGGCGATCGGCCCCTCGAGCGATGCCCCCGCCGCCTTGTGGTGGCCGCCCCCGCCGAACACCTGGGCCAGCGCCGCGGCGTCGACGTTGCCCATCGACCGGAACGACACCTTGGTGCGCCCGTTGGCGATCTGTCGGAACAAGAGCGCGAGACGCACGCCGCCGATCGAGCGCGCGTGCTCGATGATGCCGTCCAGGTCGTCGGGGCTGGCGCCGTGGCGCTCGAGCGCCCCCGGCGGGACGGTCACCCAGGCGAGGCCGATCGGCTCGACGACGAGCGTCTGCAACACGTCGCCGAGCAGCCGCACGCGACCCTCGGGAGCGCTGGCGTAGACCGACTCGTAAATCGACTCCGGATCGACGCCGCGCTCCAGCAGCGCCGCGGCCACGCGCAGCGCGCGCGCGGTCGTGTTCGAGAAGCGGAACCCGCCGGTATCGGTGAGCAAGCCGACGTACAGCGCGCGGGCGGCGTCGGCCGTCACCTCCCATTCCAGCGCCATCGCGAGGTCGAACACCAGCTCGGCGGTGGCCGTCGCTTCGGGCGCGACCAGCCGCGGGCCTTCGGGCAGCGTGCCCTGGCTCACGTGATGATCGATGCAGATCACCGGGACCCGCCGGTCACGGACGGCGCCGGCGAGATCGCCGATGCGGCCGAGATCGGAGATGTCGAGCACACAAATGAGATCGGCCCGGGCGATCTCCTTCCCCGCCCGGTCGCTCTGGTCCGCGCCGTCCGGAACGAGAAAGTCGAACCGCTCGGGGATCCCCGTGGCGTTGGCGATCACCGGCTGCAGGCCGCGCG
>DATFTG010000227.1:0-4535 GCA_035262265.1 Gemmatimonadales bacterium
GCGGGCCAGAAGCGCGAGGAATCGGGGGTCAGCACCTCGTCGATCACGAGCAGCGTGCCGTCCGGCGTCGTGCCGAACTCAAACTTCGTATCGGCGATGATGATGCCTCGGCCGGCGGCGAAATCGCGTCCACCTTCGTAGAGGGCGAGACTGGCGCGCTTCAGGGTGTTGGCCATCTCGGCCCCTAAAGCCTCGGTCACGCGCTTGAACGTGACGTTCTCGTCGTGCCCGGTCTCGGCTTTCGTTGCCGGCGAGAAGATCGCCGGCTCGAGCTTGGCACTCTCCACCAGTCCGTTGGCGAGCGCCTCGCCTGCCAAGGTCCCGGACTTCTTGTACTCCGCCCACGCCGAGCCGGAGAGATAGCCGCGCACGACGCACTCGAAGGGAACCGGCGTGGTGCGGCGCACCAGCATTGCGCGGCCGGCGATGGTGGCACGGTGCGGCGCCAGCGCGGGCACGCGGTCCACGATGTCGGACGCTTCGGCGCTGATCAGGTGGTGCGGGACGACGTGCGCCAGCTTGTGGAACCAGAACGCCGACAGCTGTGTGAGCACCGCCCCCTTGTAGGCGACCGGCTCCTTCATGACGACGTCGAAGGCGCTGACGCGGTCGCTCGCTACCATGAGCAGCGTGTCGGCGTCGACCTCGTACATCTCGCGGACCTTGCCGCGGCGCAGCAGCGGCAGCGACAGATTGCTGGCGACGAGCGGCGTGACGGTCGTCATACCTTTACCTCGGCGGCGCCGGCGGCGGGCGCGACGGCTTCAATGCGACGGAGCACGGCGGGGAGCACCTCGTCGAGAAAAAGGTCGACTTGCTGGGGCGCGCGGCCGACGTACTGGGCCGGGTCGAGCTCATCGGGGCGGGATACCACGCCAAGCGCGCGGAAGGCGGGATCGGCGGCGAGCCGGCCCAGGAGATCGTTGGCGGCGCCGTGCTCGGCCGTGGCCTGGGAGACCGCGAGGCTATGGCCGCGGATGACTTCGTGCAGACGCTGGCGATCCCCACCCGCCTTCACGCCGCGCATCAACAGGCGTTCGGTGGCGAGAAACGGCAGCGTGTCGTCCACATGGCGGCGGATGACCGGCTCGCGCACCTCGAGCCCCGCGGCGACGTTGGTGGCGAGGACGAGAATGGCGTCGGCGGCGAGAAACGCCTCGGGAATCACGAGACGGCGGTTGGCGCTGTCGTCGAGGGTCCGCTCGAGCCATTGCTGGGCGCTGGTCTGCCAGCCGTTCCCCGCGATCTCGATCACGAAACGCGCCAGGCTGGTCATGCGCTCGGCGCGCATCGGATTGCGCTTGTAGGGCATGGCGGAGGAGCCCACCTGCTCGCTCTCGAACGGCTCGAGCAGCTCTCCTTCGTGCTGCAGCAGGCGCAGGTCGGTGGCGAACTTCGCCGCCGAAGCAGCGAGACCGGCGAGCGCCGCGAGCACCTGCGCGTCCTGCTTGCGACTGTAGGTCTGGCCAGTGACGGGGAAGATCCTGGTGAAGCCCATCTTTCCCGACACCCGGGCGTCGAGCTCGCGCACCCTGTCGTGGTCACCGTCGAACAGATCGAGAAAGCTCGCCTGGGTGCCGGTGGTCCCCTTCACGCCGCGGAACTGCAGGGTCTCGACGCGATGCAACAGCTCGTCGGCGTCGAGCACGAACTCCTGCATCCACAGCGTCGCCCGCTTGCCGACGGTGGTCAGCTGCGCGGGCTGAAAGTGAGTGTAGGCGAGGCAGGGAAGGGCGCGATGACGGCGCGCCACGTGTCCCAGCGCCACCAGTACCGCCGCGACGCGGCCGAGCAACAGCACGAGTCCCTCGCGCATCAGCACGAGATCGGCGTTGTCGGTGACGTAGGCGCTGGTCGCGCCGAGGTGGATGTAGGCTCGAGCGGCCGGCGCTTGCTCGCCGAGGGCGTGGATATGCGCCATGACGTCGTGACGCAGCCGCTTTTCCAGCTCCGCGACGCGCGCCAGGTCGACGTCGTCGAGATGGGCGCGGATCGCGGTGACGGCGTCCGCCGGGATCTCGAGTCCCAGCTCGCGCTCGCTCTCGATCAGGGCCAGCCACAGGCGACGCCACAGCCCGATGCGGCGGCGCTCGCTCCACAGCGCCTGCATCGGGGGCGAGGCATAGCGGCCGGAGAGCGGCGATTCCCAGGTCACACCGCGGCCCGTGCCGCCGGCTTGAGCTTGTTCCAGTCGGCGAGGAACTGCTGCAGGCCGCGATCGGTGAGCGGGTGCTGCAGCAGCTTCTTCAGGACGTCGGGCGGCAGCGTCGCGACGTCGGCGCCGATCATCGCGGCTTCGGCGACGTGGCGGGGATGGCGGATCGACGCCGCGAGGATCTGCGTGGCGATCGCGTAGTTGTCGAACATCTGCCGCGTCTCGCGGATCACGTCCATCCCTTCCTGGCCGACGTCGTCGATGCGTCCGATGAACGGCGACACATAGGTCGCCCCCGCCTTCGCCGCGACGAGGCATTGCACGCTCGAGAAGCAGAGCGTGACGTTGGTGCGGATGCCCTCGGAGGCGAGTCGCCGCACGGCGACCATCCCCGCTTCGAGCATCGGGATCTTGACGACGATGTTGTCGGCAATCTTGGCGAGCGACCGGCCTTCGGTGAGCATGCCGTCGGTGTCGGTCCCCACGACCTCCGCCGATACCGGCCCCTCGACGATCGAGCAAATCTCCTTTAGCACATCGCGCGGATCGAGGTCGCCGGCCTGTTTGGAGAGCAGCGTCGGGTTCGTGGTGATGCCGTCGATCAGACCCGCCTGAACCGCCCAGCTGATGTCCTTCAGGGAGGCGGTGTCGAGAAAGAACTTCATACGGTTGCCTCGGCGTAGAGTTCGGGAGGATACGTGACGGTCTCGAGATAGAGCCCCTGGGGCGGCGCCGGCGGGCTCGCCGCCTGGTTGTCGGTCGCGGTCAGGAGCTGGGGCAGGTCCGACAACGGACGGCGAGCGAGCGCAATGTCGACCATCGTCCCCACGAGGAAGCGGACCATGCGGTGGAGGAAGCGGTTGGCCTCGATCGTGAACGTCATCCCGGAGCCGTTGGCGCGCGGTGTCCAGGTCGCCTGCGCCACGTGGCAGCGATAATCGGGCTTCGCCGCACCGTGCGCGGCCAGGCCGCGGAAGTCATGTTCCCCCGGCAGCGCCGCTGCGGCTTCTGCGAGCAGCACCGCCTCGAGAGACCGACCCAACGCCCACTCGTAGCGACGGCGGAACGGGGAGCGACTCGTGTCGTCGGTGCCGATTTCGTAACGGTAGCGCCGCGCCGTCGCGGCCCGACGCGCGTGAAACCGGGAAGTCATGGGATGGACGCGTGCCACCCAGATGTCCGGGGGCAAGAGCGCGTTCAATGCCCGTCGTAACCCCGGCGCATCGGCGCTCCAGCGCTCATCGGCGATGAATCCCACCCCCTGACCGGTGGCGTGCACACCCGTGTCGGTGCGACCGGCACCGGTGGCCGCGGTGCGGCGGCCGGTGAGCCGCTCCAACACCGCCTCGAACTCCCCCTGCACGGTTCGTCCCGCGGGCTGGCGTTGCCAGCCCACGAACAGCCCTCCGTCGTATTGCACCACGGCGAGGAAGGGCCGGCTGGTCACCAAACAAAGATAACCCCTTGTCCTATTTGACAAAAGCCGATTTTCTTTACGCATGCCCCAGCCCACTGCGGGGCCCCTGGAGCGGGCCATTCACGTCCTCGCGAACGGTGCGTCGCTGTCCGAAGCGGACACCGCCCAGGTGTTCGGCGTCATCATGCGTGGCGACGCAACGCCGGCGCAGGTCGGCGGTCTGCTGATGGCGCTGCGCGTCAAAGGCGAGACCGCGGACGAAGTCGCCGGTGCGGCGCGCGCGCTGCGCGAGGCGATGATCCGCGTCGACATCGATGCCCCCCATCTCGTGGACACCGCCGGAACCGGCGGGGGCGCCGTCACGACGTTCAATATCAGTACCGGTGCTGCGCTCGTGGCCGCCGGGGCCGGGGCGACGGTCGCCAAGCACGGCAACCGGTCCTACACTTCACGCTGCGGCTCGGCCGACGTGCTCGAAGCGCTCGGCGTATCCGTCACGCTCGACGCCGCCGCGGCTGCACGCGCGCTGCGCGAGGCGCGCGTGGCGTTTCTGTTCGCACCCAATTTCCATCCGGCGATGCGCCACGTCGCGCCGGTCCGCAAGGAGCTCGGCGTCACCACGCTGATGAACCTGCTCGGGCCCCTCGCCAATCCGGCGGGGGTGCGGCGCCAGGTGATCGGCGTGTCCGACGAGAGCCGCGGGCCCCTCGTGGCGCATGCCCTCGCCCGTCTCGAAGCCGAGCACGCCCTCGTGGTATACGGTGCGGTCGGCATGGACGAGATTTCGCCTGCCGGAACGACCCGCGTCTGGGAGGTCGTCGGCCGCGGGGTGCGGGAATGGACGATCGACCCCGAGCGGCATGGGCTGGGAGTCGCCGACGTCCAGCTGCTCGCCGGGGAGGAGCCGCAGGCCAACGCCCGGCGGCTGGAACGCATCCTGGCGGATGGTGAGGATCACGCCGG
>DATFTG010000228.1:0-3905 GCA_035262265.1 Gemmatimonadales bacterium
AACCGCCCCAGCTCCCCCCTCCGCCCCAGCCACCCCACCGCCCACGCCCCGAGCCACGCATCCCGTTCAGCACACTGAACCACCACAGGGCCCCCAGCCCACCGCGGCGCGCCACACGCGCGATGGAGCTGAGAATGATGATGAGCAGGAGGATGACGACGAATGCGACGATGGGGCCCGGAATTCGCGGACCCGTCTGCGGCTCGTCTACCTGCGGGACCGGCGACGGCGTGCTCAGCGTCACGTGAAATTCGTCCGCGAACGCTTGCGCCAGGAGGCCGGCCCCGGTTTCGAGCGCGCTCGAGTAATCCTCGTCGCGCAGCGCGGGGATCATCGCGTCCCGGATACGGCCCACGCGGGCGTCGTTGAGAAATCCCTCGGCCCCTCTCCCCGTTGCGATGTACACCTGCCCTGTGCCGGCCTGGTGGTTGTGGAGCGGAACGAGCAGGAGGACGACGCCGAGGTTCTTGGAAGGGTCGCCGACCGGCCCGGCCCCGCCGAGCTTCCATTGGCGACCGATCTGCAGCGCGACGTCGCTCGCCTCGCGGCCGCCGATGTCGGCGAGCGTGACGATGGCGATATCGCCATGGGTGAGCCGCTGCACCTCCTGCAGGGTGGCCTCCATCCGGGCCGCTGCCTGCGGGTCGATCACGGCAGCGAAATCGTTGACAAACCCGCGGGGCGCCGGGAGGGAGTCGCTCGGCAGCTGAGTGAGCGCGAGCAGCAGGAGCAGGTGCATGCGGAGAGGAAAGCTATCCTGTGCGCCGCCCGCGTGCACAGCTATTGCGGAGCTTTGATGCTCACTTCCCGCGCTCCGCGCGGCACGGGCGTTTCCGACGTTTTTCCACCCGGCCACTGAACCAGGATCGCCGTCGCGGCCCCGTCCATCCCCAGCACCTGCACGGTTCCATCGAGCGACCAGTAGCCCGATCCGCCGTGCACTTCGCGCGCCGGGCCCTTACGCGCTCCGTATTCGAGGCGCAGCACCGCACCGATGCCGCGCGGGTTCCCCGGCGGGCCCTGGAGCCTCACGCGCAGCCCGGGAGTGGCCCGCTCGTTGTGATAGAGCTTGGTTGCCGCCCCGTTCTGCGAGACGGCGAGGTCTACGCGTCCATCGTTGTCGTAGTCGGCGAATGCCGCGCCGCGCTGGTCGCCGTACACCGCGATGCCCGACACCTGGCCGGGCACGGCCGCGAGCCCGCCGGCGCCGTCGCCACGCAACAGCAGCCCGCGGCCGCCATCGTAGCGCGGCGTCCCGATCTCCGTGGGATAGAAATTCTGACTCAGGAAGACGTCTTCCTTGCCGTCGCCGTCGAAGTCGGCGACGAGCACGGCGAACGCGGGAGCGAGCTGCGCCTCGCGCGGCAACGGAACCGGCTCGAACCGGTTGCCGCGGTTGACGAAGACGGTGTGATCGAGCGTCGCCGCGGTCAGCCGCTGCGCGTTGGGAAACACCGGCCCCAACACCTGCTGGATCGTCTCGCCCGCATACGCAGCGTAGGTCCGCGTCGACAACCGGATCGCCGGGATCACGCCCATCAGGCGCTCCAGCGGCGCCAGCGGCGCGATGCCCTGCAAGCGATCGTCGTACTGCGCCTCCAGCATGTCGAGGCGGCGCGTCCCCGTGAGGTCGCCGTAGTAGAGGTACAGCGGGTGCAGGGAGTCGACGCGATACAGGGTGTTGCGGCCCCAGCTGGTCGCGACGAGATCGAGCCGGCCGTCACCGTTGAGATCGCCGGCGGTCACCCCGTTCCACCGGCCGACCACGCCGGCGAGTCCCCACTCCGCCGTCGCCTCGTGCAGCCGGCCGTGGTCGTTGAGAAACAGCCGAAGCGACCCCCACTCGGGCGCCAGGATGAGATCAGGCCAGCCGTCGCCGTTCACGTCCGAAAAGACGGCGCTCGAGATCATTCCCGCCGCGCGCAGCGGCGCGCTGTTGACACTGTCGAACGCAAACGCGCTGCCCGTGTTCCGAAACAGCCGCGAATCCACCGGTCGTGGATAGGCCCCCGGCAGCACGCGCCCTCCCACGAACAGGTCGAGCCGGCCGTCACCGTCGACGTCGGCCAGCGCGAGCGGGCCAACGCTCGCGTGATCGCCCGCAACCACCGTGGTGACGCTGCCGCGCCGCGGCGCCGGTGAGATCCCCAGGACACCCGGCACGCCGCTCGCCTCGTCCGGCGTTTGCGATTCGTAGTTGGATTGGCCGAGCAGCAGCTCCGTACCCCGTTTGCCGTCGGAAACGGGGAGCACCGCCGTCTCGTCGTAGCGAGCCGTGGGCAGGTGCAGATCGGTCTTGATGAATCTCCCGCGCACGTTGCGGTAATAGGCGAGCGTTCCTCCCCGCCCCGACGTGATCAGCAGATCTTCGGCGCCGTCGCCGTCCACGTCGTACCACGTCACACCGGGACCGAGACGGCTCAGTGCCAGCGGCAGCAGCGGCTGGCGCTGATAGTCGTTGTAGGAGCTTTCGACGTGCCGGTGACCGAGTTGCGACGAGACGTCGCGGAACCAAGGTCCCTCGGTGCGAGGAGTCGAGTCGGGCAGCGGCTGGGCCAGTGTAGCGGACGCCGGCTCGTCGATCTCGTATTCCCGATTCGGCCGCACGTCCTGGATGACGCTCTTCCCCCCGCGTCGCCAGGCGACTTCGATCGTCAGTGCGGTACCGGCCCCGGCGGCGAAGGTGTAGAGCGGGTCAGAGCCGGAGAGGTACGATCCGCCGAGCACGACCTCCTTGCTCTGATCGGGCACCGGCCCGCCCAGCACGTGGATCTTGGACCCAGCCGCGGCGGTGTTGGGTGCCCGCCCGCGCAGCCGCACGGCGATCCGCGGCGCGCTCGTCGTATTGCGGTACACCGCGGGAGGCGCGTCGAGACGGCTCACCACCACATCGAGGGCGCCGTCGCCGTCCAGATCTGCCGTGGCGATCCCGTGCGAGATGGCGGAGTCGACCCCGAACCCCCACTGCCTGCCGACCTCGCTGAACGTCAGATCGCCGTTGTTGCGAAACAGGACATTGTGCTCGGCGAGCTTGGGGAACTGCGCCAGCTCGTGCCGCCAATCGCCGGAGAACGAGGTGCGGATCCGCTCCCACGTGTCGGCATCCATGATGTCCCAGAGATGGCCCGTCGTGAGCAGCACGTCCTCATACCCGTCGAGGTCGACATCGAGGAACACGGCGTCCCACGACCAGTCGGAGGCGGAGACGCCGGCGTACCCGGCGACCTCGGCGAAGGTGCCGTCGCCGCGGTTGAGCTGCAGCGTATTGCGCTGCCATTGGGGGCGATCGTCGATCAGGCCGATCAGCTTGGGGAGCGGCGTGTGGGTCGGGACCTCGGTCTTCCGGTGCGCGCCTCGCCCCAGCATGTCGGCGACGAAGATGTCGACCTTGCCGTCGCGATCGACGTCGGAGAAATCGACACCCATCGACGAGTTGCTGGTGTTGCGGAAGGCGAGCCTGGGGGCGGCGCGGAACGTCCCGTGCCCGGTGTTGAGCCAGAACAGGTCGGGATCCTCGAAATCATCGCAGACGTAGAGATCGGGGGCGCCGTCGCCGTCGACGTCGGTAAACTTGGCGGTCAAGCCGAAGAACTCGGGCGCCGCGGCGAGGGGCTTGCCGTCCTCGTCGCGGAATCGTCCCGCGGTCCGGGGCACCAGAGAGAAGTGCCCCGTGCCGTCGTTGAGGTAGAAGTAGTCCGGGTCGGCGCGCTGCTGCATCGAGACGAGGCCGTATTCGGGCTTGTCCACCACGCGATAGTCGTCGCGGAATTTGGGCACGACCTCGTAGCGGCCCCCCACCTGACGCACGACCTGATCGAAGCTCCGCTCCTGCGGCGGATAGACGTCCATGGCGGAGCGCGTCTTGTAATTGGCGACGTAGAGGTCGAGGTGGCCGTCGCCGTCGA